>JBOFBK010000035.1:0-1253 GCA_051645525.1 Dermatophilaceae bacterium | reverse complement strand
GAGGTAGCCGGGCTCGGGGTACGGCCGGTGCAGCGAGTTCGGCAGTGACATGACCGGCACGCTACCGACGGCCGGGGCGTGCCGGACGGTGCGATGGTGGGACGTTCGACGGATGACGACCGCGCTGCAGACGACGCGGTCGCATCGGACGCCGTGGTCGCTGAGCGCCGTCGTGCCGCCCGGCGAGGTGCCGCCCGGCGCTACTGCAGCGCCCAGGTGGGTACCTTCATGACAGTGCTCGGCGGGACGACGAGGGTGGTCGGGCCGTCGCCCGCGCCACGCCGGCCCGGTTCACCGTCGAGCACGGTCAGTGTCTGGCTGGCGGTGTCGAGCACGCCGGGCTGCCCGTGCGCGATCGTCGCCTGCTCGGCGATGTGGCCGAACGGCAGGCCGTACTGCACCGGGATGCCGAGGTCTCCGAGCCGGTCCGCGAGCGTCTCGGCGAGAGTGAGCGAGTCCGCCGGCGGCGTCGAGTCGGCGAAGACGCCGATCGCGATCCCGGCCGCCTCGGCGAGGTCGGTCGCGTCGAGCAGGTGGGTCAGCTGCCGGTCGAAGCGGTACGGCACCTCGCTGACGTCCTCGAGCAGCACGATCTTCCCCCCGTAACTCGGCGCCCACGGGGTGCCGATGAGGGTGCGGAGCATCGTCGCGTTGCCGCCGACGAGCTGGCCCTGGGCGGTGCCCGGCGTGACCACGACGGGCCGGTAGGCGTCATCCGTGACGGACTCCGGGTCGAACACCCGCAGCTCGTCGACGCCGGCGCCGAGCAGCTTTCCTTTCGCCGCGGCCAGTGACGCGTCGGTCGCCGGGAAGGCTGCGACCGGCCCCATGAGGGTCACCAGGCCGGCTTCCTGCAGGAACGCCTGATGCAGCGCGGTGATGTCGCTGAAGCCGACAAACGGCTTGGGGTGGGCCCGGATCAGGTCGTAGTCGATCTGGCCGAGCAGCCGGCCCGAGCCGTAGCCACCCTTGATGCACCACACCACCTGGATCTCGTCGTTCTCGAACGCCCAGTGCAGGTCCGCGAGGCGCTGCTCGTCGGTGCCGGCGAGGTAGCCGTACTGCTCACGCGCATTCGGCCCGTAGCGCGTCGCGAAGCCGAGCGCCGCCATGTTGCTCTCGGTCTGGGCGGCCTGCTCCGCGGAGACCGGACCGGCCGGTGCGATCAGGGCGACCGTCGCCCCCTCGGGCACCGGCGAGGGGCGGACCGGTCGGCCGGTGGATCGGGTGGGTGACGCAGCCTGAGCCGTCGG
>JBOFBK010000034.1:0-3415 GCA_051645525.1 Dermatophilaceae bacterium | reverse complement strand
GCCGCCGCCTCGAGCTCACGTGAAGCTTCCGGTAGACCCGAGAGAGATGACTCTCCACGGTGCGCACGGACAGCACCAGGTGCTCGGCGATGTCGCGGTCGGTCAGGCCCTCGGCGGCCAGGGCGGCCACCTCCGCCTCGCGCGCGGTCAGCTCCGGATGTGTCGTGGCCGGTGTGATGCCCAGCGTCGAACGCAGGCGCTCGGCCCGTGCTCGTGCGGCTTCGTCGGTGCCGGTCCGTACCGCGACTGCCTCGGCGGCCTCGGCCACCACCAGCGCGAGCCGGGACATGCCCATCTCCTCCAGCGCGTCGGCGTGGCGCAGCAGGGTGGCCTCGTCACCGGTGCGGGCATCGGCGACCGCCAGGGTCGCCTGGGCGTTCACGACCAGGCGAGGAGCGTCGACCGCGTCGACGATCTCGCGGATGCGCGGGCCCACCTCCTCGGCCGAGTCGCGGATCTCGGCCTCGTAGAGCAGGTAGCCGAGCTCGACCAGCCGGCATCCGGATCGGCGGGCCGCGCCGACGGCGGCGGTGACCTGCCGAACGGCCTCGTCCCGGTCGCCGCGTGCCGACGCCACTGCGGCCGACGCCCACGGCAGCAGGCCCGGCACCAGGGCCAGGGCGTCGGGCGGCGTCGAGGCGAGCACCTCGGCCGCCTCCGCGACCCGGCCGGCCTCGGCGAGGCTGATGACGAGCCAGGCGGCGGCCTCGGAGCGGAACAGCCCCTCGCCGCCGGACTGCTGGACCAGCGCCTCGCGCAGCCGCGCGATCGCCCCGTCGAGGTCGCCGGCGACCCGGCGGACGTAGCCCTCGAAGAGCGGCCAGGTGACCGGCTCCAACGCACCGCCGAGATGATCGGCGGGAATGGGCCACCGCCCGGTGGCCGGATGCGTCGTCGGCAGCTGCGAGACCGGCGACCGCCAGAGTCGGGCCAGCCCGATCGCGGCGGACGCCATGCCCTGGGCGTACGGCAGGCCGGCTGGATCGGACGCCGCGTCGGCCGCGGCGTGTTCGCCCGCGGCCAGGGCCTCCTCGGTACGCCCGACGAGAGTCAGCGCCGCGGCCTGGGTCAGCCGTGCTCGGAGCGCCGCAGTCCGGTCCGAGGCCGGGTCGTGGAGGACCGACTCGGCGGCGTCGAGTGCATGGGGTACCCCGCCGCCGAACAGCTGGACGAGGGCGTCGAGCGAGCGGATGTCGGCACGGGCGCCGGCATCGGAGACCTCCGTCAGCAGGGCCAGCAGATCGGCGTGGGCACCTGCCGGGTCGCGTTCGGGCCAGGCGCGGTGCCCGGCCAGCGCGGCCGCGACCAGGACGCGCTCGGATGCCGTGCCCGCCCGATCCGCGGCCTGCTCCAGCGTCATCCGGGCGGCCGACAGGTCCCCGTCCTCGACGAGGGCCTGCGCGTGGCTGATGGACGCCCGGGTGGACGGCCGGCGCCGGAGCGCCTCGCCGGACAGCCTGCGGGCGAGGGGCGGGTCGACATGGGCGACCAGGTCGGCCGCGTCCAGGAGCAGCGCGGTGTCGACGCGGCCGCGCCCGTCCAGCTGCCATCGGGCCCGCATGACTCGGTCGAGCGGCCGGTCGGGAGCATCCGGGTGGGCGTCGAGCAGCATCGTCGCGGCACGGCGCTGCCGTGCCGGCGAGAGCCGACGCCGCGCCGCAGCGCCCAGCATGGGGTGGCGGAACGAGACGGTGAGGCCGACGGCGTCGTCGGTGCCGTCCCCGCTCTCGCCGACGTGGAGCAGCCCTCGGTCCTCCAGCCCGACCACGACCTCGGCAGGGACGAGCCGCTCGAGGACGTCGAGGGCCACCGGCTCACTGAGCGCGACCGCGGCGAGGGCGTCCCGCTCGGGAGGCAGGAGATCGTGCAACCGGCGGTCGAGCAGCTCGGTCAGCCCCGGGGGCACCCGCAGCGGGGCCTGCCACCACCACAGGCCGGACCTCTGGACCAGCGCGCCGTCGTCGACGCCAGCCCGGACGAGCTCGGTGAGGAACAGTGCGTTGCCCCTGGTCCACTGGAAGAGCAGGTCCAGCGTCGGTGCCGCGACCTCGCCGCCGACGAGTCCTCGGACGAGCGCGGCAGCACCGGTCCGGTCGAACGGCGCGAGGTCGAGCCGGTCGAGGTGGCCGTCCTTCCACAACGCGGTGACGGCATCCGGGCAGGGCCGGCCGGAGCGAGCGGTGACGACGAGTCGGGCGTGCGGCACGAGGCCGAGCAGCACGCCCGCCGACGGCCCGTCGAGGAGGTGGGCGTCGTCGACCGCCACGACGAGCCGTCGACCGTCGGCTCGTCTCCTCAGGGTGGAACGGATGGCGGGCAGCACGACGGTGGCGTCCGGTGTCGTCGACTCCGGCACCAGCGCGGCCAGTGCCCCGAACGGGACCTGCCGGCTGGCGTCGGTGGCGGCGACCCAGACCACGAGGGTGCGCCGCTGGTCCAGCCGCGACGTCACCTCGCGAGCCAACGCGGTCTTGCCCACGCCCGCCGGCCCGAGGATCGCCACGCCGCGCCGGGAGACCCGGGCGGAGACCTCGGCGAGCTCGACGTCGCGGCCGGAGAGCATCCCTCATGATGGCGGGTTGCCGCGGCAGCGGCACCTCGATTCCCCAGCCGACCGCCCCGGACCCCGCGCCCGGGACGGTTGGATGACGAGCGGCTCCGCGGACGACGGCTGACGCAGGGGCTCCGGGTGATCGGGGCGGCTCGCCCCGGGGTCACCGGTGGCGGCTCGCCTCCGAGGTGGGGGGGTCTGGCGCCTGCTGGGGCACGAGCCTTCTCGTCACGAGGTCCACGCGGTAGCCACGGCCTGGCTCCGGGGCGAAGTCGTCGATGTCGAGGACGTCCAGGTCCTCCACCGACGCGCCCGCGCTGGCGGCGGCCGCGCGTGCGGCGTCTCGTCGTTGGGCGGTGGTGCGCCGATCGGCACCCTCCATGGTGATCGAGTGATGCACGTGCGCGACGCCGCCGGTCGCCCGGTCGTAGAGCACGACCGTGTCGGTAGCGACCACGGCGAGCGCGGTGCCGCTCGACTGGATCGCCGCGTTCAGGTCATCGGTGTTCATCGGTGCGCTTCCTCCTGTCCGTCTTTCGTCATGCCCAGTAGCCGAGTGTCCAGACGATGGTCGCCATCCCGTTGACCGCGGAGGCGACGATGGTCGCTCCGGTCATCGTCGGGTTGTAGTGCACTCGCTGTTGTGCTCCGAAGCTGTAGTCGATGGTCTGGTCGACGCCACTGGAGTTGCGGAACCTGACCTTGTTGATCGATGCGCTCGCCCTTCTCCAGTTCGGCAGCCACGGCGTCATGCCGTCGATGAACCAGGCGTCGGCGAGGAACACCTTGAGGAACGCCGCGCTGGGCGGAAGGCTGAGGTCGACGCTGGTACTGGCCGCCCCGGTGTTGACGTGCCACGACTGT
>JBOFBK010000033.1:0-4009 GCA_051645525.1 Dermatophilaceae bacterium | reverse complement strand
CCCGCCGCTACCGAGAGGTCACCATCGCCGCCGGCGGCCACACTCTTACCGCCGCCGACCCGCTACCGGACGACCTCGCCGACGCCATCAACGCGATCCACCAGCACCCGCCTGCGCACTAGTTTGAGCAAAGTCGGGTGAACGGGTCGCCTTCACGAACCGGCCGGCCTCGTCGTAGTGCATGTCCCACACCTCCCGGTCGTCGAACAGCCAGAAGTCGATGCGAGGGATGTCCGCCGGCCAACCAGAGGAAGACACCGAGATGAGACGGATGTCCTCCCCCGCCGCGCTGTGCTGCCGGTACTGCTCGATCTCGTACCGCAGGTAGTCCGTCAGCGGCTCCTCGACGACGTGCACCCGGCGCAGCGAACGACCCGCCTCGGCGTGCCGCGTGAGCATTCGCTGCCACGAGCCCGGCTCCCGATCGAACCGGCCTGTCGACAGGAAGAGCTCGAACTCCTCGCGCTCGTACTCCACGTCGTAGACCTGCAAGGTCTCCAGCCGGAACCACGACTCTTGCACGCTCTCGAACAGCCCCAGCCACGCCGGGTCGTCGAGGTCGGTGAGACTGCCGTGTCGACGCCGACGTGGCCGTTGGCGACTCGAATCAGCGTCGAGCCGGTCCGAGGCCACCACATCGTCGCTGTCAGGCGACGTGAACGGCATCCTTCAACTTGGCGGGGAGCTTCTCGGGGAAGGACACGACCAGGTGTCGATTCAGGGCGGTGGCGACGCGGGCCAGCGTGTCGATCCGGTTGCGGACGCCGCCGCCCTCCTCGAGACGGGAGATGACGGACTGCGTGGTTCCCATCCGGGCAGCCAGCTCGCGCTGGCTGAGGCCCGCGGCCGTGCGCAGGTCGTAGATCAGCTGACCGAGGGCGAGGTCCTGCTCGACGCCGGCACGGGCTTCGGCCGACGGCTCGGGGCGATCATTCCGGACCTCTGTCCAGCGGGAGTAGTTGGCCATCGTGTCCTCCTTCATGGGTGTCGCACGGCGCATCTCTTGGCCGCCTCGCGGGCTCGGTCGACCTCGTTGCATTCGTTGTTTCGCTGCTTGCGAAACGTGGTCAGCAGGATGATCCGTCCATCGTTGGTGAACCTGTAGGTGATGCGTCGTGCAGTCGGGCCGAGCGTGAACCGCAGCTCGAACAGGCCCTCACCGAGACTGCGCGACAGCGGCATCCGCGCCCGCGGCCCGAGTTCGGCCAACCGGTCCACGACCACCACGATCCGCACCCACTCCGTATCAGTGAGCGAGTCGAGCCAGTCCACGACCTCGTCATGGAGCTCGACGACCAGCACCTGATCATGATCGCATTTCTGCGATTATCGCACAAGGGTCATCGTCAGCACCTGGACATCGTCGCGGCGTGACAACGGATGACGGCCGGGCACCGAGGTGCCCGGCCCGTCATCCGGATGGGTGGAGCTGAGGGGATTCGAACCCCTGACCTTCTCATTGCGAACGAGACGCGCTACCAACTGCGCCACAGCCCCGAGTGCGGCAGTGACGATACCAGCCGGCCGACGACGTGGCCGAATCGCCGAGGACCAAGGTGAACCGGCCACTGCCGCGCACGGGTGCGGCCTGAGCTACGCGGGTACACGCCAGGCCGTGGACCAACGACCTGCACCTAGGCTGAGCGGCATGCGCCGGCGACTCCTCGACGACATCCGCAGGGCTCGTCGCGCCGGCCCCACCGACCTGCCGCGCACGGTACTGCGCACGACCACGGTGTCCGAGCCGCTGTCGCCGGGCGACCCGCGCCGGCCCGCGGCGTGGTCGGTGCCGCTCGGGGTCCGCACGGCCAGCGAGTGGGCCTGGCGGGCCCTGCTCATCGCTGCGGCCGGCTACCTGGTGCTGTACGTGCTGGGCCTGCTCTCGCAGGTCGTCATCCCGATCATCGTCGCCCTGCTGCTGGCCGCGTTGCTCCAGCCGGTCTACCGCTTCCTCGCCCGGGCGCTGCCCAGGGCGCTGGCGGCGCTCGTCACCGTCATCGGCACCATCGGTGGGGTGCTCGGCCTGCTCTCGTTCGTGGGCACTCAGCTCGTCGCCCAGCTCGACGACATCACCACCCAGGTCAGCCAGGGCATCGACAAGATCCGCAGGTGGGCCCGGGACAGCTTCGGCATCACCGACTCGCAGGTCGACGAGTGGATCGACCGCGGCCGTGACGCGATCAGTGCGTCGAACCTCACCGACGTCGCCACCGCCGCCGGCATCACCGCCGGGCACGCGGTCACCGGGTTCTTCCTCGCACTGTTCACGCTGTTCTTCTTCCTCTATGACGGCCGCACGATCTGGACGTGGGTCATCCGCCTGTTCCCGCGCACCGCCCGTGAACGGGTCGGCAGCTCGGGCGTCATCGCCTGGGCCCAGCTCTCGGCGTACACCCGCGCGACTGTGCTCGTCGCCGCGGTCGACGCCATCGGCATCGGTGGCGGTGCCGCACTGCTCGGCGTGCCGTTTCCCTCCGGCATCGCCCTCATCGTGTTCTTCGGCGCCTTCATCCCCATCGTCGGCGCGCTGATCTCCGGCTCGGTCGCGATCCTTCTCGCTCTGGTCGCGCTCGGCCCGGTCGAGGCTCTGGTGATGCTGGGCATCGTCATCGGCGTGCAGCAGATCGAGAGCCACCTGCTGCAGCCCCTGCTGATCGGCCGGGCGATGCGTATCCACCCGCTCGCCGTCATCCTCGCCATCGCCGCCGGGATCGTGCTCGCCGGGATCGTCGGCGGCCTCGTCGCGGTGCCGCTCGTGGCAGTGCTCAACGCCGTGGGCCATCACCTGATCGACGACGAGCCGGTCGGCGGCGACGACTTCGGAGCGGCGGTCGACGAGCAGACCAAGGACAATGTCGACGACTCCACCGCCTCGCCGAGCGAGCAGGGCCAGCCGCACGGATGACGTGGCGCATCGAGGTGCGCCGATGACGCCCCCGCCGCCGAGTGTGCCGACCCGGCCGGTTGACGCCGCGTCGCCGGACGCGCTGCCCCGGGCTGGGTGACGCGGCGCCGTCGGACGCGCCAACCCCAGCCGGATGACGTGGCACACCTGGCCGGGTGCGCCGACCCGGCCGACTGCTCAGGCCCCGGCGACCCGCCGCTGCTCGCGCCTGTCGTCGTGCTCGACGACGGGCACCGGGGCGGCAGTGACCGCGGCCGGAGCTGTCTCGACCCGCTCGGCCTTCGCCTTCATCGTGTAGGTCGGCCGCGGCACCGGCACGGGGTCCCAGGTGAGGGGGATGTCGTCCTCGTCGACGAGGTGCACCATGGCGATCTCGACGGCCTCGTCGGCTGCCGCGACCGGCGGCGTGGAGCTCTCGGCGGGCCGCGAGGCGCCAACGGCCGGACGGTCGGCCAGGTGCGATGCGCCGGCGGCCGGACGGTCGGGAGTGCCGGCGGCCGGACGGTCGGGAGTGCCGGCGGCCGGACGGTCGGGAGCATCGAGTGAGTCGGATGGCATGGATACTCCCGAGTGCACGATGAGGTCGCCGGAGCGTACGGCGACAGGGTCGCTGTGGTGCGCGACGGCGGGTGCCGTGACCGCCGTTGCCGGCACGGCGGCAGGTCCACGACGGGCTTCGACCGCGGCGCGACGGCGGGCGTCGGCAGCGGCGCGACGCCGGGCCTGCACCGCCGCACGCCGCCTGGCCGCGCGCGCGGCCTGCTCGGCCCGCACGGCCGAGCGCACCCACGCGAGCGCGGCCACCACGGCGACCACGGCAGCAACCGGCGACCAGCCGGGCACGAGGGAGAACCCGGCGAGCGGCACTGTGACCGTCATAGCGAGCACCGCCGCGAGGAACACCAGGGCCCGTGGCCGGCGCCCGGGTCGCGGGCCGGATGCCGTGGAGCGAGCCCTCCGCGCCGCGGAGGCATGCAGGCGCCCCGGCACGTGGGACGGGCGCGAGACAGGCGGCGTAGCGCCGTGGTCCCCGGCTCGTCCAGCTGTCGACGTACGCCGAGGAGCGGTGGACGTGATGAGTGCGTCATCAACCCGCGTAGGCGC
>JBOFBK010000032.1:0-30245 GCA_051645525.1 Dermatophilaceae bacterium | reverse complement strand
CGGGCCGCGGGGCCGGTGACCCACCGGCTCGACCCGTCCGCCGCGGCCGAGCGGCCGTCGAGGGTGACCGCCGACTTCCACACCACCCAGGGCCGCAGATGCCGGCGGGCGAACGTCCACGACGCGACCAGCTCCTCGGCGGCGCTGCGGCGGCCGGCGTCGGGCTCCAGCTCGACCGCGACCCCGGCCGCCGCGAGCCGGGCCGCTCCCCCGGCGGCCACCGGGTCGGGGTCGGCGACGCCATACACGACCCGGGCGATCCCGGCGTCGATCAGGGCATCGGTGCACGGGCCGGTGCGTCCGGTGTGGGCGCACGGCTCGAGGGTGACGTGGGCAGTGCCGCCGCGTGCGGCATCCCCGGCCCGGGCCAGGGCGTCGATCTCGGCGTGGTCGGTGCCCGCGCCGCGATGGTGCCCGACCGCCACGACGCGGCCCGCGTCATCGGTGATGGCACAGCCGACCCGCGGGTTGGGGTCGGCCTCCGGGCCGAGCAGCGCGGCGTCGAGCGCCCGCTGCATCGGCGCGGTGCTGCTGTCCATCGGGTCTGCCCTCATGCCTCGAACCGGTCACGGTCGTCAGGCTCCGGGCGGATGGCGGTAGCGCGGACGCACTCGCGTGCACCGCCGCGACGGCCGCCGCCGGGACTCCTCGTCCCGGCGACACGTGCTGCCTACCATCCGGACTCTCACCGTCGGTCCCGGAGTTCCACCGGGTCAACCGGCCGCTGGCTGCGGCCGGGTCGCGGACTGTCACCGCCGGTTCGGAATTGCACCGATCCCGGAGCACGTCGGCTCCCAGTATGCCGCAGCGACCGCGCGAGCCGGCTGATGGACGGGCGTGCGGTCGTTCACCCGGCGGTCGCGCCGGGCCGCGTGGCGGGCAGGGTGGCGGCGATCCCCGGGATCACGACGAGGGCGACGGCGATGTGCATGAGCACCAGCCCGAGTGCCGAGCTGGTGTCCGCGGCGCCGCCGAACGGGCTGATGCAGGACAGCGCGGCGAGGATGGTGGTGAGGATGACCCAGGTGCGCCTCGGCCGGCCGGCGCGCCGCTGCAGCAGCTCGGCGATACCCCAGCCCAGTAGCCCGCCGATCAGTGCGGAGAGCACGACGGCGGCGGCCGGGATCTCCCGCTCGGTACCGCCGGTCACGGCACGCAGGTCCATACCGCCGATCGGCACGAGGACCACCCAGACGAGCAGGCCCGCCACCGCACCTCCCGTCACCGCGAGTGCACGTCGGGCGATGTTGCCGGAACCGGTGTTCGTGGTCATGGGATGCCTCCGTGGTCGACGAACTGGTGCCGACCACCGTACGACCGGATGCCGGGGTCCGTCGCCACCGGTGCGACGAACGGCCACCGCGGCGCGGGCTCAGTCCTCGACCACGAGACCCATCGCGAGCAGGATGCCGCCCGCGGCCGCCGCGTCGACCCGCAGACCCCGGACGCGGTTCTCCGCCGGGTCGAACGCGTACCCGTGGGCGCCCCGCAGCGAGGCCTCCCGCAGGTCGGTGCCGGCGAACGTGGCACCGGTGAGGTCGCTGCCGGCGAACCCGACCCGCCGGAGGTCGGCACCGCCGAAGTCGACCTCGCGCAGCGAGCAGGACGAGAACCGCGAACCGGTGGCCTCGGTGTCGCGGAACGTGCCGAGGTCGAGCCGGCAGCGCTCCATGTCCCACGGACGGGCGGACAGCGGGGACGAGCGCGCCCGGGCCCACAACACCGCCAGCGCCTTGCAGTCGACGAGGCGGCAGTCCTGGAACACCGAGCCGTCCAGGTCGGCCATCGACAGGTTGCACCCGGTGAAGACGCAGTCGGTGAAGCGGCACCCTCGCAGCACCGCCTTCTCGAGCACCGATCCGGTGAGCCGGCAGCCCTCCAGCTCGGCCCCCTCGAGCACCTCGCCGGGCGCCAGCCCCTCGGCGAGGTCGAGATCGGCCGCGTAGCCGCCGGTTCCGGCGAGGCGGGAGGCGAGCGACGTCATCCGGCCCGGTGCGCGCCGGCCAGCGCCCTCAGCTCGTCGACCGCGGCGGCGGCCGACTCGGCGCCGTAGACGGCCGAGCCGGCGACGAACACGTCGGCCCCGGCCTCGGCGCACTGCCCGATGGTGTCGGCCGACACCCCGCCGTCGACCTGCACCCACACCTCCCCGCCGTGGCGGCGCACCGCCTCGCGTACCTCGCGCACCTTGAGCAGCTGGTCGGCCATGAACGACTGGCCCCCGAAACCGGGCTCGACGGTCATGACGAGCACCATGTCGACCTCGGGAACCAGCCGCTCGTACGGTGCGAACGCCGTGCCGGGCTTGACCGCGAACGCGGCGCGCGCGCCCGCCGACCGGATGCCGCGCGCGGTCGCCACCGCGTCGCGTACCGCCTCGACGTGGAAGGTGACCGAGCCGGCGCCGGCCTCGGCGTACCCGGGTGCCCACCGGTCGGGGTCCTCGATCATCAGGTGGCAGTCGACCGGTACCGGCGACACCGCCACCAGCGCCTCGACGACCGGGAGGCCGAGGGTGAGGTTGGGCACGAAGTGGTTGTCCATGACGTCGACGTGCGCCCAGTCGGCGTTGCCGATGCTCTCGAGCGCGCGCTGGAGGTTGGCGAAGTCGGCCGACAGGATCGACGGCGAGATCTGCACGGCCGCAACCCTACTCGTGCGCCGACGACGCAGGGCTACGCGCGGTCAGCACGAGCGGGTCGCCCTCGGTGACCGCGACGGTGTGCTCGGAGTGCGCGCCGCGCGACCCGTCGGCGCTGCGGATGGTCCACCCGTCGGGGTCGGTGACGATCTCGGGGCCGCCGGCGGTGAGCCAGGGCTCGATCGCCAGCACCAGGCCGGGCCGCAGCTGCAGCCCACGCCCCGGCCGCCCGTCGTTGGGCACGTGCGGGTCGCCGTGCATCGTGCGGCCCACCCCGTGCCCGCCGAACTGGGTGTTGACGCGGTACCCGGACTCGCGGGCCAGCGCGCCGATGGTCGCCGAGAGGTCACCGAGCCGGGTGCCCGGCCGCATGAGGTCGACCGCCGCGGCGAGCGCCCGCTCCGTGGCGGCGATGAGGTCGAGATCCTCGGGCCGCGGGCTGCCCACGACCAGGCTGGTGGCCGAGTCGGCCACCCAGCCGTCGACCGAGACGGCGAAGTCGAGGCTGAGCAGGTCGCCGTCGCGCAGCCGGTACCGGTGCGGCAGCCCGTGCAGCACGGCGTCGTTGACCGACGTGCACAGCACCTTGCCGAACGGCATCGCACCGAACGACGGGTGGTAGTCGATGTAGCAGGAGACCGCGCCGCGCTCGCGGATCAGCTCGTGTGCGAGAGCGTCGAGCTCGAGCAGGTCGACCCCGACGTCGGCCTCGGCCCGCAGCCGGGTCAGGACGTCGGCGACGAAGCGGCCGGCCGGACGCATCGCCTCGACCTCGCGGGCCGTCAGCATCTCGATCACCGGTCCACGCTAACGCCGGCGCAGCAGGGCGAGGTACATGGCGTCGGTGCCGTGGACGTGCGGCCACAGCTGCACCGCCGGCCCCGCACCGAGGGCGGCGAGCGGCATCCCCGCGGCATCCGTGAGCAGCGGACGCACGTCGACAGTCTCCACGTCGTCGCGTCGCTTGAGCACGTCGGACACCACGAACCGCGTCTCGGCGACGTGCGGGCTGCAGGTCGCGTACGCCACGACCCCGCCCGGTGCCACCGCGTCGAGCGCAGACCGCAGGAGGTCGCGCTGCAGCGGCCCGAGGGTGCCGAGGTCGGCGGGCTGCCGGCGCCAGCGCGCCTCCGGACGGCGACGCAGCGCGCCCAGTCCGGTGCAGGGCACGTCGACGAGCACCCTCGCGTACGCGCCCGGCTCGTCGGTGCCGATCTCGCGCCCATCGGCGGTACGCACCTCGACCGAGCGTCCCGCGGATGCCGCCCGCTCGCCGAGCGCGGCGAGCGTGCCCCGCACGAGCTCGGCACGGTGCGGGCTCACCTCGACGGCGGTGAGGTCGGCACCGGACTCGAGAGCCAGTGCACCCAGCACCCCGGCCTTGCCGCCCGGGCCGGCGCACAGATCCAGCCACCGGCCCGGCAGACCTGGCCGCACCTCCGCCCGGGCCAGCGCCAGCGCGACCAGCTGGGACCCCTCGTCCTGCACCGCGGCCCGGCCCTCTCGCACGGCCGGGATGCCGCCCGGGTCACCCGAGCGGAGCACCGCACCGATCGACGAGGTGTGGCTCGGCTCGGCATCCGCGGCGGTCACCAGCTCCTCGACGGTGGCCAGGCCGGGGCGGGCGACGAGGTGTACGCGGGGCGGTTCGTTGTCGGCGGCGAGCAAGGCCTCGAGCTCGGTGTCGACGTCGCCGGGGCCGGCTCGGCCGTGCCCGAGCAGCGCCTGCCGCAACGCGCCGACGACCCACTCCGGGTGCGACCAGCGCACGGCGAGCGCCGGCACTCCCCCGCCGACCGGCACCACGGCATCCCGCCACTGCCCGGCATCGCGCTGCGCCACCTGACGCAGGACCGCGTTGACGAAGCCGCCGGCTCCACCGCCGGCCACCGAGCGCGCCAGCCCGACGGTCTGGTCGGATGCCGCGTGGACCGGAACCCGCATGCCGAGCAGCTGGTGCGCGCCGAGACGGAGCACGTCGAGCACCTCGGCGTCGATGCGCTCGAGCGGGCGGCCGGCCGCCGCCGCGATGACGGCGTCGTAGAACCCCTGCCACCGGATGGTGCCGAACGCGAGCTCGGTGGCGAACGCGGCGTCGCGCCCGCGGAGCCGGTGGCGGCGCAACACGCGCGGCAGCTCGAGGTTGGCATACGCGCCGCCGGCCACCGCGCGCAGCACCGTGTAAGCCGCGGAGCGGGTCGGCTCGGCCCGCCGGGTCCGCTCCGAGGGCGCTGTGGCCGACCGCTGCCGCGGTCCGCGCCGGTCGGGCCGGTCGGGCCGGTCGGGCCGGTCGGGCCGGTCGGGCCGGTCGGGAGGGTCGGGCACCCGAGGAGGTTAGCGAGCGCCGCCTCGCGCTCCGAACGCGCGGGCCGGATGGAGCGGACGCGGATCGTCCGGTTCCCGCCCTACGGTGGCCGGTATGAGCGACGACAAGTCGGTGTACGAGCACCACGACGTCGACCTGACCGGGGTGAGCGCGTGCCAGGTCGTGCTGCGTGACGCGAGGGTGAGCCAGGTCGACCTGTCCGGCGCGCAGGCCGAGCGGGTCCGGCTGCGCGGTGCCCGCGTGAACGGCGCGGACCTCACCGGGCTGCGGCTCACCGAGGTGCTCCTCGACGACGTCGTCATCCGGGGCGCCTTCATCGAGGGCCCGGTCGAGATCAGCGGCGACGTCGAGGGACTCGTCGTCAACGGCATCGAGATCGCCCCGCTCGTGGAGGCCGAGCTGGCCCGGAGGTACCCCGACTACGCGGCGATGAAGCCGACCGACGCCGACCTGGAGCGAGAGGTGACCGTGCCGGAGGGAGAGGGCTGGCCGCCGGCCGGGGAGACCATGCCGGCGACCCAGCCCCTGCTGGTCGTCCTCAACGAGGAGTGGTGGCACCGGCAGTACGCGGAGCGCGACCTCACCGCACTCGAAGAGCGTTCCGGCTGAGTGCTGTTCAGCCCAGTCGCTCGCCCGGGTCGATCCGTGTTCCGCGGGCCCAGTCGGCGGCGGCCATCGGACGCTTCCCGGGTGGGCCGACCTCGCCCAGCTCGACCGGCCCGGATGCCGTCCCGACCCGCACGGTCCGTTTGGTCACCGACAGTGCGCCCGGCGGGAGTGGCGCGTCCGCACCCGAGGTGGCGGGCGTCATCCGCACGGGCCCGAGCCGGAGCCGCTGGTCCCGGAAGGTCGTCCACGCACCAGGTGCTGGGGTGCACCCGCGCACGTGCCGGTCGACGACATGGGCCGGCAGGTCCCAGCGGACCCGCGCCTCGTCGGTGGTGAGCTTGGGCGCCAGGCTGACGCCGTCGGCGGGCTGGGGCACGGGGCGCAGCGTGCCGTCCTCGATGCCGTCGAGCGTGGCGACGAGCAGGCCGGCACCGGCGTGCGCGAGCCGGTCCAGCAGGGTGCCCGCGGTGTCGTCGGGGCGCACCGGCTCGGTGAGCGTGCCGTAGACCGGGCCGGTGTCCAGGCCCTCCTCGAGGAGGAAGGTGGTGGCGCCGGTGACCTCGTCACCGGTCATCACAGCGCGCTGCACCGGCGCCGCGCCGCGCCAGGCGGGCAGCAGCGAGAAGTGCAGGTTGACCCAACCGTGCGGCGGGATGTCGAGCGCGGCCCGCGGCACCAGGGCGCCGTACGCGACGACCGGCACGCAGTCGGGGGCGATCGCGCGTAGCCGGTCGAGGAAGTCCGGGTCCCGCGGGTGTGCCGGGTTGAGCACGTCCAGGCCACGGTCGAGGGCGACGTCCTTCACCGGGGATGACGCGAGCGCCCGTCCGCGCCCGGCGCGGGCGTCAGGGCGGGTCACCACGGCGACGACGTCGTGGCGCGACGCGAGGAGCGCCTCGAGCGACGGGACCGCGGTCGTCGGGGTACCGGCCAGGACGAGACGCACCCGCCGAGTCTAGGAGGCCGTCACCGTGCCGCTCCCGCGGCGCTCCCGCGCCATCCGAGCATGACCCTCGATCGAGATAACGTGACACGCCGATGGTCGCCCGTGGACGCCGTGCGTGTCGCGTCATCTCGATCGCGGCCCTAACGCCGGCCTCTCGGCAGGTCGTGTCACCTCGAGCGCGACCGATTCACCGACGGGCTCCGGGACGGCCCGAGCGGACGACACCGGTCGCACGCACGCACGCTCACTGACCGAGCGCCCGCACCATGGCAGTCGCGAGTGCGGCGGCGACGATCACGATGGGCAGCGGCATCCGACAACACAACGCCACGGCGGCCGCCGCCAGACCCGCGGCACGCGCGTCGAGAACCAGCGTGTCGCGGTCGACGACGACACTGCTCACGACCAACGCGGCCAGGACCGCCGGCGTCAAGGACGCCAACACCGTCCGGGTGGAGGGGGAGAACTCGTGGTTGGCGAAGGCCAACGGGCCGGCTGCTTTCAGCGCGGCGTTAGCCAGCCCCAGCACGACGATGACCACCCAGATCTCTGTCATCGCCGCCATCCCAACAGTGCTGCGGCACAGGCGAGTAGCGGGGGTATCCCGACGGGGAGCCAGCCGGTGGTCGCGAGCACCACCACGACTGCGACGACTGCCACCAGCGCTCGTCGAGGTCGGCGCAGGTCGTCGGCGAGCAGGGCGAGGAACAGCGCCGGTGCCACGGCATCGAGCCCGTACCGGTTCAGGTCACCGAGGCGACCGGCGAGGAGGGCGCCAGCGGCCGTACCACCGACCCAGGGCGGCACCATCGTCACGAAGAAGCCGAACAGGATGCCGCGATCCACCGTGCCGTCGCGGCGTTGCGCCGCTGCGAAGCCGGCGTCGACCACGGCCTGGCTCTCGACGGCTCGGCGCCATCGGCTGCCACGCAGCGACGACGCGACGGCCACACCGAGCGGGAGGAACCGGGCGTTGGCCAACGTCCCCGCCACGATCGCCGCGACCGGGCCGCCGGCGGCGGCGAGCACCCCTGCTGCCGCTACCTGGGCAGAGGTGGAGAACACGAGGACGGACATCACCGTCGGTGCGAGCAGTCCCCACCCGAGAGACCTGGCGTAGGCGCCGAAGGCGAGACCGGCGACGACCAGCCCGGCGGCGACCGGGAGACCGAGTCGGACACCTGCCGTCCACGAGGACGTCGTCGTCCTCCCCCGCCCCGTCATGCCCGACCCGCCCCACCGGCCGGAGGTGCGGGCAGCCCGATGCCGGAGAGCACCTGGGCCACGACGGCGTCGACGGCCCGCGCCGACAGTGGGGCATGGCCCACCAGGAGCCGGTACAGCAACGGCGCGTACAGCTGGTCGACGGCGGCCTCGATGTCGATGTCGGGCCGGATCCGGCCGCTCCGGATCCCCCGGCGGAGCACCGTTCTCGTCTCCTCCCGCCTGGGCTCGATCAGCCTGCTCCGCAGTTCCGGGGCGAAGTCAGCGTCGTGTTGCGCCTCGGCGAGGAGGGTCCGGTAGGCCCGACCCAGAGATCCGCGCAGGAGGCGCGCGTAACGACGAGCATGGTCGTGCAGGTCGTCGACGACGTCGCCGGTGTCACGGTAGGTCGCACCACCGGCCGTGGCCTCCAGCACGGCGTCGAGGAGCACGGCCGGGCGGCTCGACCACCACCGGTAGATCGTCGGGCGCGTGGTGCCTGCGCGGGCCGCGATCGCCTCGACCGTCGGCACGGTCGCGTCCTTCTCGGTGAGCAGGTCGAGCGCCGCCCGCAACACCGCGGCGCGGGTGGCGTCGTCGCGGGGTCGACCGCGCGGGCTCATGACGTCACCGCGAGCCGGAGCACGTCGAGCCCCACCGACCCGACATCGAGGGCTCTTCGGTGGAACGTGCGCGCGTCCTCGCCGCCGGCCAGCGCAACCTCCTTGAGGTCGAGCCAGCACCTCTCGCCGAGCGCGTATACCGGGGCCTGACCCGGGATGCCGAGATACCGCAGCAGCTCGAAGCGCCGCTTGTGCTCCGACGCGGTGCTGTTGTCGGTGAGGTACTGCCACCCGGCCTCCCACGACCAGGGGCCGCCGCCGCGCTCGGCGGGGGTGGGTAGACCGCAGTGCCAGCCGATGTCGATGACGACACGGGCGGCGCGAACGAGCCGGGCATACAGCATGCCGAGTCGGTCCGCCGGGTCGTCGAGGAAACCGAGCTCGGCCATCAGGCGCTCGGCGTACAGCGCCCACCCCTCGCTGCAGCCGTCGACCACCCCGCCCAGCCGGCGCCAGCGGTTCAGGTGACCGGTCTGGTAAGCGGCGCCACCGATCTGCAAATGATGACCGGGCACCCCTTCGTGGTACACCGTGGTCCGCTCCTGCCAGGAGAAGTGCACCGCGGACGGGTCGGGCACCGACCACCACATCTGCCCCGGCCGCCGCAGGTCCTCGCTCGGTGCGGTGTAGGAGATGACACCGGTCGATGCCGGGGCGACCCGGCACTCGAGGCGGCGCAGCGCGGGCGGGATGTCGAACGCCTCGCCGTCGAGGGCGTCGATCGCCTGGTCGGCGGTGGCCTGCATCCACGTGACGAGCTCATGCTCGCCGCGGAGCGCATAGCGGACGTCCTGCCGGAGTAGAGACCGCGCCTCGTCAGGAGTGGCACCACGGCGGATCCGGTGGCTGACGTCGCGCATCTCGACCTTGATCCGAGCGACTTCATCGACGCCCCAGTGGTACGCGTCGTCGAGGTCGACCGAGGAACCCAGGTACCACTCGAGGTGCGCTGCGTACCGTTCCGGCCCGACCGCGTCGCGCCCCTTAGCGTTCGGCAGGATGACGTCGTGGACCGCGGCGGACAAGTCGCGGTAGGCCTGCCGGGCCAGCCCGCGGGCACGTTCGATGCCGGCTCGGTGCGGCGGCGGTGCATCGTCGGGGTCGAGGCGGCTCCCGATGCTTCCGGCCGCCGCGTCGGACTGCGCGGCGACCGCCTCCACCTGGCGCGCGGCGACCCGATCGGGGCGAGTCGCCGCCATGTGCTCCAGGGACCGGATGTAGCCCTGCACGGCGCGCGGAACGTCACGCAGCCAGCCCGCGGCGAGCTCCCAGTCGTCGAACGTGTCCAGCGGAAGCAGGTCGAAGCAGTCGCGCAGCTGCTGCACGGGCGAGACCACGACGTCGAGCCGCACGCTGTCGCCGATCTCGTGGATCGAGATGGCGCGACGCAGGCGCTCGTCCAGTGCCGCCGTGGTGATCACGTCCTCGGCGTCTCGAGGGTCGAGCCCGGCCAGTGCCGAACGGGTGGTGCGCCGCAGGTGGTCGCGCTCGTCGTTCCCCTCCGGCGAGAAGTCGGGCAGCGGCAGCCCGCTCACGTCCAGACCGGCTTCGAGCGCGGCCAACGAGTCCAGGCGCGCCGATTCGCCGAGGTAGCGCTCGGCGAACCGGTCGATGTCAGTCCATATACGTGTCGCGGTCTGCGGCACGGGTGCCGGCCGGTGGTCGTCGTCGAAGGAGCTCATGAGTTTTATAATACATGACGTAACGTATTAGTTTTCGAGCCGAAGGATGTACGGTCACGCGCGTCATCGACCGCGCCGCACTCGTCGATATCTCGCCGGGTGACGAATCGGAACTACGAGAGCCTCCGGATGCTGCTGGCGCAGGACGGTGTCGGCGTGAGCTTCACCGACGTCGTCCTCGCCCCGAGTATCGAGGACACCTACGGCTACCAGGACCGCACCGAGGTGGCCTACTGCATCAGCGGCTCCGCCACGCTGGCCGACCTCGACAGCGGCATGCGACACGAGATTCGCGCCGGAGTCCTGTGGGTGGCGTCACCGGGCTCGCGCTTCACGTTCTCGGCGACCGAGCCGACCCGGCTGGTCTGCGGGTTCAGCCCGACTCTCGAGGGTCACGAGAGCGGCCTCGTCGACAACAGATCAGATGAGGCGACCGACCGAGACCAGGGGCGACCGACCGAGACCAGGGGTGACCGACCGACTCCCGGAGTCGCCCTCCCACGCGCGCCTTCGATCGAGATGACATGCCACGCCAACGATCGCCGTCGGCACCCCCGCGTGTCACGTCATCTCGATGGCGGCGTTACCACAGATCACCTCGGTGGCGGCCCTGCATGACGGTGTGGTCAGGTCGTGGGATCTCGGGGGTCGACGCGGATGGCGACCGGGTCCGGCTCCTTGCGCGCCGACATCCGGGCGCGCAGCGCGGCCAGCTCGCGGGCCAGGGCGTCGCCGTCGGCCGGTGGCACGGTGACCAGCGTGCGCCACACCTCGCCGGTGCCGGCAGAGGTGCCGTGCGGCAGCGGACCGAGCACGGATGACGTGGCGGGCAGCCGCAGCTCGACGGCCGCGGCGTCGAGCGCGGCCCGCGGACCGGTGAGCGCGGCAAGCCGGCGGGTGGGCGGCAGGTCGAGTGCGCGACGCTCGTCGAGCTCGCGGGTCGCGAACCACGCCGGGTCCCAGCGCACGAGCGCCTCGACCGCCGGCACGGTGACGCCGACAGGTGCTCCGCACACCACCACTCGCCCGCCCTGCCGCCCCGGTCGCACGAGGGATGCCGCCGCGAGCCACCTCCGCAGCGTCTCCTCACCGGCATCCAGCGTGGGCCGGTCGAGCAGCGCCCACGCGTCGAGCAGCACCGCCGCGCCGTACCCGTGCGGCGTGAGCGGCTCCGCCCCGGGCGTGCACACCACGAGCCGTGCGCCCTCGCTCACCGCGTCGAGCACCGTCCCCGCGCCGGACCGCTCGACCGGCACGCCGGGGAACGCGCGACCGAGCTCCTCCGCGGTGCGCCGGGCGCCGACCACCGCCGACCGCAGCCGCGTGCCGCCGCAGGACGGACACGCGAACGCAGTCTCGACCCGCCCGCACCACCGGCACGCGGGCGGCCCCTGCGGGCCGGACAACCCGAGCGGCCCCGCACAGACCCGGCACCGCGCCGGCCGGCGGCACTCCTGGCAGGACAACGACGGCAGGTACCCCCGGCGCGGCACCTGGACGAGCACGGCACCTCCGGCCTCCAGTACGTCGCGCGCCGTGCGCCAGGCGACGCTGGGAAGCCGGGCCGCAGCGGCAGCCGGGTCGCGCGCGGCGTCGGAGCCCTCGCCGGCGACCCGCACCTGCGGAACTCGTTGTCGCAGCGCGTTTCTCGGGGCCTCGACCGCGGCGAGCACACCGCGCTCGACGAAGTCGGCGACCGCGGCGGTGCGGGCGAACCCGGCCGACAGGACCGCCGCGCCCTCCTGCCGGGCACGGGCGAGCAGCACCTCCCGGACGTGCGGGTACGGCGCGCGCGGCTCGTCGTGGAGGTCGTCGCCGTCGTCCCACCAGGCGACCAGCCCGAGCCGCCGCACCGGGGCGAACGCCGCCGCCCGGGTGCCGACGACGACGTCGACGTGCCCGCGCAGCACCTTGAGGAACGCGGTGTACCGCGCCTGCGGACCCTGGTCGGCGGTCAACCGGGTGTGCCGGCCCGGCCCGAGCACCTCCGCCAGCGCGGCGTCGACCCGGGCCACGTCGCGACCGTCGGGCACGACGAGCAGCGCCCCCCGTCCGCCGTCGACCGCGGCGCGCGCGGCCTCGGCGAGGAGGTGCGGCCAGCCCTCGCCGGCGGTCGGCGACGGCAGCGCCAGCGCGGATGCCGCGGGCGCACCGCCCGCGGCGACATGACCGAGGAACGCCTCACCCGCGAGCAGCCCGCGCCAGGCCCGACTCTGCCGGCGTGGCAGCGTGCCGTGCGGTGGGCGCTCGACGGGAAGTGCCTTCTCGGCCGCCGCATGCCGCGGTGGCACCGCCAGCCGGAGCACGTCGCCGAGGGTGCCGGCATACCGACGGGCCACCGCCCCCGCCGCAGCGAGCACCGGTCCGCTGACCACGGGCTCGGAAGACACCACCCGGCGCAACGGTGTGAGCCGCCCTGGATGGTCGGCGTCGTCGCGACGCTCGAGCACGAACCCGTCGAGATCCTGGCCCGCGAACCGCACCTTGACCCGCACACCCGGCTGCGCGTCATCCGCCATCGACTGCGGCACGGCGTACTCGAAGGGCCGGTCGAGGTGCGCAAGCCCGGTGTCGACCTGCACGAGCGCGACCGGCAGGTCGGATGACGTGGGGTCGGCTCCCGCGAGCCGCCGCGGGCGGCCCGACCGCGGCGGGATGAGGGCGAGCTGCTCGCTCGCCCGCACCGCGTCGTCCGCCCCGGTCATGATCGCGAAACTAGCGGAGCGCGCCGACCAGCGACGTGGACCGGTGCGCCCCCCGGCGGACGATGCGAGCCGGCCGGCGGCGGCCCGCAGCACCTCGACCCGGTCGGTGCGCTCCCCGGCGGACGACGCGAGCCGGCCGACGGCGGCCCGCAGCACCTCGACCCGGTCGGTGCTCTCCCCGGCGGACGACGCGGAGTCAGCCGGCAGCGGCAGCCCGCAGCGCCTCGACCCGGTCGGTGCGCTCCCAGGTGAAGGCGCCGTCCACCCCTTCGGCCGCGGTGCGGCCGAAGTGGCCGTAAGCGGCGGTCGGTGTGTAGATCGGGCGGAGTAGGTCGAGCTGGTCGAGGATCGCGGCCGGGCGCAGGTCGAAGACCTCGAGGATGGCCTGCTGGATGCGGTCGGCAGGAGCGCTCTCGGTGCCGAAGGTCTCCACGTAGAGACCGACCGGCTGTGCCTTTCCGATGGCGTAGGCGACCTGCACCTCGCAGCGGCGGGCGAGCCCGGCGGCGACGACGTTCTTCGCCACCCAGCGGGTGGCGTACGCGGCGGAGCGGTCGACCTTGCTCGGGTCCTTGCCCGAGAACGCGCCGCCGCCGTGGCGGGCCATGCCGCCGTAGGTGTCGACGATGATCTTGCGGCCGGTGAGGCCGGCGTCACCCATCGGGCCGCCGATGACGAACTTGCCGGTGGGGTTGATATAGGCGCGGTAGTCGTCGGTGGCGAGCTCGGTGCCGGCCTCCTTGAGCTCGGCGAGCACCGGCTCGATGACGTGCGCGCGCACGTCGGGCTCGAGCATGCCGTCGAGGCTGATGTCCTCGGCGTGCTGGCTGGAGACGACGACGGCGTCGAGAGCCATGGCCCGATCCCCGTCGAAGCCGATGGTCACCTGGGTCTTGCCGTCGGGGCGCAGGTAGGAGAGCTCGCCGTTCTTGCGCACTTCCGTGAGCCGCTCGGCGAGCCGGTGGGCGAGGAAGACCGGGAGCGGCATCAGCTCGGGGGTGTCGTCGCAGGCGTAGCCGAACATCAGCCCCTGGTCGCCCGCGCCCTGCTTGTCGAGCGGGTCCACCGCGCCGGTGCGGCTCTCGACCGCGGTGTCGACCCCCTGGGCGATGTCGGGACTCTGCTGGCCGATCGAGACCTCGACTCCGCACGACGCACCATCGAAGCCCTTGGTGGAGGAGTCGTACCCGATGCGGAGCACGGTCTCCCGGACGATCCGGGGGATCTCGACGTACGCCTCGGTGGTGACCTCGCCGGCCACGTGGACGAGCCCGGTCGTGACCATCGTCTCGACCGCGACCCGGCTTCGCGGGTCCTGGGCGAGCATGGCATCGAGGATGGAGTCGGAGATCTGGTCGCAGATCTTGTCCGGGTGGCCCTCGGTGACGGACTCGGACGTGAAGAGGCGTGCGGACACGCGGAGCTCCTTCGGGTGGGTCGAGGCACCACCGACATCTGCGGTCGGGGGGCGCGCGCGGCCAAATGTACCCGCCCGGTGAGATGTGCTCGGATGTGGTCCGGCGAACGGTCGATGCTCTGCGATCATGGTTCGCGTGTCCGACGGGTCCGCGCGCCACACCACGGCGACCGAGCCGGGCACGGACCTGCCCGCCCGGACCGCTGACCGGCCGCCAGGTCCGGCCGGGGCACCGGTCGACGAGGCACTCTCCCTGCTGACGCGGGCCCAGGACCTCGCCGACCAGCTCCGCGCCGACGCGCACCGCGAGGCCACCGAGGCTCGCAGCGAGGCGAGCCGGCTCCGCCTCGAGGCCACAACCGCCGCAGCCGAGCTCCACGACTTGCGCTCCGCGGTCGAGCGGGCCCGGGAGGAGGCCGAGCAACGGCTCGAGGAGGCTCAGGCAGACGCCGCGATCCTGCTCGCCGACGCCGCCGACCAGGCGGCGCTGCTGCGAGCCCGCGCCACCAAGGCGAGCGACGAGGCCGTCGCCATCGGTGACGAACAGGCGCAGGCCCGCCTGGACGACGCCGAACGGCAGGCCGCCGCACTGGTCGAGCGGGCCCGGCGCGACCACGACGCCACGATGGCTCGCCTTGCCGCGGAGGAGAGCGCACACCAGGAGCGCTGGGCCAGCGAGCAGGAGGCGCACACCGCCGACCTGCTCGCGATGCGCGAGAGCACCCTCGGCGAGATCGCTCGGCTGCGGGTCGGCGCCGACGCCTACGTCGCACGCCGCCGCTCGGAAGCCGACGCCGCGGTGAGCAGCCGGCTCGACGAGCTCGCCGCCCAGGAGAGCACGCGCAGCGCCGAGCATCAGAGCCTCCTCGAGCAGGCGCGTGCCGAGGCCGAGCGGCAGGTCGCCGATGCCGAGGCCGAGGCCGCAGCCACCATCGAGGCCGCCGAGAAGCACCTGGCCTGGGCTCAGGGCATGGTCCGCGGCATCATCGAGCGGGCCGAGGCCGAGGCGTCGGAGCGGGCCCGGGCGCACCACCAGGAGATCGGCGAACGGTCGCGCGCCCACCGCGAGCGGGTCCAGACGCTGCTCGGGAGCGCCGCGACCACCGCCCGGGACCGGGTCGCCGAAGCCGAGGCCGAGTCACGCCAGTTGCGGGAGATGGCCGAGTCAGTGCTCGCCGAAGCGCGCGCCGACGCCGCCCGCACCCGCGACGGTGCAGCGCGGGAGGCCGAGCGGCTCCTCGCCGAGGCGCGCGAGCAGGAGGCCGAGACCGTTCGTCGGGTCGAGCTGCGGCTCGCCGAGGCCGATGCCGGCGCCCGTCAGGTGCGTCAGGCGGCAGCCGAGGACGTCGAGCGGATGCACCGCGAAGCGCACGGGTACCACGCCGCAGCGCGGGCCGAGATCATGCGGGCGTCCGAGGCGGCCCGCGAGCGGGCCGATGCCGTCCGCGCCGAGGCGCACGCGGCGGTGGAGCGCGCTCGTGACGAGGTGAATACCCTGGCGTCGCGACGCGACGCCATCAACGCCCAGCTGGGTCATCTCAGCGGTGTCATCGAAGCGCTCGCCGTCGACGAGGACCACATCGACCATCTCCCGCCCGAGCACGGGCGGGACAGCCCCATCCACCCCACCACCCCTGAGCAGGAGTCCGAATGAACCAGCCGGAGTTCCCCACCGTCTTCCGCGGCTATGACCCGGTGCAGGTCGACCAACAGCTCGCCGCGCTCCAGCAGGCCGCGGACGCAGCCCGCCAGGAGGCGGCGGCGAGTACGGTCGAGCTCACCCGGAACCGTCAGGAGCGCGAGTCGCTCGCCGCCGAGCTGGCCGACGCCCAGCGACGACTGGCCGGCCTAGAGGAGGAGACCCGGAAGGTATCGAGCCCGACCTTCGCCGACCTCGGCGAGCGCATCGGGCGTATCCTCGGGCTCGCCGACGAGGAAGCGGCCGACCTCCGCGTCGCCGCGGCTGCCGAGGCCGACGGGTTGCGCGGCGAGGCCGAGAAGGATGCCGAGCTGGTGCGCGCCGAGGCAGACCGCTACGCCGAGGAGGTGCGCTCCACGGCCGACGTGTCCTCGGAGGAGACGATCGCTCGAGCCAAGCAGGAGGCGGACTCGATCATCGACCATGCCGCCCGGGAGGCCGCCGCCCGCCGTGAGGAGGCCGAGGCGTACTTCGAGAAGCAGCGGGCCACCGCCGCGGCTCAGGCGGCTGATTTCGAGCGCACGCTCGGCGAGCGTCGCGACAAGATCACCGCCGAGTTCACGGCCCAGATGGCGACCCAGGAGGATGCGCTCAAGGCGGCCGAGGAACGCGCCGGGCAGCTCACCCGCGAGGCGGAGGAGGACCGCTCCGGCGCGGCTGCCGAGGCCAAGCGGGTGCTCGAGGCCGCCCGTACCGAGGCGTCCAACCTCGTGCGCAGCGCGAAGGACCAGGCCGACCGGGTGCGCCGCGACTCCGAACGCGAGCTCGCGGCGGTCACGGCCCGGCGCGACAGCATCACCGCGCAGCTGAGCAACGTGCGCAATATGCTCGCCACGCTCGGTGGTGCACAGGCCGTCGGCCTGGTCGAGGAGCCGGTGCCCGCGGCGGCCCCCGAGTCCGCCGCGCAGGTCCCCGCCGACGACGGTGGTGACCACGCCCAGGTCGGCACCGAGGCGACCGACCTCGAGGTCGATCACGCCCAGGTCGACACCGAGGCGACCAACCTCGAGGTCGACCACACCGAGGCCGAGGTGCTGGCAGCGGATGACGCCGCCCTCACCGACGACACGGATTCCGCGGCACCCACGGGACAGGCCGCCCACTCCGGTGACCCCTCGGCCGAGGCCGACGTGACCGACGAGGCGCAGATCGAACAGGCCGCCGAGAAGGTCCCGGCGCGCCGCTGACCTCACCCACCACTCGCCGCGGGTTCAGAGCAGCGAGGTCACGGCATCCCAGACGGCGTGCGCCACGTCATCCTTGGTGGTCGGGCCGATATCGGTGACCTCGTCGGACCCGCGGCACAGCAGGTGGACCATGCTGTCGTCCTGGCCGAACGTGACACCCGGGCCGACCTCGTTGATGACGAGCAGGTCGCAGCCCTTCCGGGCGAGCTTGGCCCGGCCGTGCTCGAGCACCGAGCCGTCGGTGTCGCCGGTCTCGGCGGCGAACCCGACGATCACCGGCCGGTGCCGGTCACCGCGGGCCGCGACCAACCCGGCGAGGATGTCCGGGTTGCGCACGAGTGTGATCGTGGGCGCGCTCTCGTCGGGCGAGCCGTCGGCGGCGGCGTGGCTCTTCTTCAGCTTGTGGCCGACGTACTGGGCGGGGCGGTAGTCGGCCACCGCCGCCGCCATGACAACCACGTCGGCCCCGGCGGTCGCCGCGTGCACGGCATCGGCCATCTCCTGCGCGGTCTCGACAGTGACCACGGCCACCCCGGGAGGCGGCGCCAGCGAGGCGCTCGACACGAGCCTCACCGACGCGCCACGGTCGGCTGCGGCCCGCGCGAGTGCGTAGCCCTGCTTGCCGGAGGACCGGTTGCCGAGGAAACGCACCGGGTCCAGCGGCTCGCGGGTGCCGCCGGCGGTGACGACGACCGTCATCCCCGCCAGGTCGGCGCCCCGGCCCGGCTCGTCAGGTCGGGCGTCCACGAGGTCGGCCGGCCGACCCGACAGCCCGTCGACGGGCGAGGACGGGCCGGATGACGAACCGCCGCGGTGGGCGAGCTCGTGCTGGGCGACCTCGAACAGCTGCTCGGGCTCCGGGAGGCGGCCCGGGCCGGAGTCGCGGCCGGTGAGCCGCCCGGACGCGGGTGGGACGACGTGCACTCCGCGTTCGGTGAGGGTGGCCACGTTGGCCTGGGTAGCCGGATGCTCCCACATCTCGGTGTGCATCGCCGGGGCCATGACCACCGGGCACCGCGCGGTGAGCAGCACGTTCGTCAGCAGGTCGTCGGCCTGACCGGTGGCCGCCCGGGCGAGCAGGTCGGCGGTCGCCGGGGCGACGAGCACCAGGTCGGCCTCCTGCCCGATCCGCACGTGCGGCACCTCGGTGATGTCGGCCCAGACGTCGGTGTGGACCGGCTTCCCGGACAGCGCCGCCCAGGTCGGCTCGCCCACGAATCGCAGCGCCGCAGCCGTGGGCACGACGGTGACGTCGTGGCCGGCCTCGGTGAGCAGCCGGAGCAGCGAGCACGCCTTGTAGGCGGCGATGCCCCCGGCGACCCCGAGGACGACCTTCACGGCAGCGTCAGCCCTCGGTCTGCTCGCGGGTCAGCAGGCCCTCGTTGATCTCGCGCAACGCGATGGAGAGCGGCTTCTCGTACACCTCGGAGTCGACGAGCGGACCGACGTACTCGAGCAGGCCCTCCTGGAGCTGGGCGTAGTAGGCGTTGATCTGCCGCGCGCGCTTGGCCGAGTACAGCACGAGGGCGTACTTGGAGTCGGCACGCTCGAGCAGCTCGTCGATCGGCGGGTTGGTGATGCCGATGGGGTCGGCCAGGGTTCCGGACACGCGTCAGTCTCGCTTCGCCTCGGGTGCGGGGGTTGTCAGCAATGATACGAGCTCCTCGGCCGCGCGCCGAACATCGTCGTTGACGACGACGGCGTCGAACTCCTCGGCGGCGGCCAGCTCGACCCGGGCGGTGGCCAGCCGGGCGTGGCGCTCCGCGGCATCCTCGGTGCCCCGGCCGACCAGCCGGCGCACCAGCTCCTCCCAGGTCGGCGGCGCGAGGAAGACGAAGCGGGCTCCCGGCATCCGGTCGCGCACCTGGCGGGCGCCCTGGAGGTCGATCTCGAGCAGTGCCGGGCGGCCGGCGTCCAGCGCCGCCTCGACCGCGGCGCGAGGGGTTCCGTACTTGGCCCGCCCGTGCACCACGGCCCACTCGAGCAGCTCGCCCGCCCGCGCCATCCGGTCGAACTCCGTGTCGTCGACGAACAGGTAGTGGATGCCGTGCACCTCACCCGGGCGCGGATGCCGGGTGGTCGCCGACACCGACAGCCAGACCTCGGAGTGGCGCTCCCGGATGTACGCCGCGACGGTGCCCTTGCCGACGGCAGTGGGACCGGCGAGGACGGTGAGCCGGGAGCGCGCGGTCACCTGGAGCTGAAGCGTTCGAGCAACGCCGCAGCCTGGTTCTGGCCCAGCCCACGGACCCGTCGGGTCTCGGAGATCCCGACCTCCTCCATGATCTGCCGCGCTCGTACCCGGCCGACGCCGGGCATCGACTCGAGCAGTGCCGAGACCCGCATCTTGCCGATGACGTCGTTGCTGCGGCCGTCCTCGATCACCTGTCCGAGCGAGGCACCGGCGTGCTTGAGACGGTTCTTCACCTCCGCCCGCTCGCGTCGGGACGCCGCAGCCTTCTCGAGGGCGGCGGAGCGCTGTTCGGGGGTCAGTGGAGGCAGAGCCACGAGAGGGGTCCTTGGTCGACGTGCAGGTGCTGGCTGCTCAACACCCGGCGGTACGGTCGCGACCCTATCGCGAGGTCATGAGCGAGCGCGTTACGGCGCGGCATCCGCCGACCGGGTCGCGAGCGCGTCGGCGGCGGCTCGTGCTGCCGCACGAAGTGACCCGACGTCGGGTCCGGCAGCGAGCACCTCCCGGCTGGCGGTGCCGAGTACGTGCGGCAGGGCGTCGCCGAAGGTGGCGGCGAGTGACGCCGCGGTGCCGCCCTGGGCGCCCAGGCCCGGCGCGAGGACGGGACCGGCCGCCCGCGACAGGTCGAGACCGAGGTCGAGCACGGCGGCGCCGACGGTGGCGCCGACGACCATGCCCACGCTGCCGAGCCGGCCCTCGAGGCGGGCGGCGGCGTTGTCCGCCGCCACACCGTCGACCACCGCACGGGCGACCGAGCGGCCTCCGCGCATCGCGTGCTGCACCTCCCCGCCTTCGGGGTTGGAGGTGAGGGTCAGCACGAACACCCCGCGCCCGGTGACCGCGGCGAGGTCGAGAGCGGGCCGGAGCGACTCGTAGCCGAGGAACGGGCTGAGCGTGACGGCGTCGGCGCGCAGCGGGCTGTCGTCGGCGAGGTAGGCGTCGGCATAGCCCTGCATGGTCGAGCCGATGTCGCCGCGTTTGACGTCGAGCAGCGACAGGGTGCCCGCGTCGCGAAGCCCGGCGAGCACCCGCTCCAGGACCGCCACCCCCGCGGCGCCGAAACGCTCGAAGAACGCCGACTGGGGCTTGACCGCCGCGACCGCTCCACCGAACGCCTCGACGCACGTCATCGCGAATCGCTCGAGGCCGGCGGCGGTGTCGGGCAGGCCCCATGCGCAGACCAGTGCGGGATGCGGGTCGATACCCGGGCAGAACGGCCCGTGCTGGTCCATCGCGGTACGCAGCCGGTCGCCGAAAGGGGTCGAGCTCATGGGTGGTGAGTCCTCACTGTCGCTCACGGGCGGGGTCCCCACGAAGTATCCGCGGGTCCCACGCTCCGCGTGGGCGGAGCGAAGCGGGGCTGGTCCCACGCTCCGCGTGGGCGGAACTTCGTCGGGTGCTCATGGGCGGTAGGTCCTCTCATGGGCGACGCCGACGAGGTCGGCGAATCGGCCGACGCCGTGGCGCGCGACCTCGGCAGCCAGCTCGTCGACGACGCGGCGCGGAGCGGACGGATCGTTGAACGTCGCGGTGCCGACCTGCACGGCCGACGCGCCGGCGGCGACCAGCTCGAGTGCGTCGCGTCCGGTGCGCACTCCCCCGACCCCGACGACGGGCGCGGTGGGGATCCGTCCCTCGCGCATCGCGGCGGTGAGCTGCCAGACGGCGCGTACGGCCATGGGCCGGATTGCCGGGCCGGAGAGGCCGCCGGTGACCCCGGCCAGCTGGGGACGCAGCCGGTCGGTGTCGATGACGACGCCGAGCGTGGTGTTGATCGCGGTGAGCCCGCTCGCGCCGGCCTGCAGCGCCGCCCCGGCGACCTCGACGATGTCGGTGACGTCGGGTGTGAGCTTCGCGAACAGCGTTGTGCCGGTGGGGACTCGCTCGCGGACGAGCGCGAGCACCTGCGCGGAGGACGCCGGGTCGCAGGCGAACACCAGACCGCGGTTGGCGACGTTCGGGCAGGAGATGTTGACCTCGACGCCGACGACCGCCGCGGCGAACGCCGGGCTCGCGGCGAGCCGCTCGGCCACGTCGGCGAACTCCGCGGCGGTGCTGCCCGCGACCGACACGAGCACCCGGGCACCGACCGAGGCGAGCCAGGTGAGGTCGTGCTCGACGAAGGCGTCGATGCCCGGCCCCTGCAGTCCGATCGAGTTGAGCATGCCGGATGACGTCTCGGCCATCCGGGGGGTCGGCCGCCCGGCGCGCGGCGCGAGCATCACCGTCTTGGTGACGAACGCGCCCAACTCGGACACCGGGAAGAAGCGGTGCAGCTCCGCACCGTTCGCGGCGCAGCCGGATGCCGTCATCACCGGGTTGGGCAGCACGAGGTCACCCAGAGCAGTGGTCATGTCGGCCATCAGTGCCCTCCGGCCCGAGGTGCGCCGAGCGCGTCGGAGGGCACCGCGCCGACACCGTCCGAGAAGGCGTCCCAGCGCACCCGATCACCGCGGAACACCGGCCCCTCGACGCAGGAGCGCACCATCCGGGTCACGCCGTCCTCGCCCGTCACCGGCAGCACGCACGTCATGCACACCCCCACACCGCAGGCCATCGACTCCTCGACCGCCACGTGCGCCAGCACCTGGTGTGCCGCGGCGATCTCGCTGACCGCCCGCAGCATCGCCATCGGCCCACACGCGTAGACGACGCGGGCGCCGCGGCGTCGGATGACGTCGGGCAGCACGTCGGAGACCCACCCTCGGCGGCCGGCCGACCCGTCATCCGTCGTCACCGTGACGCCGTCGGCGGCGCGGTGTGCCGCGTCGACGCCGAACAGCCGGTCCTCCGATGCCGCCCCGAGCACCATCTCCACGCGGCAGCCACGCCGGCGCAGCTCCTCGGCGAGCCAGAACAGCGGGGCCGAGCCGTAGCCTCCGCCGACGAGGACGCACGGCACCGGGGCGGACGGCAGCGCGAACGGCCGGCCGAGCGGCCCGACCACGTCGACCGGGTCGTGCGGATGGAGCGCGACCAGCCACCGGGTGCCCGATCCGTGGGCGGCGACGACGACCTCCACCGTCCCGCCGAAGGCGACGTCCACCGTCCCGCCGGAAATGTCGGCGGGCTCCACCCGGTGGATGGAGAAGCACCGCCGGAGCAGGGTCGCCGAGGTGGGGCCGCCGACGGCGAGGGCGAGGAACTGCCCGGGCGCGGCCAGCTCGGCGACCCCGGGCGCCGCGATGCTCAGCTGCTGGTAAGCGCCCACCCGGCGGGTCGCGACCAGCTCGCCGGTGACCTGGACGACCCCGGTCACGACGGCATCCCGACCCCGTGCAGGTTCAGTGCCGCCGCGTGCTCCTGGAGCGGGGTGACACCGAGGTCTCCGCCGCGCACCGCCTCGATGGCGAGCACCGCCGCCGCCAGCTGCTGCACCGTGGTGACGATCGGCTTGTCCATCGCCGTGGTGGCCGCGCGGATGAGGTACCCGTCGGCGCGCGCGGTGGCGCTCGGGCCGTTGGGACTATTGACCACCATGTCGATCTCACCGGCGGTGATCATGTCGACCACCGACCGGTCGCCCTCGCCGCGCTCGGCGTGCTTGAGCACGACCTGCGACTCGATCCCGTTGCGCCGCAGCACCTCTGCAGTGCCCGTCGTCGACACGATGCGGAAGCCGAGGTCCACCAGCCGCTTGACCGGGAAGACGATCGCGCGCTTGTCACGGTTGGCCACCGAGACGAACACCGTCCCCCCGATGGGCAACCCGCCGATGGCGCCGAGCTGTGCCTTGGCGAAGGCCCGGCCGAAGTTGGTGTCGATGCCCATGACCTCCCCGGTGGAGCGCATCTCCGGCCCGAGCAGGGTGTCGACGACGAGCCCGTCGGCGGTGCGGAACCGGGCGAACGGCAGCACCGCCTCCTTGACCGACACGGGTGCGTGCGCCGGCATCCGCCCGCCGTCGGTGTGCGCCGGCAGCATGCCCTCGGAACGCAGCTCGGCGATGGTGGCGCCGAGCATGATCCGGGCGGCCGCCTTGGCGAGCGGTACGCCGGTGGCCTTCGCGACGAACGGCACGGTGCGCGAGGCGCGCGGGTTGGCCTCGAGCACGTAGAGGATGTCCTGGGCGAGCGCGAGCTGTACGTTCATCAGGCCCCGGACGCCGATGCCGCGGGCGAGGGCCAGCGCCGACTCGCGCACCCGGTCGAGCTCGGCGGCGCCCAGCGTGACCGGCGGCAGCGTGCACGAGGAGTCCCCGGAGTGGATGCCGGCCTCCTCGATGTGCTCCATGATCCCGCCGAGGTACATCTCGGTGCCGTCGTAGAGCACGTCGACGTCGATCTCGACGGCGTCGTCGAGGAATCGGTCGACGAGCACCGGGTGGTCCGGGCCGGCCAGGGTGGCCCGCTCGACGTAGGCCGACAGGGTCTCGTCGTCGTAGACGATCTCCATGCCGCGACCGCCGAGCACGTACGAGGGGCGCACGAGCACCGGGTAGCCGATCTCGCCGGCGATCGCGACCGCCTCGGCCGCGCTGTACGCGGTGCCGTGCTTCGGTGCGGGCAGCCCGGCCTCGGCGAGCACCCGCCCGAACGCGCCGCGGTCCTCGGCCAGGTCGATGGCCTCCGGGCTCGTGCCGACGATCGGCACGCCGGCGTCCTTCAGCGCCTGCGCGAGCCCGAGCGGGGTCTGCCCACCGAGCTGGACGACCACGCCGGCGACCGGGCCGGCCTGCTGCTCGGCGTGCACGACCTCGAGCACGTCCTCGAGCGTGAGCGGCTCGAAGTACAGCCGGCTGCTCGTGTCGTAGTCGGTGGACACCGTCTCGGGGTTGCAGTTGACCATCACGGTGTCGTAGCCGGCCTCCCGCAGGGCGAAGCTGGCGTGCACGCACGAGTAGTCGAACTCCACGCCCTGCCCGATCCGGTTCGGCCCGGACCCGAGGATGACGACCGCCGGCTTCTCGCGCGGCGCCACCTCGTTCTCCTCGTCGTAGGAGCTGTAGTGGTACGGCGTGCGGGCGGCGAACTCGGCGGCGCAGGTGTCGACGGTCTTGTAGACCGGGCGCACCCCGAGCGCGTGCCGCACGCCCCGGACGACGGCTTCCGGTATCCCACGCAGCGCGGCGAGCTGGGCGTCGCTGAAGCCGTGCCGCTTGGCCAGCCGGAGCAGGTCGGGGACAAGCTCGGGGGCGGAGGCCACGGCATCCGCGACGTCGCCCAAGAGCACTACCTGGTCGAGGAACCAGGGGTCGTAGCCGGTGGCCTCGTGGACCTCCTCGACGGAGATCCCCCCGCGCAGCGCCTGCTGCACGAGCTGCAGTCGGCCGTCGGTGGGCCGGCGTGCGGCGTCGAGCAGACGCCGCGCGTCGTCCGGCGAGGGCCGCGGGCCGTCCCAGTGGAGGCTGCTGCCGCTCTTCTCCAGGGAGCGCAGCGCCTTCTGCAGCGCCTCGGTGAAGCAGCGGCCGATGGCCATCGCCTCGCCGACCGACTTCATCGTCGTGGTCAGGGTGTCGTCGGCGCCCGGGAACTTCTCGAACGCGAACCGCGGCACCTTGACCACGACGTAGTCCAGCGTCGGCTCGAACGCGGCGGAGTACCACGAATCGCGAGCGAAGCGAGCCTGATTCGTGGTGTCAGAGGACAGCGCGAGCGAAGCGAGCTCGTCGCCTTCCCGGGGGGTATCCGGGGGGCGAAGCCCCCCGGACGTGTCTTCCCGGGGGGGATCCGGGGGGCGGAGCCCTCCGGACGTGATGTCGTTGGGGACCTCGTCGAGGGTGTAGCCGATGGCCATCTTCGCGGCGATCTTCGCGATGGGAAACCCGGTGGCCTTGGACGCCAGGGCCGAGGAGCGGGACACGCGCGGGTTCATCTCGATGACCACGACCCGCCCGTCGGCGGGGTCGATCGCGAACTGGATGTTGCAGCCGCCGGTGTCGACGCCGACCTCGCGGATGATGGCGATCGACACGTCGCGCAGCCGCTGGTACTCGCGGTCGGTGAGGGTCAGAGCCGGGGCGACGGTGATGGAGTCGCCGGTGTGCACTCCCACCGGGTCGACGTTCTCGATGGAGCAGACGATGACCACGTTGTCGGCGTGGTCGCGCATCACCTCCAGCTCGTACTCCTTCCACCCGAGGATCGACTCTTCGAGCAGCACCTCGGTGACCGGGCTGTACTGGAGTCCGGTGCCGGCGATGCGGCGCAGCTCGGCCTCGTCGTGGGCGAATCCGGAGCCGAGCCCGCCCATGGTGAACGACGGCCGCACCACGACGGGGTAGCCGAGGTCGTCGGCGGCGGCGAGCACGTCATCCATCGAGTGACAGATGACGCTGCGGGCGGACTCGGCGCCGCACCGCTCGACCACGCCCTTGAACCGCTCGCGGTCCTCCCCCAGCCGGATGGCCTCCACGTCGGCGCCGATGAGCGGGCAGCCGTACGTCTCCAGGACCCCGCGGTCGTGCAGCTGCATCGCGCAGTTCAGCGCGGTCTGCCCACCGAGGGTGGCGAGCACCGCGTCGGGGCGCTCCTTGGCGATGATCTTCTCGACGATGTCCGGGGTGATCGGCTCGATGTAGGTGGCGTCGGCGAATTCCGGGTCGGTCATGATCGTCGCCGGGTTGGAGTTGACCAGGATGACGCGCACACCCTCCTCGCGCAGCACCCGGCAGGCCTGGGTGCCCGAGTAGTCGAACTCGCAGGCCTGGCCGATGACGATCGGCCCGGACCCGATGACGAGCACGCTCCTGATGTCGTCCCGTTTCGGCATCAGGCGCCAACCATCCATCGGACCCCGTCACGAAAGTGTTGGAAGCTCACCGATTGATTCCTTTCGACATCCATATGACGCGCGATCTCCTGGGCCGCGCGAACCTTCTGCAGCCCACCCCGATGGTGACCAGCTCGGTGGAGCACGCGCTCCAGCGCTTCCCACGTGCCGCCCCGGATGGCGTCCGGATCGCGGTAGGCGGCTCGTCCACCCAACGAGGTCGGCACTCCCGGATATGCGGCCGCGATGGCATCCACGTCGCCGAAGAGCCACGCCTCGAGCTCTTCCACGGCGATCCGGCTGAGCACCACACCACCCCGCGCATGCTCGGCGGATGCGACGCTGAGGCTCGCCCCCCGTGCCTGATCAACGAGTGTGCGCTTGAGAGAGGTGCAGTCGTCGTCATCGCGGTCGACCACGACCACGATCCCGACACTTGCCCCTGCTGCCCATGCGGAGTAGCCCGCAAGCCGTTGAGGGAGCTTGCGCAGCAGGCCTGCCTTGCCGTCGAACGTGAAGACGTCGAACGACGCGCCCGGCGCGATCATCGGGACGAGCACCCGAAGGAGAGCCGCCATTGACTCCTCCTCGACCAGGATCTCGAGGTGAGAGACCGTCACCTGAGTTCGCCGCGTACGTCGGCGGAGGGCAGGTAACCCTCGGACCAGAGGTCGCCCAGCGTGGCTCCCGCGTTGGTCATCGCGGTAACCTTGCCGTCGTCGCTCGCCCGCGCCACTCGCGCGAAGCCGTCGTCCGCCCGCGAGATCATCCACAGCTCCTTCGGCCTCACGCCCGAGAGGAACTCCGGAGAGTGCGTGGTCACGAGAACCTGCGACGTCGCGGAGACCTCCCGCACCTCCTCTGCGAGGACGGGTAGCAGACGGGGATGCAGCTGGTTCTCCGGCTCCTCGATGCCGATCACGGCGAATGGCTCCGGATCGTTGAGGACCGTGAGGTAAGCGAGCAGCTTCAGCGTTCCGTCGCTCGCGAACCTGGAGAGCACGGGCTCCTTGAACGGACGATCCTTCAACCTCAGGAGCAGTCGGCCGTCATCGAGTCGCTGTGGGCGCACGTCCTCGAGTTGCGGCACCCGCGAGGCCAGCTTCGTGAAGATCTGAGCCAACCGTTCGGGATGCGACTCCTCGAGAAACTGGATGACGTTGGCCAGATTGTCCCCCGACTGGCTGAGGCGGCGTTCCGGTCCCGAGTTGGGGGTGGTTCTCGTACCGTCGGCCGACACGTAGGACAGGTACCACCCTTGGATGAAGTCGCGGAGTGCCTGCACTCGAGGATGACCCTCGAACTGCCCGAGAGCAGAGACTGCCAGGAGGTCTGCCGTCGCCAGACGCTCTTGGGAGTAGGTGCCCGAGTCCTCGTCGTAGACAGTGCCTGTCCCGTGCTCGAAGCTGAGGATGTCGCGAGGGCGACCGGGTCCCGGGCTGGTCGACCACCGGAGCTTCTCACTCACGACGACGGGGACGAGCCCTTCCTGGTCGACAGACAGTGCGTAGCTGACGAGCCGGTCGCGGCCCTGGAAGTCCGGTGCTCGATACGCCAGCTCGAACGACACAGCGCCCTCGGCACCCTTGCTACGAATGCCATCAGCTCGGTTCCTCTGGTCCCACGCAGGGCGTAAACCCTTGGTGAAGGCATCGTTCAAGAAGGCGAAGACGTCGAAGACCGTTGACTTGCCACTGCCGTTGGCTCCGGTCAGGACGGTCAGTGGGGTCAGGTCGCGAAAGGTGACGTCCTTGAGAACTCGATAGTTTTGGACGGTCAAGCGTTCGATTCTCATGGGGCAAACTTCCCATCCGCAGTCATGAGTTCGAGGAAGCGGTCGAAGAGGTACGCCGCGTCGTGGGGGCCGGCGGCCGCCTCGGGGTGGTACTGCACGGAGAACGCGACCAGTCGGTCGTCGCGGCGCACCTCGAGCCCTTCGACGACGTCGTCGTTGAGGCAGACGTGGCTCACCCGCACCCGGCCGAACTCGGTGTCGGAGTCGCGGTCGAGTGGGGCGTCGACGGCGAACCCGTGGTTGTGCGCGGTCACCTCGACCTTGCCGGTGGTGCGGTCCATCACCGGCTGGTTGATCCCACGGTGGCCGTACGTGAGCTTGTACGTGCCGAACCCGAGGGCGCGGCCGAGGATCTGGTTGCCGAAGCAGATCCCGAAGTACGGGATGCCGCGGGCCAGCACCTCGCGCAGCAGCGCGGCCTGGTGCTCGGCGGTCGCCGGGTCGCCCGGTCCGTTGGACATGAACACGCCGTCGGGTCCGCCGTCGGCGACGGCCCGGACGTCGTCGAGGGTGGCGGTGGGGGGCAGGACGTGCACCTCGATGCCGCGCTCGGCCATCATCCGCGGCGTCATCGTCTTGATGCCGAGGTCGACGGCGGCGACGGTGAAGCGCTTCTCCCCCACCGCCGGCACGACGTACGCCTCAGTCGTGGCGACCTCCTCGGCGAGCGCCGACCCGGCCATCGGCGGGGCGTCGACGACGGTGGCGAGGAGCCGCTCGGGAGGTGCGGCGGCGGCATCCCCGCTGAATACGCCGACGCGCATCGCGCCGCGCTCTCGCAGGTGCCGGGTGAGCGCCCGGGTGTCGACCTCGCAGATGCCGACGACGCCCTGCGCGTCGAGCTCGTCCTCCAGGCTGCGGCGCGACCGCCAGCTCGACGGGCGCAATGCCGGGTCGCGCACGACGTAGCCGGAGACCCAGATGCGCCCCGACTCGTCGTCCTCGTCGTTCCAGCCGGTGTTGCCGACGTGCGGCGCGGTCATGACGACGACCTGGCGGTGGTAGCTCGGGTCGGTGAGCGTCTCCTGGTAGCCGGTCATCCCGGTGGAGAACACCGCCTCGCCGACGGTCGTGCCACGGTGGCCGTAGGCGTGACCGCGGAAGGTGCGGCCGTCTTCGAGCACGAGCACGGCGGGTTCGCGGGTGGTCAGCACGGGGCGGGCTCTCCTTCACGCGCGGTGACGCGGCCGCGCAGGGTCGTGGCGTGCACCGCGCCGGTGAGGGTGCAGCCCTGCCAGGGGGTGTTGCGGGACAGCGACCTCGACGCGGCGCGGTCGACGGTGACCGATGCTGTGGGGTCGACGAGGACGAGGTTCGCCGGCTCACCGACCGCGACCGGGCGGCCGTGGCCGTCGAGGCCGGCGATGCGGGCCGGGTTCGCCGACATCACGCGGGCCAGGTGCGCCCACGTCATCCGGCCGTCCTCGACGAGGAGGTCGTGCACGACGGCGAACGCCGTCTCGAGGCCGAGCATCCCGAACGCGGCCTCGGGGAAGGCGTGCTCCTTGTCGTGGCGCGCGTGCGGGGCGTGGTCGGTGGCGACGGCGTCGAGCGTGCCGTCGAGGAGTCCTTCGCGCAGCGCCTCCTGGTCCTCGGTGGGCCGTAGCGGCGGGTTGACCTTGTAGACCGGGTCGTACCCGGTGACCAGCTCGGTGCCCAGCGCCAGGTGGTGCGGGGTGACCTCGGCGGTGACCGCGATGCCGCGCGCCTTCGCCCAACGGACGACGTCGAGCCCCTCGGCGGTCGACACGTGCGCCACGTGCACCCGGCTGCCCGTGTGCTCGGCGAGCATGACGTCGCGGGCGATGACGGCGGACTCGGCGACGGCGGGCCAGCCGGGCAGCCCGAGCCGGCCGCTCAGCTCGCCCTCGTGGCAGCAGGCCTGCGGGCCGGCGAGGTCGGGGTCCTGGGCGTGCTGGGAAACGACGCCGCCGAACGCGCGCACGTACTCCAGCGCCCGGCGCATCACCCGGGCGTCGGCGACGCAGCGGCCGTCGTCGGAGAAGACGGTGACCCGGGCGCGGGAGCGGTGCATGAGCCCGAGCTCGGCGAGCTCGCTGCCCTCGAGCCTCTTGGTGACCGCGCCGACCGGGACGACGTCGACGAGCCCGGCGGTCCGGCCGAGGTCGAGTACGCGCTCGGCGGCCTCGGCGGTGTCGGTGACCGGGGTGGTGTTCGCCATCGCCAGCACGGCGGTGAAGCCGCCCGCGGCCGCCGCGGCCGACCCGGTGGCCACCGTCTCGCTGTCCTCACGGCCCGGCTCGCGCAGGTGGGTGTGCAGGTCGACGAAGCCGGGGAGCAGCACGAGCCCGTCGGCGTCGAGCCGCTCGATCCCGGATGACGCGTCGTCGCCGGCGCGCGGGCCGATCGCCGCGACCACGCCGTCGCGCACGAGCACGTCGGCGGCATCCGCGCCGAGCACGCGGGCCCCGGTGACGAGCAGGTCCGCTCGGGCGTGGTCTCTCGACGTCGAGGCTCGTCCACCTGGACGATCCCTCGGGTCGGTG
>JBOFBK010000031.1:0-9989 GCA_051645525.1 Dermatophilaceae bacterium | reverse complement strand
ACGGTCGTCGGCGACGAAGTCGTCCTCCAGCTGGCGTACCGTCTCGGTCTGCACCCGGTTCGCGACGACGTCGGTCCACCACAGCTGCCAGGCGACGAGCAGCAGGAGCAGCACTCCGAGGGTCACGAGCAGCTCGCCGACGACCCCGACGGTCCGACGGATCACGGGCGGGGTACCTGCGCCCGCTCGGCGGTGATGGACCCGCTGTACGCGGGGAACGTGCGCCTGCCCACCTGGTCGACGCTGTACGTGAGCCCGACCGCCACAGACCACTGCCGCAGCACGTCGACAGCCGGGTCCCGGTCGAGCGAGCGTCGCATACGGTCGACGTCGCCGATCGCGGTGACCACGTACGGCGGCGAGTACACCCGGCCCTGGAGGATCAAGGTGTTGCCCACGCAGCGCACCGCGCTGGTGGAGACCACCCGCTGGTCCTGGAGCATCATCGCCTCGGCGCCGCCGGCCCACAGCGCGTTGACCACGGCCTGCACGTCTTGCTGGTGGATGACGTAGTCGTCGGGATCGGCACCCTCGGGCACCTCTCCGCCGGCCAGCTTGGCGTCGTCGAGCTGCACCGTCAGAGCCGGCCCGGCGAGCGCGGTGCGCCCGGCGGTCGCGGCGAGGTCGTTGGCCCCGCGTTCGAGCTGCTGGGTGACGACGTCGCGAGGAGCGAGTCGGGCGGTCGCGTCGTCGACCTGGCTCTGCAGGTCGCTCACCTGTTCCGACCGCTGCTCGTTGGCCCGGGTCTGCTCGCGGATGAGGTCGGGAAGCCGGGCGGCATCCGAGCGCAGGCTCGCGCCGTCGGACGCCTGCACGCTCGAGGCGAACAACGCGCCGGCGACGAGCGCGGTGACCGGCACCAGCCATGGCCACGGCGACGTCCGACCGGTCCGGTCAGGGTGCGTGCGGTTCATGGCCCACACTCCTTCCGGTTCGACCCCCTACGCTAGGTCATCGAGTACATCGAACAAGGAGAGTCTCCCGTGCCCGAGTCCAAGGGTCGCTCGAAGTCCACCTACACACCGCCGCCCACGGCACGGTCGAAGCAGGGCCCGAGCGCGCGCTGGTGGGCTCCGGTGATGCTCACCCTGATGGTGCTCGGGCTGATCTGGGTGGTCACGTACTACATCTCGGGTACCCGCCAGCTGCCGGTGCCACAGCTCGAACGCTGGAACCTGGGGGTGGGCTTCGGCTTGATGATGGCCGGCTTCCTCATGACCACTCGCTGGCGCTGATCACCCACGGGCGCTGACCACCCACGGGGGCGCCCGCGCGACACGTAGGACCCGCGCCCCCGTGCACCCCCGAACCGCCGGCAGGGCCCTGTGGACCCCCCGAACCCACCCCGCGGGCGCGCCCGCGCGAGACGGTGCGACCCGCCCGTCCGTAGCCCCGTCGACCACGTAGCGGAGTTGTCCACAGGGTTCTCCACTTCTGGGGACGAATGACACCGGTGTAACCCGATCGGTCGACCCCGGGGTCGACCGATCGGCCGGTCAGGCGATGGCGTACTTGGCCAGGGTGAGGATGACGAGCAGCACGCCAACGCCGGCCAGGCCGACCCAGTGCAGCTGCCGGTTGCCCGGCTGCATCGGCGTGCGTGACCGTCCGAGGTAGGCCACGGCCGCCGCGGCGGCCGCTCCTGTGAGCAGCCCGCCAAGGTGTGCCTGCCAGGCGATGTTCGGGATGACGAAGCCGATGACGGCGTTGATGCCGATGAGCACGTACATGCCGGATGCCGACCGGTTGAGCCGCCGCTGGAGCACGATGTACGCGCCGAAGAGGCCGAACACCGCACCTGACGCGCCGACCGCGCCCTGCCACCACGTGCCGACATCGCCCGCGACGATGTCGGCGGTCGACGGGGGTGTCGACAGCAGCAGATAGACCACCGAACCGCCGAGGGCGCTGAGCAGGTAAAGCGCGACGTAGCGCGCCCGGCCGAGCATCGGCTCGAGGTAGGTGCCCATCATCCACAGCGCGTAGAGATTGAACCCGATGTGCAGCACGCTGCCGTGCGCAAACGCCGAGGTGAGGAAGCGCCACGGCTCGCTCTCGCCGAGCGCCGGCACGAACGCCACCCGGTCGGTCACCCCGGGCATCGCCTGTTGGGCGAGGAAGACCACCACACAGACCGCGATGACCGCGATTGTCGCCTGCGGCCGGCCGTCAGTGAGTGAGCCCCCGAACACGGTGCGCGCCTGCCGCACGGACCGCGCGCCCTCGGCGACGCAGTCGACGCACTGGATGCCGACCGGGGCCGGGCGCTGGCACTCGGGGCACGTCGGCCGCCGGCAGCGCTGGCAGCGGACGTAGGACTCCCGGTCCGGATGACGTGGACACACCGGTACCTGCTCGGGTGCCTGGCGAAAGAGCGGCTGCTCACCCATCGTCATCCACCTGCCGGCGCCGCCTGCGGGAGCGGCCGGTCAGCTCTCGACCGTGACGCGCTCGATGACGATGTCGTCGAGCGGCTTGTCCTGGGCTCCGGTGGGAACCGCCGCGAGGGTGTCGACGACCTGACGGCTCGGAGCGTCGGCGACCTCGCCGAAGATCGTGTGCTTGCCGTTCAGCCAGGTGGTGGGACCGACCGTGATGAAGAACTGCGACCCGTTGGTGCCCTTGCCCCCGCGTTTGCCGGCGTTGGCCATGGCGAGCAGGTAGGGGCGGTCGAACTGCTTGTCGGGGTGCACCTCGTCGTCGAAGGTGTAGCCCGGGCCGCCCATACCCTTTCCGACCGGGCACCCGCCCTGCACCATGAAGCCGGGGATGATCCGGTGGAACGTCAGCCCGTCGTAGAACGGGGTGGGGTTGGTGCGGCCGGCGTCGTCGCGGTACTCCTTGTCGCCGGTGGCGAGGCCGACGAAGTTCTCGACGGTGGCGGGCGCCTCGTTCGGGAAGAGCTCGACGACGATCGGACCATGGTTGGTGTGCAGCGTTGCCTTCATGCCGTCGATCCTCTCACGCAGGCCAGAACGCACGGGATGGCGCCCGCGTGCCCGCGACACCTGCCGACGCCGTCGTCGTGGTCGTCGCACAACTGGTGCTCCGACCGTGTTTCTCGGTCGCCGAACAGGGCAGGATAGGAGTATTCGCCACGTCGAGGAGGATCACGTGTTCCGCACGAGCAAGACCGACCGGGCCAAGGATGCCGTGGCCGCCGGGAGCGACCGCGTCGCCGAGGGGGCTTCCACCACGGCCGAGACCGTGAAGCAGGCCGCCGTCGGTGTCGGCGAGCGCGCGGCCCACGTCAAGGACCGCGCCGCAGAGGCCGTGTCCGTTACGGCCGACCAGTACGACGCCGTCCGCGAACGGGCGTCGGATGTCGCCGGCAGCGCGCGTGAGAAGGCTGAGGAGGCCGCCGACCATGTCGGCCCCACGGTGGACCAGGTCAAGGACTCGCTCGGCGAGGCCAAAGAGCTCTTCGTCGAGGAGGTGCTGCCCAAGCTACTGGCCGCAGCCGCCACGGTCGCCGCAGGTGCGGTGGCCGCCAAGGACCAGGCCGTCGAAACCGCCGACCGCGCACCCGAGGCGCTGGCGGTGCTCACCGGCGACGCCGAGGTGAAGAAGGGCGGCAAGGGCAAGTGGGTGCTGCTCGTCGGCCTCGCGGCTGGAGCGGCGGTGTTCGCGTGGCGGAAGAGCCAGGAGCGCCCCGACCCGTGGGCCACCGCCGCGCCCTACACGCCGTCAGCCACGTCGTCATCCACCGGTACCGGCGGGCTGGGTGCGACCGCACGTGAGAAGGCGTCTGGGGTGAAGGCTGCTGCTGCCACCGCGGCAGCTGCAGCCACGGAGAAGGCGGCCGAGCTCAAGGAGACCGCCACGGAGAAGGCGGCCGAGCTCAAGGACACCGCGGGGTCGAAGGCCGGCTCCGGTGCCGCATCGGTCGACCCCGCATTCGCGGACGACGGCGCAGCAGACAATGACGACGCCGCGCAGGACGTCGCCGATAAGGCCGCCGCCACCTGGGAGGGCGCCGGGGAGTTCTCCTCGACGGACACGCCATCGACCTCCGGGACCTCGGAGGGCACAGACCTGTCGACCTCGAACCTGGGTACCGGCACACGGTCGAGCCGTAGGTCGGGCACGTCGACCGGCAAGTCCTGACCTGACCTGACCTGACCTGACGGATGCTGCCCAACCCTCACGGGGTGGGCAGCATTCGTCGTTGATCTCAGCGGGAGGGCAGCACGGCCGCGACGCCCCCGCGCTCCAAGCGCCGGCCCGCTGCACGCGCCGGGGCGGTCGGCGTCGAGTCGTCGCTCACCTCTCGGTCGAGAGGCGCAGGGTGGCGTTGTGAGTCTCGATCGCGTCGAGGTCGCGGAGGCGAACCTCAGGTGCTCTCACTGACCCGGCTCGCCCGGGCTCCCGGCACCTCATCCCAGGTGGGTTCGGTCGTGGCGAGGACGGACATGTCGAACCCCTCCTCCTCGGCGAAGGGACCGAGGAGGCCCAGCGGGTGGAACGGCTGCTCGACCCCGAGGATCGACTGGCGCAGCCAGAGGTCGATGGCCATGACGAGGTGTCGCAGCGTCTGCGAGAACGACCACTCGCCGTCCACCTGCACGTCGACGGTGCCGGGCGGCATCGCGGTGGCCCGGTCGACGGCAGCCGTCCACGCCTCTTCGACCGCGGTCCAGGCGGACCGCAGGCCGGCGGGGTCGCTGGCCCGCCGCCGGCCGCGACCGGGAGTCGACGGTTCAGCTCGGCGTCGACGAGCGGGGCGATGTCGACGCCGTTGACATGAAGGCGGCCCCGCCGTCGGCCAGCCACGGAGCGTCGATGTCGGCGCCGCGCACCTCGACGCCCCGCATGACCACCTCGGGCAGATATGCCTCGGCAAATCGCGCTCCGGTCAGGTCGACGCCGGTGAACTGCGCGCCCCTGAGGTCGACGCCGCTGAACCGGGCGCCCTCGAGGTCGTCGGACCGGGTGAACCGTGCCGCCATCGCGTCATCCTCACGTCGAGCCGCCGGCGGCGCGACGGCACCACCGGTAGCGGATGACGCCAGCTTGTCACCGCCCGCCGACAACCCCGGGTGCCCGAGACGGGGCCGATGCTCGCCCTCGACATCCCCGTCGCGTTCGGGTGACATCGGAGAACCGCCGGGAGATGATGACGGGGATGGTCCTTCCCTTCTCGGTGCGTGCCGTGGCTGCTGTCGCCGTCGCGGCGTCGGCGGTGATGGCGCCGGCGGTCGCTGCTGCGCGGGACGTCAGACCTGCGTCGTCCGTGATATTGAGCCCGTCGCCGTCCCCCGGTCCGTCGCGGCCGAGCGATGCCGAAATGGCCGAGGTGGCCGAGGCCAAGAGGGTTGCCGCCGCAGCCGCGTCGGAGGTCGCGGTGATCACCGCTGAGCTCGACGCCGCCGAGGACCGGCTCGAGCAGGTGCAGCGGCGGGTGTCCGAGGTGGTTGCGGCTCACGAGGCCGCTCAGCAGCAGCTCGCAGCCGCCGACACGGCGGTGCGGCGAGCGACCGAGGAGCTCGAGGCGGCGACCCACGCGAAGGAGGTCGCGGACCGGCGGCTGTCGGAGCAGGCCGGGCTGATCTACATGCAGGGCGGCGACCTCTACGACGTGACCACACTCGCTCTCACCCCGCCGAACGTCATGTCCGACCTCGCCGTCATCCTCGACCGCAACGCCCACGAGGTGCGGAAGACCCTCGACGCGGCGACCTCCACGGCGGCTGCCGCGGCCGAGCAGGAGCAGCGGCTCGTCGCCGCCCGGGACGCTCGCGCCGCTGCTGCGGCAGACGCGGCTCGAACGAGGGCGGCAGCCGAGAAGAAGGCCGCGGAGGCCGGCGTCGAGACGGCGCGGCTCACGAAACAGCAGGAGCAGCTCACCGCGCGCCTGACCCGGCTGAGGCGAGAGGCGGAAGACCTTGTCGCGCGGCGCAGGGACGCGGCGGATCGGGATGCCGCCGCCGGACGTGGCGCCGTCGACCTGCTCGGGGTGCAGGCGGACGGCTCGTCCTCGGGCACCGGGCCTCGCGCGGCCCAGGCCGTCGCGCGCTCGATGATGCCGACGTTCGGCTGGGATGACGCCGAGTTCGCATGCATCGTCGAGTTGTGGCAGCGCGAGTCCGGATGGAGCTGGAGCGCGACGAATCCGTCATCCGGCGCCTACGGCATCCCGCAGTCGCTGCCGGCGTGGAAGATGTCGAGCGCGGGAAGCGACTGGCTCACCAACCCGGCGACCCAGATCGCCTGGGGCCTGGGCTACATCGACGACGTGTACGGGTCGCCGTGCGCGGCGCTCGACGCGTGGCACTCCCGCTCGCCCCACTGGTACTGAGCGGGTCCGTGACGTGAACGGACGGCCTGGACCGGTCCCGCTGATGAGGAGCTCGGACCGACCACTTCACCAGCACCATTGTGCGTCAACCGGATTACGGATCATCGACCTGCGGGAGGGATGGTGGAGCCAAGGGGACTCGAACCCCTAACCCCCTGCTTGCAAAGCAGGTGCGCTACCAATTGCGCCATGGCCCCGAGTGGATGCCGCCTGGCGGGATGGTGCCCAGCCGGTCGACAACGCCGGAAGGTGCGTACGCGGCATCCGAGACGCCGAGCCGGAACTCAATTCTTGGGGGTATCGGTGGCCTCGGCCCAGAGCCGGTCCTCGGCATGCTTGCCCTTGAGCTGCCGGGAGAGCGCGAACGCACCGCCGAGCGCCACGACGAGCACGAGAAACTTCTTCATGTCGGACTGCACCACCTGTCGGGAGGGTTCGGGTGGTGGGCCTAAGAGGACTTGAACCTCTGACCTCTTCCTTATCAGGGAAGCGCTCTAACCGTCTGAGCTATAGGCCCGTCCGCCCGATCGCGAGACACCACCTCGCAGGTGGCGCGATGCACGAGGCTACCCGATCGGCGCAGCCCGCCCCAAACCATCGCCCGAGCTGTCCGGTCGGCGTGCCGGAGGTGACAGATCGGTCGTCTCGCCATGACGACGAGCGGGCCCCAGGCGGTCGGCGGGCCGGCACCTGGGCCTGTGCTCGGTGAGCCGACCGACCCGTGCGCGGCCCGGAGTACGCCCGCGACAGAGCCACGATCAGTCGTCGGTCAGCGTCAGCTGCACCCCACCGACCAGCGCGCTCGACACGTTGTAGAGGAAAGCGCCGAGGGTGGCGATGGCGGTGATGATGACGACGTCGACGACCGCGAGAACGGTGGCGAGCGACACCACTCGGCCGAACCCGACGAAGTCCTTGATGTCGAACGGCTCGTCACTGCTCGACCGCAGGATGTCGCCGATCACGCCGTTGACGCTGTCGAACACGCCCATCGCCTCGAGCACCGTCCACAGCACGATCGACATGACCACCAGCGCGATGCCCAGAGCGACCGAGAGCAGGAACGACATCTTCATCGTCGACCACGGGTCGATCCGCGCGACGGTGAGCCGAACCCGACGCGGTTGGCTCGTCGATGCGGGGGGCGAGCCGGGCCGAGCCGACACGGCCGGTGTGGATGACGCCGCGGCAGCTGTCGGCGTCGAACGCGCAGGGGTCGACAGCGCAGGTGCCGACGGTGCGGGTCGAGCCGGAGCGGGCGGCGCCGGCGACGACGCCATCGGCGCCTGGCCCCGAGGCGGAGAACCGGACGAGGCTGCTTCACCTCGTGGGACGGCACCGGCCGGAGGCCGAGGAGGACTTTGAACGGGCTCGGCCGGTGCCCGAGTAGGGCCTGCCGCGGTCGGTGCCGGCCCGGACGCCGCCGTAGGTGGGACGAACGCCGAGCTAGGCGCTGCCGACCGTGCCGACGCCCCGCCACGCGGCGCCGGGCCAGGACTCGGCCCACGTTCGCGGGCTGGTGCCGAGGCGGTGGCGGGTCGAGCCGCACCCGAGCCGTTCGAGGTCTGCATCGGCGCGGGCGTACCGTCGGCGTGAGGTGCCTGGGAAGCCCCGGAGGCGGTCGGGCGCGGGGGGCGCCCGGCGGGGTCTGCCGTGCTCACTTGCGTCCTCCTGGGTCGTCCTCGGCCTCCGACGGTACGGCATCGGCGCCGTCTGCTGCGAGTGCCGTGACTTCATCCGTGGCCGTCGTGACCGCGTCGTCACCGGATGATGCGCCGTCGCCACCGGCGTCGACGGCCGACAACCCGGCGTCCGCGCCGGCCGGCCCGGCACCGTCCGCCGGGTCGGTCTCGGCGACCAGCTGCTCGATCTCGCGCTCGGGGTTGCGCGCCACGGCTGCGACGGAGTCGCCGGGCGCCGGGCTCGCGAACTTCATCCCCTGGGTGTTGCGGCCCCGGCTCGTGACCAGTGCGACGCGCATCCGCACGACGTTGCCCTTGCCGAAGATCACGAGCACCTCGTCGTCCTCGCCGACGGTCAGCGCACCGACGAGGTCACCGTTGCGCTCGGTGATCTTCGCGACCGCGACGCCGAGCGTGGCCCGGCCCTTCGGGTTCCAGTCGGAGATCGGCGACCGCTTCGCCATGCCGTTCTCGAAGACCACGAACACGTCGGGCTCGTCGCCCTCGCGCACCACGCTCATCGAGAGCAGCGAGTCGCCGCCGCGGAACTTCATCCCGGTGACGCCCGAGGTGGCCCGACCCATCGGGCGCAGCTGTGCGTCGTCGGCGTGGAACCGCACCGACTGACCCTTGCGCGAGACCAGCAGCAGGTCGTCGCTGGCCGAGACGAGGTCGACGCCGACCAGCTCGTCGCCGTCCTTGAGGTTCACCGCGATCAGCCCGCCGGTGCGAGGTGAGTCATAGTCGGCGAGGCGGGTCTTCTTGACCAGCCCGTCGCGAGTGGCGAGCACGAGGTAGGGCGACTGCTGGTAGTCGCGCACCGCGAGCACCTGGGCGATCTCCTCGCCCGGCTGGAACGCCATGACGTTGGCGACGTGCTGTCCGCGGGCGTCGCGTCCGGCATCCGGCAGCTCGTACGCCTTGGCGCGGTAGACCCGGCCGAGGTTGGTGAAGAACAGCAGCCAGTGGTGCGAGGTGGTGGTGAAGAAGTGGTCGACGATGTCCTCGCCGCGCAGCTGCGCACCCTTGACACCACGACCGCCGCGTTTCTGGCTGCGGTAGGCGTCGACCCGGGTGCGCTTGGCGTAGCCGCCGCGGGTGATCGAGACGACGACTTCCTCCTCGGGGATGAGGTCCTCCATCGACATGTCGCCGTCGAACGGGTGGATGACGGTGCGCCGGTCGTCGCCGTACTTCTCGACGATGCCGGCGAGCTCCTCGGAGACGATGTCGCGTTGCCGTGCCGGGCTGTCGAGGATGGCCCGGTAGTCCTCGATGAGCGCAGCGAGCTCGTCGTGGTCGTCGATGATCTTCTGCCGCTCCAGGGCCGCGAGCCGGCGTAGCTGCATGTCGAGGATGGCCTGGGCCTGCACCTCGTCGATGTCGAGCAGCTCGATCAGGCCGGCGCGGGCGGCATCCACGGTCTGGCTGCGGCGGATCAGCGCGATGACCTCGTCGAGCTGGTCGAGGGCCTTGAGCAGGCCGCGCAGGATGTGGATCTTCTCCTCGGCCTTGCGCAGCCGGTACCGCGTACGGCGCTGGACGACGTCGATCTGGTGCTCGACCCAGTGCCGGATGAAGGCGTCGACCGGCAGGGTGCGCGGCACGCCGTCGACGAGCGCGAGCATGTTCGCGCCGAAGTTCGTCTGCAGCTGGGTGTGCTTGAAGAGGTTGTTCAGCACCACCTTGGCCACGGCGTCGCGCTTGAGCACGATGACCAGCCGCTGACCGGTGCGGCCGCTGGTCTCGTCGCGGATGTCGGCGATGCCGTGGAGCCGGCCCTCCTTGACGTGCTCGGCGATCTTCTGGGCCAGGCTGTCGGGGTTGACCTGGTAGGGCAGCTCGGTGACCACGAGGCACTGCCGGCCCTGGATCTCCTCGACCTCGACGACCGCCCGCATGATGATCGACCCACGACCGGTGCGGTAGGCGTCGTCGATGCCCTTGGCGCCCATGATCAGCGCGCCGGTGGGGAAGTCGGGCCCGGTGATCTCGCGCATCACCGCGGT
>JBOFBK010000030.1:0-20166 GCA_051645525.1 Dermatophilaceae bacterium | reverse complement strand
ACGGAGGCCGGCTGGCACGACGGCCGGGTGCACCCCTACGGCCCGATCACGATGATGCCGAGCGCGGCGGTGCTGCACTACGCGCAGGAGGTCTTCGAGGGGCTCAAGGCCTACCGGCACGACGACGGCTCGGTGTGGGCGTTCCGCCCGGAGGCCAACGCCGAGCGGATGCAGCGCAGCGCTCGCCGTCTCACCCTCCCGGAGCTGCCGATCGAGGACTTCCTCGGCTCGCTGCGTGCACTGCTCGAGGTCGACGCGGCCTGGGTGCCGCCGGCCGGTACCGGCGAGACCAGCCTCTACCTGCGGCCGTTCATGTACGCCTCGGAGGCCTTCCTCGGGGTGCGCCCGGCAGCTAAGGTCACCTACTCCGTCATCGCCTCGCCGGCCGGCGCCTACTTCCCCGGCGGTCTGACACCGGTGACGCTGTGGGTCTCGCGGCACTACGCCCGTGCAGGCGCCGGCGGCACAGGCGCCGCCAAGTGCGGCGGCAACTACGCGTCATCCCTCGCCGGCCAGCTCGAGGGCATCGAGCACGGCTGCGACCAGGCGGTGTTCCTCGACGCCGAGACCCAGACCTTCATCGAGGAGCTCGGTGGCATGAACCTCTTCCTCGTCACCGACGACCACCGGCTCGTAACGCCCGAGCTCACCGGCTCCATCCTGGAAGGGGTGACCCGCAGCTCGATCATCGAGCTGGCCAAGGAGCTCGGGCTCGATCCGGAGGAGCGGCGGGTGCCGATCGAGGAGTGGCAGGACGGAGCGCGCAGCGGCGCGATCCGCGAGGTGTTCGCCTGCGGTACCGCGGCCGTGGTCACCCCGGTCGGTGAGCTGCGCTGGGAGGGTGGCTCGGCCCCGTCCACCGCCGGCGACTCCGGGGGTGAGGTGACGAATGCCGTCCGCGAGCGGCTGCTCGACATCCAGTACGGCCGTGTCGAGGACGCCCACGGCTGGCTCACCCGCCTCGGCTGACCGGCGCCGAATGCCGGGCGCCTCGCCGTTCGGCGCCGCACGCCGTGAACTCACCGCGACCGGTTGATCGTCAGCTGTGATCGCACGACCGTGGTCGTCGCACCTGAAGACTTCAGACATACGACTGTGAGGGCATGCGATGCGACGACTCCGGTATGCGGGAGCGGTGGTGGCGTCCGCGGTACTGGTCGCGGTGACCGGAACGGCGGCTCAGGCCGATGTCGAGCGGAACGGCGACTTCGACGAGCAGATCAGCGGCGCGACCTTCTGGAAGGGCTGGAAGGGCAGCCCCGGTGTCTCGTTGACGACCAGGCGAGCAGACGATGCCTCGTGGTTCGAGACCACGTGGGACGCATCGACGTACGGTGTGCTTCCGCGGATCGGCAAGACGATCCAGTACGACTCGCAGTGGGGTGTCGCGGTCGACGACACCGCGGCCACCCTGCCCGCCGAGTTCTCGTTCACCTTCGACGAGGGCGACCCGGCGAAGGACGGCATCGTCTGGATCGGTCTCTACGGCTGGGTTGACGACGGCACACCAGGATGGCCGTACGCCACCGAGTTCTACGTCGTCCAGGATTGGCGCAAGTACCCGCCCAACGTCGATGGCGGCGCCGTGTACAAGGGCACCTACACCTTCGGCGGTGTGGAGTACGACGTGTTCAACGCCACGCACCCGGCCGGGCAACAGCAGTGGTTCAGCGTCCGGAAGACGCCGGCCACGTCTGGGACGGTCGACGTTAAGCAGCACTTCGATAAGTGGCGTGAACTCGGCATGGCGAACGGCACGGTGGCCGAGCTGGTCTGGTCGGTCGAGGGCATGGACAACAGCGACGGCACCGTGCGCTACGACAACTGGAGCATCCCCGACGTCCGCCCGGCGACCACCGCCGGCGCGACTCCGATGAACGGGACGGTCCGCTACCGCTGAGCCCCTCGGGGCGGCTGCCCGCCGAGGCTGACCGTCGTCGTCAGTCGTCAGCGGTCATGGCGCGGTGATCTCGACGAGGTCCTCGACACCACGCAGGTCGGCCGGGTTGCGGGTCACCAGTCGGGCGTCGTGCGCATGGGCGGTGGCGGCGATGAGCAGGTCGAACTGGCGGGCGCGCGGCTGTCGTCCGCGGTTCGCGACCCGGGCGGCCAGCTGGCCGTAGCTGTCGGCCACGGCATCGTCGATCGGAAGCGGGTCGAACATCCGCCGCAGTCGGGCCAGTCGCCGCAGCCGGTGCGCCCGGGTGTCGTCGTCCCGAGCGACCAGAACCCCGAACTGGAGCTCGGCCATGCTGACCACGCTGACCGCCAGGTGACCGGGGATGACGTCGAGGCGGCTCTCGATGAGGACGCTGGTGTCGAGGACGGCCCGTGTCACGCCTGCTCCCACGGGTCGACCAGCGTGCCGTCGACGAGCTCGCGGTCCGCTGCCCACTGCTCGTCGGGTGCGTCCTGGAGAGTGTCTGCGACTTCGGCCCAGGTGCGCCAGGTTCGCGGACTGACCGGGCCCAGCACTGCTGCCGGCCGGCCGGCGACCGTGATGGTCACCCGCTCGCCTCCCTGCGCCCGCCTGACCAGCTCACTCGCGTGCTGTCGCATCTCGCGTAGCCCGACCTCGTCCACGGACCCACGGTAGCACCTGTGCTACATCGACTGCGTGACGATCGTGTGGTCCGTCCGGAGCCGGGCCGTCGCTGCGAGCCGTCGCCGCCGTGGGACATCGGCGGCATGGCGGCGGCAGCCCGCTCGCACTTCGCGGCGATCAAAGGTCTGCATCAGCACCATTTCGCGGCATACTCGGGGGATGACGCCGCAGGAGCTGCCGATCCCGACGACGCATCTGCCCGACGCCGTGCTCCGCCCGGCCGTGGGGAACGTGTTCGAGACGACCGTCGAACAGCTCGCGACGACGATCCGGCTCGGTGTGTTCGTCGACGGCGAGCAGCTGCCGCCCGAACGCGATCTCGCCGACCGGCTCGGCGTGTCACGCAACACCCTCCGCGAGGCCATCGCCGCGCTGCGCGAGTCCGGGCTGGTCACCACCCGCCGCGGCCGGGGTGGAGGCACCGTCGTGCGGTACACCGGGCGCGATCCTGGCGACCACACCCCGCGAACCGACGTGCCGCCGCCGCGCACCGGTGCGGCGCTCACCGACGCGCTCGACTTCCGCCGGGTCGTCGAGCCGGGCGCGGCGTGGCTGGCCGCGGACCGGCGGCTGTCCCGCGACCAGCGCGACTGGATCGTGGAGTCGTGCCGGGCGGTCCGCGTGGCCGAGCCCGCGGCGCACCGCATCGCCGACTCCAGGCTGCATCTGGCGATCGCCACGGTCACCGGGTCCTCGATGGTGGTCGAGGCGGTGACCCGGGCGCAGGCGGCGCTCGATGCGCTGCTCGGCGCCATCCCCGTGCTCCGGGTCAACATCGACCACTCGCACGAGCAGCACGACGCGGTCGTGGACGCCGTGCTGGGCGGTCGCCCGCACGACGCGCGCGCCGCCATGGAGGAGCACGTCGACGCCACCTCGGCTCTGCTCCGCGGTCTGATCGGATGACGGGAGGTCACCCATGCCAGCATCGATCCATCCCGGCGGCCCGCCGCAGCTGACCGTCGAGCAGCTGCGGGCCGACGTCGAGGCGGGCGTCGTCGACACCGTCGTGCTCGCCTTCACCGACATGCAGGGACGGCTCACCGGCAAGCGGGTGCACGGGCAGTTCTTCCTCGACCACGTGCTCGAGCACGGCACCGAGGGGTGCAACTACCTGCTCGCCGTCGACGTCGAGATGAACACGGTCGACGGCTACGCGATCTCGTCGTGGGAGAAGGGCTACGGCGACTTCGAGTTCGTCGCCGACCTCACCACGCTGCGCCGTACGCCGGGGCAGCCACACTCGGCGACGCTGCAGTGTGACCTGCACTGGCTCGACGGCAGCGGCCCGGTGCGGCCGAGCCCGCGCTCGGTGCTCGCCGCGCAGGCCGAGCGGGCGGCATCCCTGGGCTACCGCGCCGTGGCGGGGACCGAGCTGGAGTTCATGCTCTTCGAGGACACCTTCGACCAGGCGTGGGATCGCCGGTACCACGGGCTCACCGGCGCCAACCGGTACAACGTCGACTACTCGGTGCTCGGCGGCACCAAGGTGGAGCCGGTGCTGCGCGACATCCGCAACGAGCTGTGGGCGGCGGGGATCACGGTCGAGGGCGCCAAGGGTGAGTGCAACCTCGGCCAGCACGAGGTCGCCTTCCTCTACGACGACGTCGTGCGTACCTGCGACAACCACGTCGTCTACAAGACCGCCGCGAAGGAGATCGCCGCGAAGCACGGGATGAGCCTGACGTTCATGGCCAAATACGATGCGCGAGAAGGTAACTCGTGCCACATCCACCTGTCGCTGCGCGGCCTCGACGACGGCGCGGCGGTCTGTGCCGACGGATCCCGGCCGGGCGGCCAGAGTGTCCTCTTCGACCACTTCCTCGCCGGGGTCCAGGCCACGATGCGCGAGCTCAGCTACTTCTACGCACCGAACATCAACTCCTACAAGCGGTTCCAGCCCGGCTCGTTCGCGCCCACGGCGGTGGCGTGGGGACGCGACAACCGCACCTGTGCGCTGCGGGTGGTCGGCCACGGCGCCGGGCTGCGGCTCGAGAACCGGGTGCCGGGCGGTGACGTCAACCCTTACCTCGCGGTGGCGGCGATGCTCGCGGGCGGCCTCCACGGTGTCGAGCACGAGATCCCGCTCGCCGAGCCGGTCACCGGCAACGCCTACACGGCCGACCTCGACCACGTGCCCACGACCCTGCGGGAGGCGCGGGAGCTGCTGGCCGGTTCGGCGCTCGCCCGCGCCGCGTTCGGCGACGACGTCGTCGACCACTATGTCAACGCCGCCGATGTCGAGCTGGCCGCCTTCGACGCCGCGGTCACCGACTGGGAGCGGGTGCGGGGGTTCGAGCGGCTGTGAGCGAGCGAGAAGGCCGGTCCGTCGCCGCGGCCGACACAGCCCCGGAGCGATCCGCGCGGCATCCGAGCACGGTTACCCGTCATGAGGTGGTCAACCCGGCGACCGAGCAGGTCGTCACCTCGGTCCGGCTCGCCACCACCGAGCAGGCGGATGACGCCGTCACGCGCGCGGTGCGCGCCGGTCCGGCCTGGCGTGCGGTCGCCCCGACCGACCGCGGCATGCTGCTGCGCCGGTTCGCCGACCTCGTCGAGGAGCACGCCGAGGAGCTCGCCCGGCTCGAGGTCGCGAACTCCGGACATACCGTCGGCAACGCCCGCTGGGAGGCCGGCAACGTCGCGAACGTCCTGCGGTACTACTCGGCCGCTCCGGAGCGGCTGTTCGGCCGGCAGATCCCCGTCGCCGGTGGCCTGGACGTCACGTTCCGGGAGCCACTCGGTGTCGTCGTGGTGGTGGTGCCGTGGAACTTCCCGATGCCGATCGCCGGCTGGGGGTTCGCGCCGGCGCTGGCCGCGGGCAACACCGTGATCGTCAAGCCGGCCGAGCTCACCCCGCTCACCGCCATTCGGCTCGGTGAGCTGGCGCTGGAGGCGGGCCTGCCCGAGGGCGTGCTCACCGTCATCCCGGGCAAGGGCTCGGTGGTGGGGGAGCGGCTGGTCACGCACCCCGACGTGCGCAAGGTGTGCTTCACCGGCTCCACCGCGGTGGGTCAGGGCATCATGCGCCGCGCCGCCGACACCCTCACCCGGGTCACCCTCGAGCTCGGCGGCAAGTCGGCCAACATCGTCTTCGCCGACGCCGACCTCGACGCGGCCGCCAGCGCTGCGCCGATGAGCTTCCTCGACAACGCCGGTCAGGACTGCTGCGCCCGCAGCCGGATCCTCGTGCAGCGCTCCGTGCACGACGCCTTCATGGAGCGCTTCGAGGCCGCGCTGCGTGAGGTCGTGGTTGGCGACCCGAGCGACGAGGCCACCGACCTGGGGCCGCTGGTCAGCGCCGGGCAACGTTCCGCGGTCAGGGGATTCGTCGAGGATGCCGAGGGCACGCCGGATGCCGTCGACGTCGCCTTCCGCGGGTCCGCGCCCGACGGGGCCGGGTTCTGGTACCCGCCGACGGTCGTCATCCCCCGCTCGACACGCGACCGCATCTGGCGTGAGGAGGTGTTCGGCCCGGTCGTCGCGGTGCTGCCCTTCGACGACGAGGCCGACGCGGTGGCCATGGCCAACGACAGCGCGTACGGCCTGTCCGGGTCGATCTGGACCCGCGACGTCGGCCGCGCCATCCGAGTGGCCCGCGGGGTCGAGTCGGGCAACCTCTCGGTCAACAGCCACAGCTCGGTGCGGTACTCCACGCCGTTCGGCGGGTTCAAGAGCAGCGGCCTCGGGCGCGAGCTCGGGCCCGACGCGCTCGACGCGTTCACCGAGGTGAAGAACGTGTTCATCGCCACCGAGGCGTGAGAAAGGACGACGACATGGCGGGACGGCTCGAGGGCAAGGTCGCCGTGGTCACCGGCGGCTGCTCCGGTATCGGCCTGGCGACCGTGCACCGGTTCGCCGAGGAGGGCGCCCGGGTGGTGGTGGCCGACCTCGCCGACGACGTGGGTGAGGCGCTGGCCGGGGAGGTGGGCGGCGCCTACGTGCACTGCGACGTCGCCGACCAGCACGAGGTCGACCGGCTGTTCGCCACCGCGGTGGAGCGGTTCGACCGGCTCGACGTGGCGTTCAACAACGCCGGCATCAGCCCGCCCGACGACGACTCGATCCTCGACACCGGGCTCGACGCCTGGCGCCGCGTGCAGGAGGTCAACCTCACCTCGGTCTACCTGTGCTGCAAGGCGGCCATCCCGTACATGCTCGAGCAGCGTTCCGGGTCGATCGTCAACACCGCGAGCTTCGTGTCGGTCATGGGGTCGGCCACCTCGCAGATCTCGTACTCCGCGTCCAAGGGCGGGGTGCTGGCGATGACCCGTGAGCTCGGCGTGCAGTTCGCGCGCGACGGCATCCGGGTCAACGCCTTATGCCCGGGCCCGGTCGACACCCCGCTGCTGCGCGAGCTGTTCGCCGCCGACCCCGAACGAGCCGCGCGGCGACTGGTGCACGTGCCGATGGGCCGCTTCGGGACGCCCGAGGAGATGGCGAACGCCGTGCTGTTCCTCGCCTCCGACGAGTCCAGCTTCATCACGGCGTCGACGTTCCTCGTCGACGGGGGGATCTCGGCGGCCTACGTCACGCCGCTGTGAACCGAGTCGGTCGCCGGCCGGTGGTCGGTGTCAGCTGCTACCTCGAGGAGGTCGACCGCGACCCCTGGGTGGCGCAGCGCAGCGCCGTGCTTCCCCACGACTACGTCGCTCACCTGGAGCGGGCCGGCGCGGTGGTCGTGCTGCTCCCACCCCGGCCGGATGCCGATGCCGGCCTCGCGCGCACCGTGCTCTCGCGGGTCGACGGCCTGGTCGTCGCCGGCGGCGCGGACATCGGCACCGAGCGCTATGGCGCGGAGCGTCATCCGCGGGCCCAGGCGCCGCGACCCGACCGGGACGGGTGGGAGCTGGCGCTCGCGTCGGCCGCAGTCGAGGCCGACCTGCCGGTGCTCGGCGTGTGCCGGGGGATGCAGGTGCTCGCCGTGGCAGCCGGCGCCCGACTGGAGCAGCACGTGCCCGACCGGGTCGGCCACGAGGGGCACTGTCCGCGGCCTGGCGTGTACTCCTCGCACCATGTGACGCCGGTTCCGGGGTCGGCGCTCGCCGGCCTCCTCGGCGAGCAGCCGCTCGACGTGCCGACCTACCACCACCAGGCCGTCGTGCCGGAGTCGCTGGCCGGCTCCGGGTGGGTCGCGTCGGCGTGGCACGACGACGGCACGCTCGAGGCGATGGAGCACCCGGCCGGGCGGTTCCGCCTCGGGGTGCAATGGCACCCGGAGGCGGGCGACGACGGCCGCCTCTTCGACGCCCTCGTCGCCGCCGCGAGCAGATGACGGTCAGGGCGTTCCGAACAGCCGCCGACGGACGGGTGGAGCGGCCGACGTCGTCGGCGACCGCGTCAGGCGGTCGGGCGCTGCCACCGGACGCGAGCAAATCGCGCGAAGTCGGCGTCGAAACTGATGACGGTCGCCCGGTGCTCGATGGCGAGAGCGGCGAGATGGGCATCGCCGACGAGCTTTCCCGCGACGCCGACCTCGCGAAGCAGCTCGGCGAGCAGGAGGTGGTGGTGGGAGGTCGGGTGCAGCACGGTGACGGTCGGCTGCCCTAGCCAGCCGTCGACCACCTCCAGCGCGTCGTCGAGCGCCAATGGTCGCGGGAAGACCCGACGTTGTGTCGATATCCGCAGGCCTTGGCCGCCATCCGCTCGCGAACGATCTCTTCGGTGTCGGTGTCCAACGTCACCGTGGTGCGCATGTTGACAGCCTAGGGTCATTCGCGATGATGCGTGATGCGTCAGGGTTCGGGTCGACCAGCCGAGAGTGGTGCAGCCGGACCAGCGCCGACTTGTCGACCAGCCACCGCCCGTCGCTCACGACCAGGCGTCCCTCATGACCTCCGCGTCGGCCAGGTCGGCGAACTTCTCGAAGTCGGCTGCGGTCCCCGCGGCTCCGCCGACCTGTGCCTCCCGCTGCACAGTGCGCCGCAGGAACTCGTTGCGGGACAACCCGAGTCGACGTGCGCGCTGGTCGATGCGGGCCATGTCGTCATTGGCGACATCGCGGATGACGATGTCGGCCATGAGGTACCTCGCAGATCGCTGTCAGCCGATGGTGCACCGTCCGGTGCGGGCCGCATCAGGGCGGAGACAGTTCGCAGCGTGGTGCTGCTGACGGCGACGCGGACCGGGCCGGGTCCACGCCCGGTGACGTCGACACCGACAATGGCGACATGACCAGGATGAACCGGCTCGCCGTCGCGGCGGGAGCCGCCACCGCCCTCGGCGCCGTTGCGGTGGCCGGCCGCGACCTCGGCGCGGCACTCGGAGGTCGTGTTGGAGGCGACCGGCTCGACCGGATGACGCGTTCCCCGCGGTACCGCGACGGCGCATTCCACAACACGGCGAGCGCCACGTCATCCGTGCCACCCGACCAGCGCGACGTGCTGCGGCGGTTCGTGCGGGGCGCGGAGCTGCGGCGACCGCCGCGGGCGGTCCCGGTGGTGAGCGCCCGGCGGGCGCCCGCCCTGACCGGGCTGCACGTGACCTGGTTCGGGCACGCGTCGTGCCTCGTCGAGCTCGACGGGGTGCGGATCCTGCTCGACCCGGTGTGGTCGGAGCGATGCTCCCCGAGCCGGCACGTCGGCCCGCGGCGGCTGCACGCCGTACCGTTGGCCCTCGCGGCGCTGGGTCGGGTCGACGCGGTAGTCATCTCGCACGACCACTACGACCACCTCGACATGGCGACCATCCGCGCTCTCGCGGCGGCCGGTGACACGTTGTTCGTGGTCCCGCTCGGGGTCGGCGCCCACCTCGAGGCCTGGGGGGTGTCGCCGCAGCGGGTGCGGGAGTGCGATTGGGGTGACGACGTCGACGTGTCAGGGGTGCGGCTTACCGCGGTCGAGGCGCAGCACTTCTCGGGTCGCGGGCTGAGGCGCGACGGCACGCTCTGGGCGTCCTGGGTGCTCGCGGGGCCTGCTGGGCGGGTGTTCTTCAGCGGTGACACCGGCTTCTTCGACGGGTACGCGGGGCTGGGTGAGCAGTACGGCCCGTTCGACGTCTCGCTCATGGCCGTCGGTGCCTACGACCCGGCCTGGCACGACATCCATCTGAACCCCGAGGAGGCTGTCGAGGCGGCTCGGCTGCTGCGTGGTGGTCTCGTCCTGCCCATCCACTGGTGCACGTTCGCCCTTGCACCGCACCCGTGGGCCGAGCCGGTCGAGCGGCTGCTGGTGGCGGCCGCGACGAGCGGGGTGCCGGTGGCGGTGCCCCGGCCCGGCGACCGGGTCGACGTCGCTGCTCCCCCTGGCCTCGCCCCCTGGTGGCGGGTCCCACGCGCCCACGTAGAGCATGGGACCCGCGCGTGGGATGCCTGACCCCGTCCTGCCGTCCCGCCGTCCCGCCGTCCCGCCGTCCTGCCGTCCCGCCGTCCTGCCGTCCTGCCGTCCCGCCGTCCTGCCGTCCCGCCGGCCCGTTGTCGCCCGGCCCGCTCCCTCCCGCCGTCCCCAACCCGGCGTTTCGCGTTTCGACGCCATGGCGTCGAAAGCGGAGACACCGGTGCAGAGATGGGAGACACCGGTGCGCCGGGTGCGGCGAGTGGATCAGGAGTGGCAGGTCGTCGGTCGTTCCGCGATGTGGACCGAACCTCGGCACGAGCGGTGCCGACGTGGCATGCTCAATCCGTGACGTTCCGTGCCGCCACCGCGGCGACCATTATCGGCTAGCGCGACGAGACCCCTCTCGCCGCGCAGACCTCCCGTACCTGGGAGGTCTTTTTGTTGGTCCGAGAGCGTCGCACGTCGGGCGCCATCGGATGACGAGGCCGCCGGCCCCCACCCCACATAGGCCGGCGGAGCAGCGCCGGCCGACCGTGACGGACGCCATCGTCGTGCCTCGGCCCCGGCCCCGGCCCGGGCTCCGGGCGGGCCGGGGCGGCACTGCCGTGCCGAGTGGCGCGGCGCGACGACTCCGCCGGGCGACCGGCATCCGAGCTGACGGGACGAGAGACGATGACCGACCTGCACGTGTACGACACGACCTTGCGCGACGGTGCGCAGCAAGAGGGGCTCAACCTCTCGGTGCACGACAAGCTCGCCATCGCGGCCCACCTCGACGACCTCGGGGTCGGATACATCGAGGGCGGCTGGCCCGGCGCCAACCCCAAGGACACCGAGTTCTTCGCCCGCGCCGCCGAGGAGCTCGACCTGCGCACCGCGACCCTGGCCGCGTTCGGGGCAACCCGACGGGCCGGCGGACGCGCCGACGCCGACCCGCTCGTGCTGGCCCTGCTCGCCAGCCGTGCGCCGGTGGTCACGCTCGTCGCGAAGTCGCACACCGGCCATGTCGAGCGGGCGCTGCGTACCACCCCCGAGGAGAACCTCGCCATGGTGCGCGACACGGTGTCGTTCCTCCACGGCGAAGGCCGTCGGGTGTTCCTCGACGCCGAGCACTTCTTCGACGGCTACCGGCTCGACCGCGACTACGCGCTGGAGGTGCTGCGCGTGGCGTCCGAGGCCGGCGCCGAGGTCGTGGCGCTGTGCGACACCAACGGCGGGATGCTGCCGGGCGAGGTGGCCGACGTCGTGCACGACGTGGTGTCGGCCACCGGCGCACGGGTCGGCATCCACTGCCACAACGACACCGGCTGTGCGGTGGCGAACTCGATGGCTGCGGTCGACGCGGGCGCGACGCACGTCCAGGGCACGGTCAACGGCTACGGGGAGCGCACCGGCAACGCCGACCTGGTCAGCGTGGTGGCCAACCTCCAGCTCAAACGCGGGCTCCCGCTCCTCGAACCGCATCGGCTACAGGACGCCACGCGCATCGCCCACGCCATCGCCGAGGTCACCAACGTGCCGGCGTACTCGCGCCAGCCGTACGTGGGCTCGAGCGCGTTCGCGCACAAGGCCGGGCTGCACGCGAGCGCCATCAAGGTCGACCCCGACCTCTACCAGCACCTCGACCCCAAGCAGGTCGGCAACGACATGCGGATGCTGGTGTCGGACATGGCCGGTCGCGCATCGATCGAGTTGAAATCGCGCGAACTCGGGTTCGACCTCGACGCCACCTCTGAGGCGGATGCCGCCACGCTACGGCGGGTGCTCGCGACGGTGAAGGAGCGGGAGCTGCAGGGCTACACCTTCGACGCCGCCGACGCCAGCTTCGAGCTGCTGCTGCGGCGCGAGGTCGACGGCGCGCTGCCGGTGTTCTTCGACGTGGAGTCGTGGCGGGTCATCACCGACGGTCGCGGCGACGCAGACGCGGTGTCCGAGGCCACGGTGAAGCTCCGCGCGGCGGGGGAGCGACACGTCGAGACCGGCGAGGGAAACGGCCCGGTCAACGCCCTCGACCAGGCGCTGCGGGCCGCGCTCGCCGCGGTCTATCCCGAGATCGGCGAGCTCGAGCTGATCGACTACAAGGTGCGCATCCTCGACGCCGCCCACGGCACCGACGCGGTGACCCGGGTGCTCATCGAGACGTCCGACGGCGCGACGTCCTGGACCACCATCGGGGTCGCTGCCAACATCCTCGAGGCCAGCTGGCAAGCGCTGCTCGAGTCGGTCACCTACGGCCTGGTGCGGGCAGGCGTCGCCGCGCGGTGACGACAGCTTCGGATGCCGCCCATGCCGGATGACGGTCGGCAGGACAGCGCCCGGCCGGATGACGCGTCAGGCACCGGGAGGGCCGGATCGGGCGACACGTCATCCATGACGTCGGCTCCGTCCGGGCCGACCACCAGATGTCCTGAGACGCCCGCCCGGAACCCGGGGTGCGCCGGCATCCGAACTGTCGGGTGTGCCGAACTGTCGGGTGTGCCGAACTGTCGGGTGTGCCCTATCCGATCGTCTCGGACACCGATGCCGTGAGGTTGCGTCCGCTCTCGGTGTCGAAGACGTGCATCTTGGAGGTGTCGACCCACAGGTCGGCCTGCTGCCCCGGGCGCACCCGCGCGCCGGCGTTGAGCCTGGCAGTGACGGTCGTGCCCTCGCCGAGCATGTCCTGACCGGTGTCCCGGGCCAGGTCCTCGAGGTCGCCGGACCTGGCCTGCTCGCCGGCGACCGTGAAGTAGGCGTACACGTCCGATCCCATCGACTCCACCAGGTCGACCGGCACGGTCACCGTGGCACCGGGCTTGTCGCCGACGAGGGAGGCGTCCTCGAAGTGCTCCGGGCGCAGGCCGATGATGACGGTCCTGGTGCTGCTGCTCTGCACCGCGTGCCGGATCTGGTCGGGCATGGTGAGCGCGCCCAACCCGGTCTCGAGCCGGTCTCCTTCCACGGTCGCGGCGAGGAAGTTCATCGACGGGCTCCCGATGAAGCCGCCGACGAAGAGGTTCGTGGGGTACTCGTACAGCTCGGTCGGCGACCCGATCTGCTGCACGACGCCGCCACGCATGACGACGACGCGGTCCCCGAGGGTCATCGCCTCGGTCTGGTCGTGCGTGACGTACACCGTGGTGGTGCCGAGGGTCTTCTGGATGCGGGCCACCTGGGTGCGCATCTGCACCCGGAGCTTCGCGTCGAGGTTGGACAGCGGCTCGTCCATGAGGAAGGCCTTGGGGCTGCGCACGATGGCTCGTCCCATCGCCACGCGCTGCCGCTGCCCACCGGAGAGGTTGGCCGGCTTGCGCTCGAGATGCTGGGTCAGCTCGAGCATGGTGGCCGCCTCGTCGACCTTGGACTTGATGGTGGCCTTGTCGACACCGGCCAGCACCAGCGGGAAGGCCATGTTCTCGGCCACCGTCATGTGCGGGTACAGGGCGTAGGACTGGAACACCATGGCGATGTCGCGGTCCTTGGGCGCCTTGTCGTTGACGACCGCACCGTCGATGCGCAGCTCGCCCTGGGTGATGTCCTCGAGCCCGGCGATCATGTTGAGCGTGGTGGACTTCCCGCACCCGGAGGGCCCGACGAGGATGATGAACTCGCCGTCGGCGATCTCGAGGTTGAAGTCGTCGACGGCGAGGGCGCCGTCGGGGTACCGCTTGACGACGTGGTCGAGGACGATCTGTGCCATGGGGCGTCTCCTTAGTGGTCCAGGGTCTCGGGCGTTCAGCCCTTGACCGCTCCCGAGGTCAGGCCGGCGACGATCCGCCGTTGGAAGAACAGCACGAAGATCACGATGGGGATGGTGATGACGACCGCCGCGGCCGCGATGGCCGCGGTGGGCCGCTCGAACGTCGTGGCGCCGGTGAAGTACGACATCGCGGCCGGGACGGTGCGGGCGGAGTTGGTGGAGGTGAGCGAGATGGCGAAGAGGAAGTCGTTCCAGCAGGCGATGAAGACGAGGATCGCGGTGGTGAAGACGCCGGGGAGGGCGAGCGGTGCGATGACCTTGCGGAACGCCTGGTAGGGGGTCGCGCCGTCCATCTGCGCTGCCTTCTCCAGCTCCCACGGGATCTCGCGGAAGAACGCCGAGAGGGTGTAGATGCCCAGCGGCAGGGCGAAGGTGATGTACGGCAGGATCAGGCCCGGCCAGGTGTCGAAGATGCCGATCGCCGTCTCGATCCGGAACAGCGGGGTCACGAGTGCGATCTGCGGGAACATCGAGATGAGCAGCGAGGTGGCCACGATGGTGCGCTTGCCCGGGAAGTCGAGGCGGGCGATGGCGTAGGCGGCCATCGTGGCGAGCACCAGGGCGATCGTCGTGGCGATGAGCGAGATGCCGATCGAGTTGACCAACGCGCGCACGAAGTCGGGGTTGTCGAAGATTTGCGCGTATGCGGTGGTGTCGGGGTTCCTGGGGAGGAAGTTGCCGTCGTTGAGGGTGTCGTCCCCCTTGAGGGAGATCGAGATGATCCACACGACGGGGATGAACGCGTAGAGCAGCACGACGGTGTTGACGGCAGCCCAACCGAGCTTGCGCTGCGGAGTCGCGGTGGCGGTCATCGGCGTTCTCCTTGTCCGGGCGCGGCCGCTCCGAAGAGCTTGACGAACACGATGGCGATGATCGCCGTGGTCAGGAAGATGAGGATGGCCATCGTCGAGCCGATGCCGAGGTTGAGGCCACGGATGAGGTTGTTGTACGCCACCATCGAGACCGACGAAGTCTCGTTGGCGCCGCCAGTGAGCACGAAGATGTTGTCGAAGATCCGGAACGCGTCGAGAGTGCGGAACAGCAGCGCCACGAGGATCGCCGGCTTGATGAGCGGCACGGTGACCTTCCAGAACCGTTTCCAGGCGGTCGCGCCGTCGACCGATGCCGCCTTGAGCAGGTCCTCGGGCACCAGTGCCAACCCGGCCATGAGGAGCAGGGCCATGAACGGCACGGTCTTCCACACCTCGGCGAGGATGATGATCCAGATGGCCGACCATTTCTCCGTCAGTGGAGCGGAGTCCCCGGCCAGCCAGCCGATGCCCTGGGTCCAGGCGAACCGCCAGGAGAACGCGGCGACGACCGTGACGATGGCGTACGGCACGAGCGCGGAGGTGCGCACCAGGCCGCGCCCGACGATCGTGCGGTGCATGACGATCGCGAGCAGCATGCCGAGCACCAGCTCAGCGGCTGCACTGATCACCGTGATGAACATCGTCACGCCGAACGACTGCCACCAGATCGGGCTCCCGAGCACCGTGGCGTAGTTGGACAGGCCGACGAACTCGTTGGCGTCGGGGGTTCGCAGGTCGGCGCGGAACAGCGAGAGCCAGAACGCGTAGAGGATCGGGTAGGCGGCCACCGCGAGCATCACGACGACCGCTGGTGCGCAGAGGAGCAGGCCGAGCCGGCGCTCCGCGCGACGACCCTCGCTGTGCCGCTGCCGGGCGATGGTGAGGCCCTCGTCATCCTCGGGCGGCCGGGTCGCCGTCTGACCGGTCACGGCGGTCATGGCAGGATCCCGCGTCCGTCGATGGCGTCCTGGATGGACTGGCGCAGCTCGTCTGCTGTGCGCTCGGGGTCGATCTCGCCAGGTGGTGACAGCGTGGTCGAGACGAGGGTCGAGATGTTCTGGTAGATCGGCGTGACCGGCCGCGGCACTGCGGTCTCGAGCTCCACGAGCATGTCCTCGTACATCGGGTACGCCTCCTGGAACTCGGGGTTCTCGTAGATGCTCGGCGCCACCGGTGGGTCGCCGGCCGTCAGAGAGGTCTGCAGCTGGTGCTCGGGGGAGCGCAGACACATCGCCGCGTCGTAGGCCTCGTCGGGGTGCTCGCTGTAGGTGCTGATCGCGTAGTTCATGCCGCCGAGCGTGGCTCGTGCGTCCTGGCTCTCGTCGAAGCGCGGGAGCCTGGTGAAACCGAGGTCGTTCGCGACCTCGGGGTTCGCCTCGCGCATCGCCGACAGGGTGTAGGGCCAGTTGATGGCGAACGCCGCCTCGCCGTTCTGCAGCTGCGCGAACACCTCGGGCTCCTGGCTGTTCGACAACGACTGCGACGCCAGACCGCTGGTGGCGAGGTCACGGATGATGCCGAGCGCCTCGACGGTGCGCTCGTCGATGGTGACCTCGGTGCTGTCCTCGTTGACGAGCGTGCCGCCAAGCGAGGACAAGATGGTGTTGAAGCCGACCACGTAGCCCTCATACTGCGCCGCGGTCAGCCCGATCACGTGGGGCCTGCCCTGCGACCTCAGCTGCTCGGACTGCTCGAGCACCTCCGCCCAGGTGGTCGGCGGGTTCGGCACGAGCGACCTGCGGTACCAGAGCAGTTGGACGTTGGTGTGCTTCGGGATGGCGTAGAGCCTGTCCTCCCAGCGCGCGGTCTCGACCGTCGGCTCGAGGGTGTCCTCGGTGGCCGCTGCCGCCTGCTCCGGGGTGAGCTCGCGGATCCACCCGGCCTCGGCGAACTCAGCGGTCCAGGTGACGTCGATACCGAGCAGGTCCATGCTGGTGTCCTGGGCGGCGAGGCGACGGACGAACTGCTCGCGTTGTCCGTCGGCGTCGCTCGGCAGCAGGTTCCCGACGATGCGGTACCGGCCCTGCGCCTCGGTGTTGCAAGCCGCGATGATCTCGTCGAACCCGGCTGCGGCAGCACCGCCGTAGAGGTTGATGACAGGGACGCCTCCGTCGTCGCTGCCACACGCTGCGGTGCCGGCGACCAGGGCCGCGACCACCCCCACCATGGTCAATCGTCGTCGCCTCTGCATACGCCCTGCTCCCTCCATTGGCAGCCAGTCCTGCGTGCTTCTCGTGCTCACACGCGGCGGCGACGGCCCCGGAGCACCCTGCACTCGGCACACCGACCGGGCCACAGGTGCGGGCCCGCCTCCTGGCATCGACCGTACTGCACCTCGGCCCCACCAGCCACAGTGCGGACATCTCGATTCCAGCGTCGGCGACCGGGACACGACCGGCGGTCGGACGCAGCTGGGGGCGGGGCCGCGCAGTCGGCGCCGGTAGGTTCACTGGCGTGGCGACACCCTGGGACCAGGCTCCGCACGGCATCCGGGTCGACTGGGGGAGCCGCGGCGCACACGAGCTCGTCGCCGGGGGTGTGGCGCACGTGGTGGTCGTCGACGTGCTGTCGTTCACCACGTCGGTGGGGGTCGCGGTGTCCCGAGGGATGACGGTGCGCCCCCATCCGTGGCATGACCGGTCCGGCCACGAGCTCGCCGCTCGGTCCGGCGCGGTGTGCGCCGTCGGCAGGGCGGTTGCCGGCCCTGGTGACGTGTCGTTGTCACCGGCGAGTATCGCTGCGGCACAGGGGATATCGCGACTGGTACTCCCGTCACCGAACGGTTCGGCGATCTGCAGCGCACTCGCCGACGCCGGTGTCGAAGTCGTCACTGCGTCGCTACGCAACGCACCCGCGGCAGGGCGGTGGCTGGCCGCCCGGCTCGGGGCGAGCGGCATCGTGGCGGCCGGCGAACGGTGGCGCGACGACGGCTCGCTGCGCCCCGCGATCGAGGATCTCTGGGGCGCAGGTGCAGTGGTCGACGCCCTCCTCGTTCATCGACCGGATGCCGGGCCGAGCCCGGAGGCCGCGGTCGCCCTCGCGGCGTGGCACGCTGCATCCGGTGTCCTCGCCCACCAGCTCGGCACGTGCGCGAGCGGGATCGAGCTGCGGGAGAGGGGTTTCGGCGATGACGTGGCCGTAGCGGCCGATCATGGCGCCGATGACGTGGTCCCGGTGCTGGTCGACGGCTGGTTCGTCGCCGCTCCTGGTTGAGGCGGCAGGTCGGCCGGGGCGCCGGGGATGCCGTCGCCCGGTGCGGTGCGCGCCGCATCGAGGACGGTGACCGGTGCGGTGCGCGCCGCGTCGAGGACGGTGAGCAGACGGCGGCGCAGGGCATCGGACCGATCGGCGAACACCCGTTGCCGCTCGCGGTATTCGACCCTCCCGGCTGCCGTCTCGATCGCCACCGGGTCGTGGCCGAGCTCGCGCAGGTCGTAAGGGGATGCCTGCATGTCGAGCACGCGCACCTCGCGGGCCAGGTCGAAGGCGTCGGCGACGAGATCGCTCGGAACGATCGGGGTCAGCTTGACGCACCACTTGTAGACATCCATCGCGGCGTGCAGGCAGCCCGGCTGCTCGACCGCGACCTGCGTTGCGCGGCTGGGGGACAACGTGTTCCGAGGCCGGGCGGCATCGGTGAAGAACCGGTACGCGTCGGCGTGCGAGCACCGGACCACCTGGCGCTCGACGACGGCGTCGGTACCCGTGCGGCCCAGGCGGAGTGGCCAGCCCGGATGGCGCACGTCGCCCGGGTCGAGCCGGTAGACCATCGCCCACTCGTGCAGTCCGAAGCAGCCGAGGAACGGCGGCCGTGACAGGGTCGCCGTGAGCAGGTCGCGGACGAAGCGGATCGTGCGGTGCCGCGCGGCGACGAACGAGGCGAGGTCGACCATCACGTCCGCGCCCACCACGCGGTAGTGGCGCCAGCCGGCGCGCGGCGAACCGGCTCCGCCCGACAGCACGACGTCGGCGCCGGGATGCCAGCGGCGCAGCTGCGCGGGGGAGTGGGGGTAGTACCGGAACAGGAAGTCCTCGACCGGGTGGTCGCGCCCGTCGGCCCGGCGGGCGCGATGGCCGGCCGTGGCGGCGTCGATCCGGGACTCGTGGGCCGCTTCGAGTGCGCGCCACTGCGCCGGGGTCAGCCGGTGGACCACCGGCCCAGACTAGGCGTGTTGCGTAAGTCTCTCCGTCCGGGGCCTCGTGACGTTGTGACGCCGGCTACGACGCCGAAGTCGTCGTGCTCCGGAACCTGTCAACCTGTAGTGAGTCGCTCGTCGGGGTGTGGGGTGTTGAGGACTACGTGTTGGTAGGGCGTGCGAATCTGGGGTCGCTGGGCGAAGCGTTCGGGGTGGGCGCCGGCGAGGTCGTCGGTGACGGCTTGGCGTCGGGTGTGGATGTGCCGCCAGGTGCCGTCGTGGACCGAGGTCGGGGTGTGGCCTTCCAGGGAGGAGTGTCGGTGTTCGGTGTTGTACCGAGTGACGAACTGCTCGACCCAGGCTCGGGCGTGGTCGATGTCGGTGAAGAACGGCGGCGCTGTGGGGCTGTACTTCGCGGTCTTGAACCATGACTCGGAGTAGGGGTTGTCGTTGGAGACTCGTGGCCGGTTCCGGCTCATCTCGATGTCCAGGTCGGCGAGTAGGTCGGTCATGGCGCGGGAGGTCATCGAGGTTCCGCGGTCGGAGTGGACGATCCGCGGGATGACCCCGCCGTGGTCGGCGATGGCCTCGGTGAACATGTCCGTAGCCAGGTCACCGGACTCGTGGGTCTCCACGCGTGAGCCGACGACCTTGCGGGAGAACACGTCTAGGACCAGGTACAGGTCGTAGCAGGTCCCGACGTAGGGGCCCTTGAGCTTGGTGATGTCCCAGGACCACACTTGCATCGGGTTGGTCGCGTCCCACTGCGGCATCGCCGCCGGTGCGGCGACGTGCCCGCCGCCGCACCGGCCGGGACGCGTCAGCGTGGACCCGAGCCACCCGGTACCACGACGACAGCGACGCGACCGGGTCGGCAGCGTCCCACGCCTCGTGGAATGCCTGGTGTACCGACTTGCCGGCCGTGAACGCGGTGGCCAGCCGGGTCGTGATGGCCTCAACCTCATCCGGGGTCAGCCACGCCGCCGAGCGCCGCATCCGATGCGGCACCGGCTCAGCGGCCCGAGGACGAGGCCGGCTCCGGGCGTGCCAGGAGCCGGCCGGAGATGCCCAGCAGGACCAAAGCTGCACGCTGGGACAGGCCCGCGGTCACCAACGTCGCGACCAGCGCCGCTTCGAAGGCCCACCACTTCGCCTGGTCCATCACGGACGGCTGCCGGTTGCGTCGCCGCCCTTGGGTGCCGTCCCGTCCCGCAAGAGCTCGATAGCTTTTCCCAACGCGTCAACCACCCGAGCCGAGGACTCCGCGGCCTTCTTCGCCTCCTCCATCTCGGACCGCAGCCGCGTGTTCTCGGCATGCAACCGGGCCAGCTCCCGGTTCTCCTCCACGGACACCAGCACCCCTCCTCGAGGGATCCGACCTGACTCAACCACCCCGGCCATCACCTGCCGCCGCCACGTCCGCAACTGTTCCGAGCCCATGCCCCGAGCAACCCGCCACGCGCCTCGCTGAGGCGTATGGAACCGCCAGATACTCCACCACGAACTCTCGCCGCTGATCCGGCGTGAACTCCGAGAAACTCATCAACTCATCTCCTGACAATCGAAGACGAACTGACTCACCACCAGACTGACAGACAGG
>JBOFBK010000029.1:0-14475 GCA_051645525.1 Dermatophilaceae bacterium | reverse complement strand
TGCCCTCGAGGAACTCGAGGGAGGCGCCGCCGCCGGTGCTGATGTGGCCGAACCGGTCGTCGGGGAACCCGAGCTGCCGCACGGCTGCCGCGGAGTCGCCACCACCCACGACCGTGAGCGCGCCGGTCGACGTCGCCTCGGCGAGCGCCTCGGCGACCGCCTTGGTGCCGGCAGCGAACGGCGCCATCTCGAAGGCGCCCATCGGGCCGTTCCAGAAGACGGTCCGTGTGTCGGCGAGCCGCTGCGCGAACAGCTCGGCCGAACGCGGCCCGATGTCCAGGCCGATCGCGTCGGCGGGGATCGCGTCGACACCGACGACGGAGGTCACGGTGTCGGCCGCGAACTCGGCGCCGACGACGACGTCGACCGGCAGGACGAGCTCGACGCCGCGCTCCTCGGCGGTGCGCAGGTAGCCCTTCACGGCGTCGAGGCTGTCGGCGTCGAACAGGCTGCGCCCGATCTCGTGGCCCTGGGCCGCGAGGAACGTGAACACCATCCCGCCACCGACGAGCAGGCGGTCGGCGGTACCGAGGAGGTTGTCGATGACGGCGAGCTTGTCGGCGACCTTGGCACCGCCGAGCACCACGGCGTAGGGCCGCTCCGGGTCCTCGGTGAGCCGGCGCAGCACCTCGACCTCCCGGCGCACCAGCCCGCCCATCGCCGACGGCAGCCGAGTCGCGACGTCGTAGACGGACGCCTGCGTGCGGTGCACGACACCGAACCCGTCGGAGACGTAGGCGTCGGCGAGGGCGGCGAGCGCGTCGGCGAAGGCAGCGCGGTCGTCATCCGCCTTGGCCGTCTCGCCGGCGTTGAACCGGAGGTTCTCGAGCAGCGCGACGTCGCCGTCGGCGAGGCGGTCGACGGTCGAGCGGGCGCTCTCCCCCACCGTGTCGGTGGCGAACGCGACGGGCCGGTCGAGCAGCTCGGCGAGCCGCTCGGCGACCGGGCGCAGCGAGTAGCGCTCGTCCGGCTCGCCCTTCGGCCGCCCGAGGTGAGCGCACACGACGACCCGTGCGCCGGCGTCCGACAGGTCGCGGATCGTCGGGAGCGAGGCCCGAATCCGGCCGTCGTCGGTGATGGTGGTGCCGTCGAGGGGCACGTTGAGGTCGGACCGGACGAGCACGCGCTTCCCGCGTACGTCACCCAGCGAGGCGAGGTCGGCCATGGTGGCGGATGCCGAGCGCAAGCCGGTCAGAGACCCGCGCCAACGAGCAGCGCGACGTCGATGAGCCGATTGGAGTAGCCCCACTCGTTGTCGTACCAGCCGACCACCTTGACCTGGTTGCCGATGACCTTGGTCAGGCCGGCGTCGAAGATGCATGAAGCCGGGTCGGTGACGATGTCGGTGGAGACGATCGGGTCCTCGGTGTAGACCATGATGCCCTTGAGCGGGCCCTCGGCGGCGGCCTTGACCACGGCGTTGACCTCGTCGACGGTCGTCTCGCGGCCGGCCTCGAAGGTGAGGTCGGTGGCCGAGCCGGTCGGGGTGGGCACGCGCAGCGCGTAGCCGTCGAGCTTGCCCTTGAGCTCGGGCATCACCAGGCCGATAGCCTTGGCCGCGCCGGTGCTCGTGGGCACGATGTTGAGGGCGGCGGCGCGGGCACGGCGGAGGTCCTTGTGCGGCCCGTCCTGGAGGTTTTGGTCCTGGGTGTAGGCGTGGATCGTCGTCATCAGGCCCTTGACGATGCCGAACTCGTCGTGGAGCGCCTTGGCCATCGGAGCCAGGCAGTTGGTGGTGCACGACGCGTTGGAGATGACCGTGTGACTGGCCGGGTCGTAGTCGCCGTCGTTGACGCCCATGACGATCGTGACGTCCTCGTTCTTGGCCGGCGCGGAGATGACGACCTTCTTCGCGCCGCCGTCGACGTGCACCTTGGCCTTGGTCGCGTCGGTGAAGATGCCGGTGGACTCGATGACGACATCGGCACCGAGCTCGCCCCACGGCAGGTTCGCCGGGTCGCGTTCGGCGAAGGCCTTGAACGTCGTGCCGTTCGCGGTGATGTCGGTGTCGGTGGAGGTCACCTCGCCGGGGAATCGGCCGAGGATCGAGTCGTACTTCAGCAGGCTGGCGAGGGTGGCGTTGTCGGTGAGGTCGTTGACGGCGACGACCTCGATGTCAGCGCCGGCGGCCTCGACGGCCCGGTAGAAGTTGCGGCCGATGCGGCCGAAGCCGTTGATGCCTACGCGAACGGTCACGGGGAGTTGCCTTCCATGAGAATCGAGAGTGCCGCGACGGTGGGGCACGGGTCCGGCGTCCACCCTAGACCCGGGCCGGATGACGCCCCGCGTTGTCCGCAGTGCGGTCGATCCGGACGCGCGCATGGGAGGAGGCGGGCCCATGTCTCCCGGATACTCCGGGCAACGCGGGCATGGTGCGAGAGAGGCGTCGGGCCGGAGGAGGCGTCGGGGTCCCGCGGGCCGAGCCCGTCGCGTCAGGTGTCGAGCATCTCGGGGGTCAACACGGCCTCGGTATCGGGCACACCGTCGTCCTGCGCTCGCTTGTCGGCCATCGCGAGCAGCCGCCTGATTCGGCCCGCGACAGCGTCCTTGGTCATCGGCGGCTGGGCGAGCTGGCCGAGCTCCTCGAGAGAGGCCTGCTTGTGGTCGAGCCGGAGCCGGCCCGCGTCGCGGAGATGCTCGGGCGCGTCGGGGCCGAGGATCTCCAGTGCCCGCTCGACGCGGGCGCCGGCCGCCACGGCCGCTCGCGCCGACCGTCGCAGGTTGGCGTCGTCGAAGTTGGCCAGCCGGTTCGCGGTGGCCCGCACCTCGCGGCGGATCCGGCGCTCCTCCCAGGCCAGCACGGCGTCGTGGGCACCGAGCCGGGTCAGCATCTGGGCGATCGCGTCACCGTCGCGGATGACGACTCGGTCGACACCGCGGACCTCGCGTGCCTTCGCGGGGATGCTGAGCCGGCGTGCGGCTCCGACCAGCGCCAGGGCCGCTTCGGGGCCCGGGCAGGTGACCTCGAGCGCCGACGAGCGGCCAGGTTCGGTGAGCGAGCCGTGCGCGAGGAACGCACCGCGCCACGCCGCCTCGGCATCGCAGACCGAGCCACTGACCACCTTCGGCGGGAGCCCACGAACCGGCCGGCCGCGACTGTCGATGAGTCCGGTCTGCCGCGCCAGCGCCTCACCGTCCTGGACGACACGGACCACGTAGCGGCTGCCCTTGCGCAGCCCGCCCGCCGCGAGCACCAGCACCTCCGGGGTGTGGCCGTACACCTCCGCGAGCTCTCGACGCAGCCGGCGAGCGGAGTTGGCGGTGTCGAGCTCGGCCTCGACGACGATCCGGCCCCCGATGATGTGCAGCCCGCCGGCGAACCGCAGCATCGCCGCGACCTCGGCCTTACGGCAGCACGGCTTGGTGACGGTGTGTCGGGACAGCTCGTCCTTGACCGCCGCCGTCATCGCCATACCGGTCATCCTGCCACGGCTCACCACCGCTTCTCGGGCGTACTCATGAGGTCGCGGAGAGCTGCGGCATAGCGCAGCGGATCGTGGACTCCGGGCTCGTCGCGCCGGCCCACCAGGGCCACGTGGAGCGCGGCGCCGAGCCGCGCGCACCGCGCTGCGAGCTCGTTCTCGTCGTCGACGACGGCCGGGTCGGCGAGCACCGCGTCGAGCCGCAGCCCGGGCGCCATCGCGGCGAACGCGTCGATCAGCCCGACCGCTCGAAGACCAGAGGTCTCGCCGGCCCCCGGGTCGAGGTTGAGCACGAGGAGGCGACGGGCACGGGTGACCTCGAGCGCCTCCCGGACCTCGGGCACGAGGAGGTGCACGGTGACGGAGGTGAACCACGAGCCCGGGCCCAGCACCACCCAGTCGGCGCTGCGGATCGCCGCGACCGACTCCGGGTAGGCCGGTGGGTCGCGTGGCTCGAGCCGCACCACCTCGACGTGTCCGCGCGTGGCGGCCACCTCGGCCTGTCCCCGCAGGGTCAGGACGGCGCCCGGATCGGCCGGGTCCACACCCCGGACGTCGGCCTCGATGGTCAGCGGCACCGCGGCCATGGGCAGCACTCGTCCTCGAGCCTGGAGCAACCGGCCGACCAGGTCGAGACCCGCCACCGGGTCGTGGTGCAGCTCCCACAGCGCGACCACGATGAGGTTGCCGAGGGCGTGACCACCGAGCGCACCGTCACCGGCGAACCGGTGCTGGAGCACGTCGCGCCAGATGTGCCCCCATTCGGTCTCGCTGCACAGCGCCGCGAGCGCCATCCGGAGATCTCCGGGTGGCAGCACGCCGAACTCCTCGCGCAGACGGCCGCTGGAGCCACCGTCGTCGGCCACCGTGACCACGGCCGTGATCTCGTCGGTCACGTACCGGAGCGCTCCGAGGGTCGCGGCGAGGCCGTGTCCACCGCCGAGCGCAACGACGATCGGGCCGCTCACTCGCGACCCAGGTCGCGGTGGACGACGAACGTGGCGATCTGGTCGTCCGCCAGCCGGGTGGCCACCTCACGGCTCAACGCGACCGAGCGGTGCTTGCCACCGGTGCAGCCGAACGCCAACGTGGCATAGCGGCGGCCCTCGCGCAGGTAGCCGGCGCTGATCGGGCCGAGCAGCGCCACCACGCGGTCCACGAACTCGGCGGCTCCGTCCTGACGGAGCACGAACTCGGCCACCGGGGCGTCGACACCGGTGAGCGAGCGCAGCTCGGGCACCCAGAACGGGTTGGGCAGAAAGCGCAAGTCGAACACGAAGTCGGCGTCGAGCGGCACGCCGTACTTGAACCCGAACGAGAGCAGCGCCAGCCGCAGGCTCGGCCCGCGCCCGACCCCGACCAGAGGGGTGAGCTTGCGGCCCAGCTGGTGCACGTTGAGACCGGAGGTGTCGATGACGACATCGGCGTCGGCGCGCAGGTCGCCCAGCAGCTCGCGCTCGTTCTGGATGCCGTCGAGCAGTCGCCCTTCTCCTTGGAGCGGATGCGGCCGGCGGACGCTCTCGAAGCGCCGCACGAGCGCCTCGTCGGTGGCGTCGAGGAACACCAGCTGAGGGCTCCAGCCGTTGGCGCGCAGGGCGGTGAGCCCTTCCTGCAGGCCGGTGGTGAACGGCCGGGCACGCACGTCGACGACCGCGGCGATCCGGAGGTCGTGGGCCACCGAATCACGTGCCTCGGCCGCCAGGTCGGCCATCGCGGGGATCAGCCGCGGCGGGAGGTTGTCGACGACGTACCACCCCTGGTCCTCGAGGACGTTCGCCGCGGTCGACCGCCCGGCCCCGCTCATCCCGGTCACCACCATGAAGTCGCCGGAGTGCGACGTGTCGCCCTCCAGCGCGGATGACGCGTCGCCCTCCGACGCGGAGGAGCCGGCGCGGCCGACGGGCTGGCCCTCGCTCACGCTTCAGCTCCTTCCTCGTCGAGTACCTCGCCGGTGGTCAGGTCGACGGCCGGGGCGGCCGGGTCCGTCGCGCCCAACTCTGCCGCAACCACCCGGGCGAGCGCAGGCCCGATGCCAGGGACGGCCGCGAGCTCCTCGGCGCGTGCCGCCCGGATCCGTTTGACCGAACCGAACGCGGCGAGCAGAGCCTTCTGCCGCTTCTCGCCCAGACCGGGGATGCCGTCGAGCCGGCTGCTCGTCATCGCCGCCGACCGCCGCTGCCGGTGGAAGGTGACGGCGAAGCGGTGAGCCTCATCCCGGACCCGCTGGAGGAGGTACAGCCCCTCGCTGGTCCGCGGCAGCACGACCGGATGCTGCTCGCCCGGCAGCCAGACCTCCTCGAGCCGCTTGGCCAGGCCCACGACCGGCACGTCGACGACGCCGACCTCCTCAAGTGCGCGGGCGGCTGCGTTGACCTGGGGCAGACCGCCGTCGACGACCAGCAGGCCCGGGCGGTAGGCGAACCGAGGCGGCCGGTTGCCGTCGACCACCCCGTCGCCGGAGGCCCGGTCGCGTTCGCTTTCCTCGCGGATCCCCCGGCGGAAGCGTCGGGTCAGCACCTCGTGCATCGCCGCCGTGTCGTCGGTGGCGCCGCGCTCGTCGCCACGCACGACGAAGCGCCGGTACTCGGACTTGCGGGGCAGGCCGTCCTCGAAGACCACCATCGACCCCACGACCTGGGTGCCCATGACGTGGCTGATGTCGAAGCACTCGATGCGCAACGGGGCCTCGTCGAGGCTGAGCATGTCGTGGAGCTGCTGCAGCGCCTGACTGCGCGTGGTGAGATCGCCGGCCCGGGTCACCTTGTGCCGCACCAGGCTCTGGGTCGCGTTGCGCGCCACGGTCTCCATGAGCGCGCGTTTGTCACCGCGTCGCGGAACCCGCAGGTCGACCCGGCTCCCGCGGATGTCGCTGAGCCAGTCGGCGAGCGCGTCCGCGTCGTCCGGGACGACGGGGACGAGCACCTCGCGTGGCACCGCGTCGGCGCCGCCTCCCCCGTAGACCTGCTGGAGCAGGTGCTCGACGACCTCCGGCGTCGACTCGGCGTCGCGTTCGGCGACCCAGCCGCGCTGCCCGCGCATCCGGCCTCCACGCACGTGAAACAGCTGCACCGCCACCTCGAGCTCGTCCTCGGCCAGGCCGAACACGTCGGCGTCGGTCGCGTCCGGGAGGACGACGGCCGACTTCTCGAGCACCCGCTCCAGCGCGCCGATGTCGTCGCGCAGCCGAGCCGCCCGCTCGAAGTCGAGCTCGGCGGCGGCATCCTTCATCTCGGCGGTCAGCCGGGTCATGAAACGGCCGGTCTCCCCGGCCATGAAGTCGCAGAAGTCCTCGGCGATCTCGCGGTGCCGGCCGGCGTCGACCCGGCCCACGCACGGGGCGCTGCACTTGTCGATGTACCCGAGCAGACAGGGACGGCCCACCTGGGCGGCCCGCCGGAACACCCCGGCCGAGCAGGTCCGGACCGGGAAGACCCGCAGCGCCAGGTCCAGCGTCTCGCGGATCGCCCAGGCGTGGGCGTACGGACCGAAGTACCTCGTGCCCTTGCGCTTGGCGCCGCGCATCACCTGCGCACGCGGGAACTCCTCCCCCATCGTCACGGCGAGGTAGGGATACGACTTGTCGTCGCGGTACCGGACGTTGAACCGCGGGTCGAACTCCTTGATCCACGCGTACTCGAGCTGCAGCGCCTCCACCTCGGTGCCGACCACCGTCCACTCGACGCTGGCTCCGGTGCGCACCATCGTCGCCGTGCGGGGATGCAGCGCAGCGACGTCCTGAAAGTAGGAGGACAGCCGCTGACGGAGGTTGCGCGCCTTGCCGACGTAGATGACCCGCCCCTCGCGGTCGCGGAACCGGTACACGCCGGGGTCGGTCGGGACCTCACCCGGGCGAGGACGGTACGACGCAACCACCGGACAACCCTATGTCGAGGCTCCCACACCACCGACGGCTCGGCGTCCTCGACCGAGACACCTGGTCGAGGATGCCGGCACGGCGCGCCGACCCGCGGATCGGCGCTGCCCATCCAGGCGTCAGGACGAGCACACCGGAGGCGGCGGCCGGGCCGCCCGCGCCCCCGGACGGGTCAGGAGACGGTGATGCCGTCGCCGTTGACCGTGACGGTCTTCGCCTCGAGGCCGGTGTTCGCCGGGCCCTTCGTGACCGCGCCCGTGGCCGCATCGAACTGGCTGCCGTGGCACGCGCAGTTGATGACGTTGTCGGCCACGCCCGCGACCGTGCATCCCTGGTGCGGGCACACCGCCGAGAACGCCTTGAAGTCGCCTTCGGTGGGCTGGGTGACCACGACCTTGAGGGAGTCGATGACGGTGCCGCCTCGCACCGGCACCTGAGCAGCCTTGATGGCATCCGCCGCCTCGGCCGCGGCACTGGTGGCTGCACCCGCTGCGGACGACGCGGCATCCGCGACCTCGGAGGCCTCGCCGCACGCCGACAGCGTGGTCGCACCGGCCACCGCCGCGCCGGCCAGGCCGGCTGCTCGCAGCGTGCTGCGCCTGCTCACGCAGGAACAGGGAGTGGTCTCGTCGGAGTGCTGATCGGACATTGCGATTCCCTTCGTCGCCGGGTGGCTGCCGGCCCGAGTATCACCGACTGGCCTGAGTGGCGCATGGGTGCACACACCAGGTAACAACTCGGCACCATCCTGGCGAGAATGCTCGGCTCACGAGGAACGCGGTGGTTACGCTCCACCTTGGCCCGCCGAACGCGGGTACGAGCAGTCCTGCTCACCAGCCAGCTCAACACAGGAGGAAACGTGCCTCAGCGTTCCGTGGTCGCCGTCGGCGCCTCACTGCTCGTGGCCTCGCTCGCGCTCTCCGCTTGCGGTACGCGCGACGAGGGGTCCGGCGACGAGGGGTCCGGCTCCGGCGACAACAAGGTCGCCAAGATCGGTGTCATCGCTCCGCTGTCCGGTGACCTCGCCGCCCTCGGCAAGGGCATCTCGAACTCGGTCGACCTCGCGATCAAGCAGGCCAACGAGTCCAACGCGATCGAGGGCTGGACCCTCGAGCTCGCCGCCGAGGACGACCAGGCCAACCCCGACACCGGCAAGAACGCCGCTACCAAGCTCGCCGGCGACAAGGATGTCGTCGGCGTCGTCGGCACGCTGAACTCGGGTGTCGCGCAGACCGTCCAGCCGGTACTCGCCGCAGCCAACATCACCCAGGTCTCGCCGGCCAACACCAACCCGGCGCTGACCCAGGGTGCCGACTTCGCCACCGCTCCGAAGCGCACCTACCCCACGTACTTCCGCACCTGCACCACCGACTCGGTCCAAGGGCCGTTCGCGGCGCGCTACCTGTTCGAGAAGGCAGGTATCAAGGAGGTCGCCACCGTCCACGACAAGAAGACCTACGGCCAGGGACTGGTCGAGGCATTCACCGCCGAGTTCACCAAGCTCGGTGGCAAGGTCGTGGCGGCCGAGACGATCAACCCCGAGGACGAGAAGTACGACGCCGTCATCACCAAGATCAAGCCGTCGAGCCCCAAGGCGGTCTACTACGGCGGTGAGTACCCGCAGGCAGGCCCGCTCTCGCAGCAGATGAAGGCGGCCGGCCTCAATGTCCCGCTCATGGGTGGCGACGGCATCTACTCCGGTGAGTACCCGAAGCTCGCCGGTGCCACGGCCGCCAATGACCTGGCCACCTCGGTCGGTGCTCCGACCGGCGAGCTGGCCTCGGCCAAGGCGTTCGTCGACGCCTACGACAAGGGCGGCTACGCCGAGCCCTACGAGGCCTACGGTGCGTACGCCTACGACGCGGCCAACGCCCTCATCAACGCGCTGAAGACCTCGCTCAAGGACGCCGACTCGGCCGAGGCGGCCCGCCAGGCAACCGTCGACGCCATGAGCAGCGTCTCCTTCGACGGCGTCACCGGCAAGGTCGCCTTCGACGAGTTCGGCGACACCACCACCCGGGTCCTCACCGTCTACCAGGTCAAGGGCACCGAGTGGGCTCCGGTCAACACCGAAGAGTTCAAGTGAGCCGCTGACGGCATCCGCCTGACGCAGCTGACGGCGGGGGTGGTCACCGACCACCCCCGCCGTTCCACGTCATCCACCGCTTGCGGTCGGCCCGGATGACGAGCCGCCGTGGCGCGTCGGCCTACCACCTATGGGCCGGTGCCTACGGGGTGGCACGGTCCTCGACCAGTGACCAGCCGCTACTCTCCCTCCAGCCGTGTGTCCCTGATCCCAGGAGGTCGTGGTGGACCTGTTCGCCCAGCAGCTCGTCAACGGGCTGACCTTGGGGTCGCTGTACGCGCTGATCGCGGTGGGCTACACCGTGGTGTACGGCATCGTCCAGTTGATCAACTTCGCGCATGGCGAGGTGTTCATGATCGGCGCCTTCGGTGCGCTCTCGACCTGGCTGCTGTTCTTCGAGGGCGAGACCGCGGTGTGGACGCTGCCGCTGATGATCGTCGGAGCGGTAACGGCGTCGGTGCTCGTCGCGGTGGCGATGGAGCGCATCGCCTACCGGCCACTGCGCAACGCCCCCCGGCTGGCACCGCTCATCACCGCGATCGGCATCTCGGTGTTCCTCCAGGAGATCGTGCGTCTCGGCTACAACGACCCGTTGCTGTTCTTCGGCGACTGGAACCCGTTCGACTTCCCCGACGCCAAGCAGCGGGTGCCGTTCCCCCAGATCGACGTGGTCACCGGGCCCGCGTGGGAGCTCGCTGGCGTGACCATCCAGCGCTCGGCGGTGTTCACCGTCGGGTCGCTGATGATGTGCGCCGCCGGCCTGTGGTTCTTCGTCAACCGCACCCGTAGCGGGCGCGGGATGCAGGCCGTCTCCCAGGACCCCGACACCGCACGGCTGATGGGCATCAACGTCGATCGGATCATCGTCATCGCGTTCGCCGTGGGCGCCACGCTCGCGGCGGTCGCCGGTGTGGCGCAAGGCCTGCAGGTCACCAACATCAACTTCAAGATCGGCTTCCTCGCCGGGTTGAAGGCATTCACGGCCGCGGTGCTCGGCGGCATCGGCAACGTCTGGGGGGCGGTCGTCGGCGGCCTCACCCTCGGACTGGTGGAGTCCATGGCCATCCAGTACAGCCAGTACCTGCCCGGGGCGCTCGGCCAGTTCGGCGGCAGCTCGTGGAAGGACGTCTGGGCGTTCGTCCTGCTGATCCTCGTCCTGGTGTTCCGACCACAGGGCATCCTCGGCGCGAAGGTGGTGGACCGCGCATGAGCCGGCTCGCACTTCCCGACACGGTGCGCGAGGCGCACGGCTCCAGGGCGCCGCTCGTCGGCGCCCTCGGTGGCGTGCTGCTCGTCGTCAGCGGGTTGCTGTCGTGGTGCTACGACGACCGTGTGCTCGGTGACATCTCCCCGCGGTTCAGCCCGGCCGGCATCCAGACCTACGCCATCACCCTCGGCGTGCTCACGTTCTTCATCGTCGGCCTGCTCCTGCGCCGCCCACCCTGGCTCAGCCCGGGGCGCGGGTTGCGCATCCTCGGCGCCACGTCCATCGCCTTCGCCGTCGTGGCGCTGCTCGCCGTCCACCTCACCACCACCGGGCTGATCAACGCCAACGAGGGCGTGTACGTCGCCCTGGCCGGCGCGGTGCTGGTCTGGCTCGGAGGCCAGCTGACTCCCGAGGTCGACATCGACGTGCGCACCTGGCCCCGGCTGAGCTCGTCGGTCGAGATCCTCATCATCGTGGCGCTGCTCGCCCTGCTGCTCTTCATCACCGCGTACACGCTCGGCATCGAGGACGGCGGCACGTTCTTCTGCTGGCTGGTCGCGTTGATCGGCGTGGCCGGCGCACTGCTCGGCAGCGGGTTCGGCGGCTACCTCGGGTTCATCGGGGCCAACAACCGTCGCCCGCTGCTGCTGGGCGCGTTCGTCGTGGCGTTCCTCTTCCCGTTCACCCAGGGCGGATCCGACGCGAACATGTCGATCGCCACCCAGGTCATCATCTTCGCCGCAACTGCGCTCGGACTGAACATCGTCGTCGGGCTCGCCGGCCTGCTCGACCTCGGCTACATCGCCTTCCTCGGAACCGGCGCCTACGTGGGCGCGATGCTCTCGAACTCCGCGTTCGCCACGGTCGGCTGGAAACCTCCGTTCCTTGTGGTCATGCTGGTCGGCGCCGGTGTCGCAGCGGTGTTCGGGCTCGTCATCGGGTCCCCCACGCTGCGGGTGTCCGGCGACTACCTGGCGATCGTCACGCTCGGCTTCGGCGAGATCTTCCGACTGGCGATGCTGAACCTCGACGGCAGCAACGGCCCCGACCTCACCAACGGGCCGAACGGCATCCCGGCCATCCCCGACCTCGTCTTCTTCGGATTCGACTTCGGGCAGCCGCACAGCATCGCCGGGTTCGAGCTCGGCCGGTTCAGCAACTACTACTTCCTGCTCCTGCTCCTCATCGGGCTGATCATCCTCGTCGTCGCTCGGCTCAATGACAGCCGGATCGGACGCGGCTGGGTCGCCATCCGCGAGGACGAGCGTGCGGCCGAGGCGATGGGCGTCAACGTCTACGGCCTCAAGCTGCTCGCCTTCGCGGTCGGCGCGTTCCTCGCCGGCCTGGCGGGGACCATCAAGGCCCACCAGGACACCTCCGTGGTGCCCGAGCAGTACGTGTTCCTCGAGTCGGCGTTCCTCCTCGCCGCGGTCGTCCTCGGTGGCATGGGCACCATCCTCGGCGTGCTCGTCGGCGCCACCATCATCAAGCTGCTCCCCGAGAAGCTCCGTGAGGCCAACGACTACCGCCTGCTCGCGTTCGGGCTGCTGCTCGTGCTGATGATGCGGTTCCGCCCCGAGGGTCTGGTGCCGAGCAAGCGCCGACAGCTGGAGTTCCACGAGGATGACGAGGAGCTCGTCGAGCTCGCCCAGACCCAGCACCTCCAGGAGGCGAAATGACCGTCACCGAGAGCGTCACCGGCGGTCACCACGTCGGCGAGAAGGTCGTGTTGCAGGCCTCGAACGTGACCATGCGGTTCGGCGGTCTCACCGCCGTCGACGACGTGAGCATGTCGGTACGCGAGGGCGAGATCGTCGGCCTCATCGGACCGAACGGCGCCGGCAAGACCACCTTCTTCAACTGCCTCACCGGGATGTACATCCCGACCGAGGGGCGGGTCGAGCTGAACGGTGCGGCACTGCCGCCCAAGCCGCTCAAGGTGGTGCGGGCCGGCATGGCGCGGACCTTCCAGAACATCCGGCTCTTCGGCAACATGACGGCCCTCGAGAACGTCATGGTCGGCCGCTACTGCCGCACCTCGTCGATGGCGCTGACCTCGATCCTCCGAGGGCCGAAGTTCCGCCGTGAGGAGGAGGCGACCCGGGTACGAGCCCAGGAGCTGCTCGAGTACGTCGGCCTCGGCACGTCGACCGAGCTGCTCGCGCGCAATCTCCCGTACGGCGACCAGCGCCGGCTCGAGATCGCCCGGGCCCTGGCTACGGACCCGCAGCTGCTGCTCCTCGACGAGCCGACCGCCGGGATGAACCCTCGGGAGACCGAGGCCACGATGAACCTCATCTTCAAGATCCGCGAGACCGGCCTGGCCGTGGTCGTCATCGAGCACGACATGCGCTTCATCTTCACTCTCTGCGACCGCGTGTTGTGCCTGGTGCGTGGCGCGCTGCTCGTCGAGGGCACACCGGCCCAGGTGCAGTCCGACCCCCGGGTCATCGAGGCGTACATCGGCGGCGATGCCGACGAGGAGGAGGAGAGCGCGTGAGCGCGATGCTGGAGGTCACCGACCTCGTGGTCTCGTACGGCAAGATCAGGGCCGTCAAGGGGATCAGCTTCACCGTCGAGGAGGGCCAGGTCGTCAGCCTGATCGGCACCAACGGCGCCGGCAAGACGACCACGTTGCGCACCATCTCGGGTCTGCTCCGCCCGGTCTCCGGATCGGTGACGTTCAACGGCCAGGACCTCACGACGGTGGCACCGCACGACATCGTCACCTTGGGGATCGCCCATTCCCCGGAAGGTCGACGGATCTTCCCGCGGCTCTCCGTCGAGGAGAACCTCATGCTCGGGGCGTTCGCGCGGAAGGACGGCGGGATCCGCGACGACCTGGCCGCGGCGTTCGAGCTGTTCCCCATCCTCGAGGAGCGTCGCCGCCAGCCGGCCGGCACCTTCTCCGGCGGCGAGCAGCAGATGCTCGCCATGGGGCGGGCGATGATGAGCCGGCCGAAGCTGCTGATGCTCGACGAGCCGTCGATGGGCCTGTCGCCGTTGATGATGAAGCGGATCATGACCACGGTGACGACCCTGCAACAGCAGGGCACGACGATCCTCCTCGTCGAGCAGAACGCCCAGGCCGCGCTGAAGCGGGCGACCAAGGGCTACGTGCTCGAGGTCGGGAAGATCGTGCTCTCGGGTACCGGCGAGGAGCTGCTCGCCAGCGAGGACGTCCGAAAGGCGTATCTGGGGGTGGACTGACCGGTCGCGTCGGTCTGGCTGGCCGCTTCGGTCAGCGCCGCACCGAAGGAAGCTGGTACGGCGGTCAGCCGGCCTTGCGGCTGGGCGACCTCCGCGGTGTCGCCTTCTGGGTGGCGGGGGCGTTGCCGCTCGCCGCCGTCCGGGTGGACGACGGTGCCCCTGTGGTCGTTCCCGTCCGGGCGGTCCGCTTGGTTGCGGTCGCCTTCCCTGCGGTCGCCTTCCCTGCGGCCGCCCTCCCTGCCGTCACCGTCGGCCCGGATGACGACGACGCCTTCGACGGTGTGACGCGAGCACGGGCGGCTCGCTCGACGGTGCGGGCCGTCTTGGCGAGCACCGGGGCGAGGAAGCGCCCGGTGTGCGAGTGCTCCAGTCGGGCGACCTGCTCGGGCGTGCCCTCGGCCACCACTCGCCCGCCGCCGCTGCCACCCTCGGGACCGAGGTCGACCACCCAATCGGCGTTCTTGATGACATCGAGGTTGTGCTCGATGACGATCACCGTGTTGCCCTTGTCGACCAAGCCCTGGAGCACCCCGAGCAGCTTGCGGATGTCCTCGAAGTGCAGTCCGGTCGTGGGCTCGTCGAGCACGTAGACGGTGCGTCCGGTGGATCGCTTCTGCAGCTCGGACGCCAGCTTGACCCGCTGCGCCTCGCCGCCGGACAGCGTGGGGGCGGGCTG
>JBOFBK010000028.1:0-12103 GCA_051645525.1 Dermatophilaceae bacterium | reverse complement strand
GGCAACCGCGAGCGGGCCGCCTGGGATGTGTCACGCTGGCTGCAGATCGAGCTGGGCAAGCACATCGTGCCGGTGCACCCGCGCGCGGAGACGGTCCACGGGGCTCAGGGGTACGCCTCGCTCGCCGACATCCCCGACCAGGACCTCAAGGTCGTCGACTGCTTCGTCAGCTCCGAACTCGTCGGCACGGTCGTCGACGAGGCGATCGAGCACCGTGAGCGCCTCCAGCTCGACGCCGTCTGGATGCAGCTCGGCGTCGTCGATGTCGCGGCGGCCGAGCGGGCCCGTGCGGCCGGGCTCGACGTAGTCATGGACACCTGCCCCAAGATCGAGTGGCCCAAGGTCCGCAGCACCGGCATGGCCCGGTGAGCCGAGGCCAGGACGCCGCGGTCAGGATGACGGGGATGACGGGGCGCGCCGTGCGCGCAACGCCTCACCCTTCGCGTGCGCGGTGTCGCGCAGGTCGTCCCGGAAGGTGTCGAGCGCGGCCCGCAGCCGCACGGCATCCGGCCCCTCGCCCGCACCGAGGATCCGTGCCGCGAGCAGGCCGGCGTTGCGGGCACCGCCCACCGACACCGTGGCCACCGGCACGCCGGCCGGCATCTGCACGATCGACAGCAGCGAGTCCAGGCCGTCGAGATGCTTCAGCGGCACCGGCACGCCGATCACCGGCAGGGAGGTGACCGAGGCGAGCATGCCGGGCAGGTGCGCCGCCCCGCCGGCGCCGGCGACGAGCACCCGCAGGCCGCGGGGTGCGGCCGAGCGGCCGTACTCGAGCATCTCCTCCGGCATCCGGTGCGCCGACACGACATCGACCTCGCACGCGACACCGAGCTCGTCGAGCACGACGACTGCGGCCTCCATGACCGGCCAGTCGGAGTCCGAGCCCATCACCACACCCACCAGCGGTGCAGTGGTCGGACCGTTGTGCGGCGGGTCTGCGGCAGCCGAGGGCATAGCACCGGCAGCCGAGGACGAGGCACCGGCCGTCGAGACCGTGGCATCAGCAGCGGAGGGCATGGCACCGGCGGCCGAGACCGTGGCGCCGACGGTGTGCGGCGCAGGTGCGGATGACGCCGCGCCGGAGGGTTCCTCGCTCACTCGGTCACCACTCCTCGGAGGTAGTCGGCGGCGTGCCCGGCCCGTTCCCGCAGGTCGGCGAGGTCGTCACCACAGGCGTTGACGTGCCCGATCTTGCGGCCCGGCCGCACGTGCTTGCCGTAGAGGTGCACCTTGAGCGCGGGGTCGCGCGCCATCACGTGCCGGTACGCGGAGTAGAGCTCGGGGTGCTCGCCGCCGAGCACGTTCGCCATCACCGTGAACGGCGCGCGGGTCGAGGGGTCGCCGAGCGGCAGGTCGAGCACCGCCCGCAGGTGCTGCTCGAACTGGCCGGTGACCGCGCCGTCCATCGACCAGTGACCCGAGTTGTGCGGCCGCATCGCCAGCTCATTCACCATCAGGTCATCGGCCGTCGGAGCCGGCGAGGAATCCTCCAGAGGTGTCCCGTGAGGCGTCGCCCCGCTGAGGTCGAAGAGCTCGACCGCGAGCACCCCGGTGACCCCGAGCTCGCCGGCGACGCGCAACGCGACCTCGGTGGCGTGCGCCGCCAGCACCGGGGGGAGACCCGGAGCCGGAGCGAGCACCTCGGTGCAGATTCCGTCGGTCTGCACCGTCTCGACCACCGGCCAGGCCGCGGCCTGGCCCGACGGGCTCCGGGCGACCAGCACCGCGAGCTCGCGCCGGAACGGCACCCGCTCCTCCAGCAGCAACCCGGTGTGGGTGGCGACTGCCCGCCGCAGCCAGTCGTGCAGGTCCTCGGGAGACTCCGCCAGCCGCACGCCCCTCCCGTCGTACCCGCCCCGCGGTGTCTTGGCGACGACCGGCCAGCCCACCGCGGCACCGAACGCGGCGACGTCGGATGCCGTGTCGGCCCGCACCCAGCGCGGGCACCGCACGCCGAGCTCGGTGAGGCGAGCGCGCATCGCGAGCTTGTCCTGGGCATACCGCAGCGCCTCGGGCGACGGATGCAGCACCGCGCCGTCGGCCGCCAGCGCCTCGAGCACGACGACCGGCACCTGCTCGTGGTCGAAGGTGACGACGTCGCAGCCGCGGGCGAACGCCCGGACAGCGTCGACGTCGCCCGCCGACCCGACGGGGGCGCTCGGCACCACCAGGGCAGCGCTCGCGTCGGCGGCCTCGGCAAGCACAGTGAGGGTCAGGCCCAGCTCGGCCGCCGGGCCTGCACACATCCGGGCCAGCTGCCCACCCCCGAGTACCCCGACCACCGGGAACCCTCCGGGCGTTCGACGAGGCGAGGACACCACGTGAGGATAGCGAGCGTCGGAGGCTACGCTCGGCCGGTGCCCACCACCGCCCCCGCGGCTCCACCGACACATCCGCTGGGGCGGCTCCTCCACCGGGCACGCGGGGCGCTCGACGTCCTGTACCGCGAGATGATCAAGTTCGGGCTGGTCGGCGCGCTGGCGTTCGTGATCGACCTCGGGCTGGCCAACCTGCTCTGGCACACCGTGCTCGACGACCGCGTCACGACGGCCAAGATCCTCTCCGGGGTGGCAGCGACCACGGTCGCGTGGCTCGGGAACCGGCAGTGGACGTTCCGTCACCGCCGGAACCGGCCGGCGCACCACGAGGTGTCGCTGTTCTTCGGTGTCAACGCGGTCGCTCTCGGCATCTCCGCGGTGGTGCTGGCCGGCTCGCACTACGGGCTCGGGTTCACCTCGACGTTGGCGAACAACGGCGCGACGGTCGTCGGCATCGGCCTCGGCACGCTGTTCCGCTTCTGGGCCTACCGCCGCTACGTGTTCTCCGGCGAGCCGCTCTGATTCTCCGGCGAGCTGCTCTGACGCCTCCGCGTCCGCACTGCCGGTCGAGCGCGAGTCAGGACCACCGCGGCGGGGTTCGCTCACATCGCTGTCAGTCGGCGAGCCAGGACCGCCGCAGTGCTCGCCTCCATCGTCACGGTCAGTCGGTGCTCTCGGAGAGGAACAGCGCGAACAGCGGTGGCCGGGGCCGCACCAGCTCCAGCCGGCCGCCGGCCGCCTCGGCGAGGTCGCGTGCCAACGACAGGCCCAGCCCGCTGCCCGAGGAGGACACCGACCGCTCGAACACGTGCGGTGCGATCGCCGCGGGCACGCCCTCGCCGGCGTCGCTGACCTCGATGACGACCGACGGCCCGGCCCGCCGCGCTGCCACCTCCACAGTGCCCGAGCCGTGGGACAGCGAGTTCTCGAGCAACGTGGTGAGGATCTGACCGAGCGTGACCGGCGTGGCCCGGACCCGTAGCCCTCGTTCGCCGTGCACGTGGATGCTGCGCTTGGCCGCCGCGAACGCCGGCTGCCATTCCCGCTGCAGCGACGCGAGCACCGAGTCCAGCGAGACCGCGGGGTTGGCCTCGACGCCGCTGCGAGTGCGGCTCATCAGCTCGTCGACCACCCGGCTGAGCCGCTCGACCTGCCCGATCGCGATGTGCGCCTCCTCCGCGACCACCTCGAGGTCGCTCGTCACCGAGATCTCCTCGAGCCGCATGAGCAACGCGGTCAGGGGGGTCCGCAGCTGGTGCGAGGCGTCGGCGGCGAAGTCGCGTTCGGCGGCGAGCCGTCGGGCGCCCTGCTGCGCACCGCGCAGGAGCGTGCCGTCGAGCCGGTCGAGCTCGTCGATGCCGGACGCCAACGGCACCGGCCTGGAGTCGCCGTCGCCGAGCCGCTCGGCCCGGGTACGCAGGGTCGCCACCAGGTCGCCCACCCGGTCTGCCTCCCGCACCGCCCACCAGATCGAGCCGAGAGCCGCTGTCGCCGCTCCGAGGAGAGCCGTACCGGCGACGACCGCGACATCGGCGAGCGGTACGTCATCCGGCACCGGGACGTCGAGAAGGAGCCGGGCGACCACGACCCCGACGACCACCGCGACGACGGCGACGACCACCGAGCGGACCGCCGTCAGGACGAAGAGGCGGCGCACGCCCTACTCCTCCGGGGCATCGAAGCGGAAACCGACCCCGCGGATGGTGGTGATGTAGCTCGGGTGGGCGGCGTCGTCGCCGAGCTTGCGGCGCAACACCGAGATGTGCATGTCGAGCGTCTTCGTCGAGCCGTACCACGCACTGTCCCAGACCTCGCGCATCAGCTTCTCGCGCGAGACGACCTTGCCCTCGTTGGCGACGAGCACCCGCAGCAGCTCGAACTCCTTGCCGGTGAGCTGCACCTCCTCGCCGCCGAGGAACACCCGACGCCCCTCCGGGTCGATGCGCACCAGGGCGTCGGGCTCGGCGTCCGAGAGGCCACGCCGGAGCAGCGCCCTGGCCCGCGCGAGCAGCTCGGCGAGACGGAACGGCTTGGTGACATAGTCGTCGGCGCCGGCGTCGAGCCCGACCACGGTGTCGACCTCGTCGGCCCGCGCGGTGAGCACGATGACCGGCAGGCTGCTTCCCTCCTGCCGCAGCCGCCGACAGACCTCGAGCCCGTCCATCTTCGGCAGACCGAGATCGAGCACGAGAAGATCGGGCTGCTCCAGCGCCGCCTCGAGCGCCGACTGACCGTCGGTGCACACCTGGACGTCGTAGCCTTCGCGACGCAGCGCACGCGCCAGCGGATCGGAGATCGCCGGGTCGTCCTCGGCAAGCAGCACCGTCGTCATGTGCGCATGGTAGTCAGCCGGTGGCGCTGGGTGGGCCGACATCGGGCTCGGCGCGGCGGCCGGCAGGTGCGCGGCGCAGCTCGTGCAGCGTGACGACACCGATGCCGCGCAGCATCCGGCGGCGTCGCTCGATGGCCACGAAACCGGACAGCTGCCCCAGCACCGCGGCCATGTCGTCGTCGACGTAGACGGTGCCCGTGGGTGTCACCGCGGTGATCCGGCTCGCCTTGTTCACCGTCATCCCGAAGACGTCGCCGAGACGCGACACCACCCGGCCGTGGGACAGCCCGACGCGCACCGGGGGGAGCAGGTCGTCCTCGGCCATCGCGTCGACCAGGTCCAGGGCAATCGCGGATGCCGCGGCCGCGTCGGTGTGCACGAAGAGCACCTCGTCGCCCACCGTCTTGATCACCCGGCCGCCGTGCTCGGTGACGACATCGCTCGCGAGCAGCTCGAAGTGCTGCACCAACCGGGCGAGCTGACGCTCGCTCATCCGCCGCACGAACTGGGTGAACGAGACCAGGTCGGCGAACCCGACGGCGCGCACCGGAGCCGCCGGGTCGGAGCGCAGCGCCGGGTCGGAGTCGGCGATCATCCGCTGCAGCGCCCCGGTGAGATGCCGGCGCCAGACGTAGACGAGCAGCGGGTCGAGGTCGTCGCCGAGGCGGGTGAGCAGCTCGGCCGTGGCTGCGGCGACACCGGGGTCGGGCACCGAACGGGTGTCCCGGCCGGCGCCGTCGTGGCCCGGCTCCCCGAGCGCGACCTCCTCGGGTGCGGGCTGGTCGGGTGCGGGCTCGTCGCTCCCGATGGACGCGAGCGTCTCGGCGACCAGCTGGGTCTGCCACACGGCGAGCCGGTCCGCGGTGCGGGCGAACGCCCGCGTCATCCCCAGTGCGAGCTCCTCGCTCACCTCGCCCTCCCCGACGAGCCGGACCACCCGCTCCAGCGCCTCACGGTCGGCCTCGGTGAACATCGCCTCGTCGTCATCCACCACCTGGAAGCCCATGGCGTGCCAGAACCGGCGCGCCGTGGCGGCCGGCACCGAGGCGCCGGCGGACACCTCGGCGCCTCCCATCGACGCCGGCCGGCCGAGCAGACTGCGCTCGACCCGGCCGGGCAGGTCCTCGCCGTGCGTCATCCCCTCGTCGCCGTGCGTCATCCATCACCTCCCGGGCGCACATGCACGACGTCGCCGGCGGAGAGCGCGGTGGTGGTGCCGTCGCGGGTGCGCAGCACCAGTCTGCCGTCCGCGTCGACCCCCGTGGCCGTGCCGCGGAGAACGGGTGCGGCCGGCAGGTGCACCTCGACCGCCCGGCCGACAGTGGCGCAGACCGCCCGGTAGGCGGATGACGGCGGCCCGCCCGGCCCGGTGTCCTCGTCGAGGAGCGCGGCCAGGTGGGTGAGCCAAGAGGTGAGCAGGTCGGCCCGGTCGACGCCGGGGGCGCCCGCCGCACGCAGCGAGGTGGCGGTGTCGAGCGGGAGATCGGCGCGGTCGGTGTCGACGTTGACGCCGAGACCGACGACCACCCCCTCCGGACGCCACTGCGCGAGCAGACCCGCGAGCTTGCGGTCGCCGTCATCGGGCACGAGGAGGTCGTTGGGCCACTTGAGGGATGCCGCCACGCCCGCCACCTCCGCGACCGCACGGTGTGCGGCCAGGCCGGCGAGGAGCGGCACCCAGGCCGGCCCCGACGGCGGCGAAGGAACCAGCACCGACACCGCGAGAGCCGTCCCCGGGGTGGTGGACCAGGCGCGACCGAGGCGACCGCGCCCGGCATCCTGACGTTCGGCGACGACGACTCGCCACCGTGTTGGACGGGCGCTGACCTCGTCGTTCGTGGATCCGAGCCGGTCGAACACCTCGACCGGTCGCCAGGGGCCGGCCGGGCGCACGCGGGCCGGGTCGATCCGGCCGGGCGGTCGCCGCGCGGGACGAGGGTCACCGGGTCCGCTCACCCGGTCAAGGCTAGGCTCGAGGCATGCCGAGCGACACCGTCAGCACGAGCGACACCGTCAGCACCTCGGGAACGAGCGACACCCACGCGATCGGCGGCACCGACGTCGCGGCCGACATCGACACCTCGACCACAGCAGGCAAGCTCGCCGACCTCAAACGGCGGGTGGCCCTGGTGGCGAACGCCGGGTCCGAGCGGGCCGTCGAGAAGCAGCACTCCCGGGGGAAGAAGACCGCGCGCGAGCGGCTCGACCTGCTGCTCGACGAGGGCTCGTTCGTGGAGATGGACAAGTACGCGCGACACCGGTCCCGGGCGTTCGGACAGGACCGCACCCGTCCGTACGGCGACGGCGTGGTCACCGGGTACGGCACCGTCGACGGGCGCACCGTGGCGGTGTTCGCCCAGGACTTCACCGTCTTCGGCGGGTCGCTCGGCGAGGTGTTCGGCGAGAAGATCTGCAAGGTCATGGACTTCGCGATGAAGGTCGGCTGCCCGGTGGTGGGGCTCAACGACTCCGGTGGCGCCCGCATCCAGGAGGGGGTGGTCTCGCTCGGGCTGTACGGCGAGATCTTCCGGCGCAACGTCCACGCGAGCGGGGTCGTCCCGCAGATCTCGCTCGTCATGGGTCCGTGCGCGGGCGGCGCGGTCTACTCACCCGCGATCACCGACTTCACCGTCATGGTCGACCAGACGTCGCACATGTTCATCACCGGGCCCGACGTCATCCGCACCGTCACCGGCGAGGAGGTCGGGTTCGAGGAGCTCGGTGGGGCCCGCACCCACAACACGAAATCCGGTGTGGCGCACTACATGGGCACCTCCGAGGAGGATGCCGTCGACTACGTCAGGGCGCTGCTGTCCTACCTGCCGTCGAACACCATGGAGGACCCGCCGGTGTTCGGCGGCGAGAACGACCTGGCGGTCGCCGACACCGACCGCGCTCTCGACACGCTGATCCCCGACAGCCCGAACGTGCCGTACGACATCCGGACGGCGATCGAGGCGGTGCTCGACGACGGCGAGTTCCTCGAGGTGCAGCCGCTGTTCGCGCCGAACATCACCACCGGCTTCGGGCGGGTCGAGGGACGGTCGGTCGGCGTGGTCGCCAACAACCCGATGCAGCTGGCCGGCACCCTCGACATCGACGCCTCCGAGAAGGCGGCCCGGTTCGTGCGCACGTGCGACGCGTTCAACGTGCCGGTGCTCACCTTCGTCGACGTGCCCGGCTTCCTGCCCGGCACCGACCAGGAGTGGGACGGCATCATCCGCCGCGGCGCCAAGCTCATCTACGCCTACGCCGAGGCCACCGTGCCGCTGGTCACCGTCATCACCCGGAAGGCGTACGGCGGGGCCTACGACGTCATGGGGTCCAAGCATCTCGGCGCCGACATCAACCTCGCCTGGCCGACCGCGCAGATCGCCGTCATGGGCGCGCAGGGCGCGGTGAACATCCTCTACCGCAAGGAGCTCAAGGCGGCTGCCGAGCGCGGCGAGTCGGTCGACGACGCGCGGGCCGCGTTCGTGGCCCAGTACGAGGAGGCGCTCGCCAACCCCTACGTCGCCGCCGAGCGCGGGTACGTCGACACGGTGATCACCCCGTCGAACACCCGGATGAACGTCACCAAGGCACTGCGGGCGCTGCGCACCAAACGCGAGGCGCTGCCGCCGAAGAAGCACGGCAACATGCCCCTGTGATGGCTTCGCACGCTCGCCCCTCCCACGGGACCCGCCCTATGACCTCGTCGCACACTTCGGGGCCCGGCCCTCTGACATGACCGGACAGATGAGCGGAGAGGGCGAGGTGGCGGGCGTCATCCGCGTGCGTGGTGGCGCAACCCTCGAGGAGATCGCGGCTCTGGCCGCCGTGCTGTCCGCCGTGTCCGGCGCGGGCGGACCGGATGACGGCTCGCTCGCGACCGCGGGCCGGCGCGGGGCCCCGGGCTGGGCGTCCCCGGTGCCGGCGTTGCGTCATCCGCTCCTCCACGGTCCCGGCGCCTGGCAGCGCACCTACCGCACCTGACCGAGTCGGGCGGCCGAGCCGTCGTCCACGCGAGTCGGTCGACGCGACCTACCGCGCAGTACTCGGGGTCACCAGCCCGAGTATTGCGTGGTAGCGCGCGCTGCGCGCTACAGCCCCCGCCGGGTGGGCCAGGTCCGCCCGGGCACGGGTCAGGGTCGGGTCCGGCGGGCGAGCGTCGCCTCGAGCTCGGCCTGGTGCTCGGCACCGAGCACGCGGGCCTCCACGACGCGCCGCGCCTGCTCGACGTCGCCCATCAACGCCCGGAACACGTCGGGCACCAGGACGCCGTGGCCCGGCCGGTCGATCACCGTGACCACGTCGTCGGCGGTGACCGCGCCCGGCTCGACGACGGCCAGGTAGGCACCGGTACGGCCCCGCTCGGCGAAGCGGCGCACCCATCCGGTCTCACCCATCCACGCCGCGAACGTCGCACACGGGGTGCGCGGCCCGGTGACCTCGAGCAGCGCCGTGCCCACGCGCCAGCGCTCGCCGACCAGGGCCTGGTCCACGTCGAGGTGGACCGTCGTGAGGTTCTCGCCGAACATGCCGTCGTGGAGGTCGCGACCGAGGGCGGCGGCCCACCAGTCGAGCTCCTCGCGGGCGAACGCGTACACCGCCTGGTGCGACCCGCCGTGGTGCCTGCGCTCGACCACGTCGTCGCCGACCACGCCGCTGCCCAGCCCGCCGCGCCTCGGCCCCGGGTCGCGCACCTCGATCGAGGACACCGGCCGCTTGTCGATCGCGCTGGCGCCACCGCGTGGCCGGATGCCGTGGCGCGGCCTCCCGGCGTTCACCGACCGCACCCGAGCGTCCATGGCAGCACAGGCTAGGTGCACCGAGGCTGCTCGAAACCGGCAGGCCCCGCGTCATCCGGCTCGGGTAGCGTCGCCCGGCGTGAGCGAGCCCACCACCAGCACCCGCCGACCCACTGCTGTCGACACCGTCGCCGAGGCGTACTTCGCCGCCGCCGCCGCCGCCTCGCCCATCGAGGCCACCTACCTCGGCGTCCCCGGCGGCGAGACCGAGCTCGACGACCTCTCCCCCGACGGGTACGCCCACCACGCCGAGCTCTCCTGCGACACCCTCCGCCGACTCGACGAGGTCGACCCCGCCGACGACGTCGACCGGGTCACCGTCACCGCGATGCGCGAGCGGCTGGGCCTGGTCGTCGAGACCCACGAGGCCGGGTACGACCGCATGGAGCTCAACGTCATCGCCTCACCGCTGCAGAGCTGCCGCGACGTCTTCGACCTCATGCCCACCGCCACCCAGGACGACTGGGCCACCATCGCCATCCGTCTCACGAGAGTGCCCACCGCACTCGGGCAGTACGCCACCACCTTGCGGGAGTCCGCCGACCGCGGGCTGGTCACCCCGCGCCGACAGGTGGCCGAGTGCATCCAGCAGTGCCACGAGCTGACCACCGACGACGGCTTCTTCGCCGGCTTCCTCACCGGCGCGAAGGCCGGTGAGGACGACCTCTCGGATGCCGTGCGCGCCGACCTCGAGCGCGGCGTCACCGCCGCCGCCGACGCCTACCGCCGACTCGCCGACGACCTGCGCGAGCACCTGCTGGGCCGGGCACCCGAGGCCGACGCGTGCGGCCGCGAACGGTACGCGCTGGCCTCCCGGGCCTTCCTCGGCGCCACGGTCGACCTCGAGGAGACCTACGCCTGGGGGCAGGAGGAGCTGGCCCGCATCACCGCCGAGATGGAGGCCACCGCCGAGCGCATCCGCCCCGGCGCCACCGTGCAGGAGGCCATCGACCACCTCGACCGCGACCCGGCGTACGTGCTGCGCGGCACCGACGCCCTGCGCGCGTGGATGCAGGGCAAGGCCGACGAGGTCATCGACGCGCTGGCCGGCACCCACTTCGACATCCCCGGCCCGGTGCGCACCATCGAGTGCCGCATCGCCCCCACCCAGACCGGCGGCATCTACTACACCGGCCCGAGCGACGACTTCACCCGCCCGGGCCGGATGTGGTGGTCGGTGCCCAAGGGCGTCACCGAGTTCGGGACCTGGCGCGAGCTGACCACGGTCTACCACGAGGGCGTGCCCGGTCACCATCTCCAGGTCGCCCAGACCATCTACCGTCGCGAGCTGCTGAACCGGTGGCGCCGGATGATGTGCTGGACCTCCGGGCACGGCGAGGGCTGGGCCCTCTACGCCGAGCGGCTGATGGCCGAGCTCGGGTACATGGACGACCCCGGCAACCACCTGGGCCTGCTCGACGGCCAGTCGCTGCGGGCGGCCCGCGTGGTGCTCGACATCGGGGTGCACTGCGGGCTCGAGGCGCCGGCCGAGGTCGGCGGCGGCGACTGGACGTACGACAAGGCCTGGCGGTTCCTCACCGCCCACGCCAACCAGGGCGAGGAGATGCTCCGCTTCGAGCTGCACCGCTACCTCGGCTGGCCGGGACAGGCACCGAGCTACAAGATCGGCGAGCGGCTCTGGATGCAGCTGCGCGACGAGGCCGCCGCCCGCGAGGGAGACGCGTTCTCCCTGAGGGACTTCCACCGCCGCGCCCTCGATGTCGGCTCGGTCGGCCTCGATGCCCTGCGTCAGGCGGTGCTCTCCTGAGCCCCGGGGAGGCCGGACGCAGCCGGATGACGCCCGGCCACCCGGAGCGTGGGGCCTGCGGAGGGCCCCGCTCCCCGGACTCCCTCGACTACCTCGCGCCCTCCCGGGTGCCGCAGGGCACCCGCTCGCGGTCGTGCACGGCATCCGGCGAGAATCCCTGACGTGGACCTCGCCCTCACCGTCGTCGCCATCGTCGTCACCGTCGTCGTCGTCGGCCGGCTCACCGAGCGGCTCGGCATCGCCCTGCCCGTCGTGCTCCTCGTGGTGGGCGGCGCCGTGTCGTTCGTGCCCGGCATCCCGCTCGTCGAGCTGTCGCCCGAGCTGGTGCTGTTCGGCCTGCTGCCCCCACTGCTGTACTCGGCGGCGATCTCGAGCTCGCTGCTCGACATCAAGGCCAACCGGTGGCCGATCCTCGGCCTGTCGGTGGGCCTCGTAGTGTTCACCGCGGCCGGGGTGGCGGTCGTGGCGTCGGCGCTGCTGCCGATCTCGTTCGCGCTGGCGTTCGCGCTCGGGGCGATCGTCGCGCCCCCCGACGCGGTCGCGGCCACCGCGGTCGCCCGGCGTATCGGGCTCCCGAGGCGGGTCACCACCATCCTCGAGGGCGAGTCGCTGCTCAACGACGCCACCGCACTGGTGTCGCTGCGCACCGCGCTCGCAGCGGCTGGCATCGCCGCCCACGGCACCGAGCTCGAGGAGGTGACCGCGGTGTCGGTCACCGTCGACCTGCTCGTCGCCGCGGTCGGCGGCGCGGCCGTCGGCGCGGCGGTCGCGTTCGTCGTGGGCTGGCTGCGTAGCCGGGTCCGCGAGGTGCCCGCCGACACGGCGCTGTCGCTCGTGGCGCCGTACGCCTCCTTCGTCCTCGCCGAGCAGATCCACGCCTCCGGGGTGGTGG
>JBOFBK010000027.1:0-18115 GCA_051645525.1 Dermatophilaceae bacterium | reverse complement strand
GTGCCGTACGTGATGTCCTTGGCGTACTCCGCCCGGCGCTGCTCGGGCGTCATCGAGGTGAGGATGCAGCCGGTCTCCAGCCCGAGGAAGCGGTGCACCCGGCCCATCAGCTCGCTCTGGTACTCGGCGAGGTAGTCGTTGACGGTGACGATGTGCACGCCGTTGCCGGTGAGCGCGTTCAGGTAGCTCGGGAGGGTGGCGACGAGGGTCTTGCCCTCACCGGTCTTCATCTCGGCGACATTGCCGAGGTGGAGCGCGGCGCCCCCCATGAGCTGGACGTCGAAATGCCGCTTCCCGATGGTGCGCTTGCTCGCTTCGCGGACCGCGGCGAACGCCTCCGGAAGCAGGTCGTCGAGGGTCTGGCCGTCGGCCAGGCGCTGCTTGAACGTGTCGGTCTCGGCGCGCAGCTCGGCGTCGCTGAGCTTCTCGAAGTCATCCTCGATGGCGTTCACCTGCGCGGCGATGTTGTCGAGCTTCTTGAGGATGCGCCCTTCGCCGGCACGCAGCAGCTTCTCGACGATCTTCACGAGTGAGACTCCCTTGGCAGCACGAGACGCGTATCGCCTCACAGCGAACCCGGCCAGCGTAGTCGAGCGCGTGAGGCGCCCGGACAACGACGCGGGCGGCGAGGCGAGTTCCACCGGCGGCCCGCCGATGGTTGGCTGGGACGGTGGTCGACGAGCTCGGGATGACGTACCCCCACTGCGTGCCCGAGCTCACCGACGGGGCGGTGCGGCTCCGGGCCCACCGCTCCGCGGACGCCGCCCGGATCGTCGAACAGGCGGCCGACCCGCTGTCGTTGCGGTGGACCACCGTCCCGCGACCGTACGACCTCGCCGACGCGCACGACTTCCTCGGCGTCATCCGGGACGGCTGGGAACGAGGCGGCGGCGATCGCTCCTGGGCCGTCACCGACGCCGGCGACCCGGACGGGCGCTATCTCGGCACCGTCGACCTCCGCCCTCGCGCCGGGCGGACCGCGGAGACCGGGTTCGGGCTGCATCCGGACGCCCGCGGGCGGGGGCTGATGGCGGGAGCGCTCCGACTCGCCTGTCAGTGGTGGTTCGGACAGGGCGGGACCCGGGTGCACTGGCGCGCCGAACGCGGCAACTTCGCCTCGTGGCGGGTGGCCTGGTCGTGCGGCTTCACCCGGCACGGCACCGTCCCCGAGCTGGTGTCGTCCGGCGCGGACCGCGAGAGCGCTGCCGACGCCTGGTGCGCGAGCCTGGGCGCGGATGACGTTCTGGAACCCGTCACGCCGTGGGACGACCCTCCGGTACTGCTCTCGCAGGAGGCGGGCGGCATCCGGCTGCGTCCCTGGCGCGACGACGACGTGGCACATCTCGAGCCGCGCGACCAGCCGACCCACCACATGCCCGGTCGCGCCGTACTCGACCCCGACACCTTCGCCGAGTGGCTGCTCACGCGCCGGGAACGGATGTCGTTGGGCACGACGATCAGCTGGTGCGTCGCCGACGCCGCCGAGGACACCGCCCTCGGGGAGGTGCTCGTGTTCGTCTCGCAGGGCACCGTCGACGACGACACCGTCGAGCTCGGCTACCAGGTGGTGCCCAGTGCGCGCCGCCGTGGTGTGGCGAGCGCGACCGCGCGCGCAGTGGTCAGACACGCCCTCGCCGGGCGCAGCGATGGGGGCATGGGAATGCGCAGACTGGTTGCTCGCACCGCGGAGGACAACGTTGGCAGCAACCGGGTGCTCGACAACCTCGGCTTCACCATCTGGGGCCGGGAGACCGCGGCCGATCTTCTCCCCGACGGCCGGGTGGTGGACCAGCTGCACTGGGAGCTGCTCCGCGACCCCTGACCGCGCCACTCGCCGTGACCGAACCCAACCGAAACGATCAGTACGCGACGGCGGGCAGGTCGAGCCAGGAGGCGAGGAGGTGGAGCTCGGCGTCGAGCTCGCGGACGTCGGCGGGCGAGGCCCGGCCCGGCTCCCAGGTGCACCGCCGCACGCGCAGGACCCCGGCCGCGCGGTCGGCCTTGAGGTCGACCCGGGCTACCAGCTGGTCACCGAGAAGGAAGGGCAGCACGTAGTAGCCGTGCACGCGTAGGTGCTCCGGCACGTAGATCTCGAGGCGGTAGTCGAACCCGAACAGCGCACGGACCCGGTCGCGCTGCCAGATCAGGGAGTCGAACGGCGAGAGCAAGGCACGAGCGTGCACGTGGCGCGGCCGGCGCGCGTCGCGGTGAAGGTACGCCGCTCGGCGCCACCCCTCGACCGTGACCGGATGCAGCGTGCCGTCGGCGACGAGGGCGGCGATGGCGGGGCGGGCCTGCTCGGGACGGAGCCGGAAGTAGTCGCGCAGACACTGCTCACTGCCGACCCCGTGGGCGCGCGCCGCGATCTCGACCAGCCGGCGGAACGCCTCGGCGTCGGACGGCCGGGCGCCGGGGTCGAGTGCGGCAGCCCGCACCGCCGCCGGCAGGACCCGCTCGGGCAGCGCATAGCGCCGCTCGAACTGCGTGGTGCGGCCCGCGCTCGACACCTCGCCCGACCAGAACAGCTGCTCCAGGGCGTTCTTCACGAGCGACCAGTTCCACCCCCACGCATCGCGCTCGCGCGGGCGGTCGTGCGAGAGCGCCGACTCCGCCTCACGGCTGGTGAGCGGGCCACGACGGGCGACCTCGTCGAGGACGGCCTCGACGAGGTCGGGACGCTCGCGAGCGACCCGCTGCATGCCGCCCCAGGCGTCCGAGTGCGCCCGGCGCATGCGGAAGTCGAGCAGCGGCCAGGTCGTCGGCGGGATCAGCGAGGCCTCGTGCGCCCAGTACTCGACGACCCGGCGCGGTGCGGTGTCGCGCGCCCGGTCGAGCAGCGAGCGGTCGTAGTGCCCGAGGCGGCTGAAGAACGGGAGGTACTGACTGCGCGCGAGCACGTTGACGCTGTCGATCTGTACCACGCCGACGGTGTCCACCACTCGCTGCAGTTCCCGGATGCCGGGCGCGGCCGGGCGCGGCCGGGCGAACCCCTGGGCCGCGAGCGCGATACGCCGGGCAGCGGCTCGGGAGAGGCGGACCGGCGGGGCGGCCTCACCCATCCGAGCCGATGAGTCGCTGGCGGTGCGCGTAGACGGCTGCGGCGGTGCGCGAGTGCACGTGCAGCTTCTCGAGGATGTTGCGCACGTGGTTCTTCACCGTGTTCTCGGCGATGACCAGCTCGTCGGCGATCTCCCGGTTCACCAGCCCGCGGGCCACCAGACGCAGCACCTCGACCTCGCGGTCGGTGAGCGTGGTGTCGGCCCGCTCGGTGTCGTCGGCCTCGTTGCCGAGCCTGCTGAACTCCTGCAGCAGGGTGGCCGCCATGCCCGGAGGGACGATGGCCTGCCCGTCGTGGACCTTCCTGATGGCCTCGGCCACCTCCTCCCCGGGTGTGTCCTTGAGCAGGTAGCCGCTCGCTCCCGCCTTGACCGCCTCGAAGAGGTCGGTCTCGTCGTCGCTCATCGTCAGCATGAGAATGCGGGTGTCGGGCGCCTCCGCACGGACCTGGCGGCAGCCGTCGATGCCCCCGACGACCGGCATCCGCACGTCCATGAGGCACACGTCGGGCCGCAGCGCCGCGCAGACCTCGGCCGCCTCGGCGCCGTTGCCGGCGGTCCCGACCACGATGGCGGTGCCGTCGAGCCCGACGACCACCGACATCCCCTGCCGGTAGAGCTCGTGGTCGTCGACGATCACCACCCGGATCGGGCCCGCCGGCTCCCCGCTCGCCGGCCCGCCGTCGCCGGCCTCGCCGGGGTCGCTCATCTCGTGCTCCACGGGGCGATGGTGTCAGCCACCACCGACGTTGGCACGGCGATCCGCGCCGATCACGACGCCGCCGCGTCGGCGGTGGCGCCGGCGTCGAGGTCGAGATGGATGACGCCGTACGACCAGCCCTGCCGTCGGTAGACCACACTGGCGCGCTCGGTGTCGACGTCGTGGAAGAGGTAGAAGTCGTGGCCGACGAGCTCCATCTCGCGCAACGCGTCGGCCAGAGTCATCGGTCTTGAGCGGTGCACCTTCTCGCGGACGTCGACGGGGGAGCCGTCGAACGGACCCTCCGCAGGCTCCTCGGCGGCCACCGGGGGCGCCTCGGGTACGGCGATCCGTGCGGTGGCCTGTGCCACCGACTCTGGCGCTCGTCGCCCACGACGCACCTGGCGCCGGTCGTTCTGCCGCCGCAGACGCTCCGAGAGCTTGTCGAGCACCATGTCGAGGGCCACGTACCGGTCGTCGGCACACGCTTCCGCTCGCACGACCGGCCCCTTGGCGTGACAGGTGACCTCGACGCGGTCGCACGCCTTGGCCTGGCGACGGTTGGGCTCGTGACTGACGAGCACCTCGACGCGCCGGGTCCGCGGCGCGAGCTGGGAGACCTTGGCCAGCTTCTCCTCGATGTGCTCCCGGAAACGGTCGGAGACGGTCAGGTGCCGTCCGGTGACGACGATGTCCACATGGTCCTCCTCGAGCTCGGGTGGTAGCGGCCTCAGCGCGGCCGCGGGAACGGCGGCACCACCTCCTGGGCACGGGGCGACATGCGCTGACGGTAGTCCTGCCGTACCGGCCCGACAAGCCCGGGACCACGCCTCGGCGTGGCAGCCGCCGCCGCGCCGACGACGTGCCGCGCCCCGGCGGCCCCGAGCGCCCGTGCGGCCTCGGTCAGCGTCGCACCGGTGGTGACCACGTCGTCGACGACGAGACAGACCGCGCCGGTCACGAGCCGGGTGTCCCGTGCGGTGACGGCGAGCGCGCCGGCGAGGTTGGCGATTCGACCGGTGCGGCCGAGACCCGCCTGGTCGGCCACCGGTCGCGTGTGGCGCAGCACCGCGGTGACATCGACACCGGGCCCGCCCCAGGCGATGCGGACCGCGGACCGCACGAGGTCGGACACCGGGTCGTCCCCCCGCCGGTACCGAGCACGCCGGGCGGCCGGCACCGGGACCACGCGGACCGGCTCTCCGCCGGCGAGGGTGCCGCGCAGCACCGGGTCGCGCGCGAGGGCGAGGGCGACGGCGGTGGCGAGCGGTGCCGCGAGCACCGGACGCGCGTCGCGGCGCCCTCCGTCCTTGTAGCTGCTGACGACGCGGCGGAGCGGCCCCTCGAGGAGCGCGCCGGCCCAGCACGGCACCGCACCCACGGGCCGCGGGACGGCTCCGGGCACGACAACCCGCAGCACGGCCGCCTGGCAGGTGTCGCAGAGCGGGGCTCCGGGAGCTGCACACGCGGCGCACTGCCCGGGGACGACGAGACCGGCGGCCGCGCCGAGGAGCTGCCGCACGGCATCCGAGCCGAAACGCACCGCCCCAGCGTGACGGACCGGGCCGGATGACGTGGCCCCCGCCCCGCGCGGCCAGTCGTTCTGTGGACGGATCGGGCCGCCGTGGGACGGCTGTGGACGGCGTCGTCGTCAGCCGGCGGCGACGGCGAGGTCGCTGGCCTGGCCTTCCGACGTCCACTGTGACCCCTCCCTGCGGACCAGCGCGCCCTGTGCGGTCGTGACGTACACGTCGCGCTCGCCGCCCGTCGACGAGATGCGGACGGCGCCGGCTACCGGCGTCAGCGGGCGTACCTCGCCGCCCACCGTGAGCACGAGGGGCTGTCGGCCGCTGCCGGTGAGGACGCCGAGCGTCGCGAGCGTGCGGTCGTCGAGCCAGGCGAGACCGATCGGGTCGCGCACGTGGATGCCGAGCCGGAGCGGCGGCGCCAGGGCCTCCGGCCGGCCCGCCGCGCCACGGGTGATGCCGGAGATGTCGACCCGCGCGTCGCCGCCGTCAGGGCGTACCGACAGCACAGCCAGGCGGTCGCCGTCGGATGCCGTCTTCGCCTCCAGGACCTGACGCCCGGCGAGCCAGTCGGCGCGCACCGCGGTGGCCCGCGAGCGGTCCGGGTCGGCAGGGTCCGCCGAGCTGTCGACCACGAACAGTCGCCTCCCGGCGTCGGCGACCGCTCCCATCCACAGGTAGCCGCGCCGGTCGTAGGCGGGACCGCCGACCGCCGAGCCCAGCCCCGCCACGACGAACCGCCGACCGCCTCGCCATCGGGAGACCCCGGTGCCGCCGTCGTCGACCGCGGCGAGCTCGGCGCCGTCGATGGAGAGGGCCAGCTTGCGGGACGAGACCGGGACCGCGGGGTAGGTGCGCTCCCCCGGTGGGCTCGGCTGGGTCCCGTCGGCAGGGTCGAACACCGAGACCTCCGCACCGCGGCGGACCACCGGCGAGGCCTGCGGCGTGCCGAGCGTGGTGTCGAGCCCGAGGTCGTCGAGCGTCGCCGCAGGGCCGTCGAGTCCGGCCAGGTCGACCGGCACGCTGTTGACCGCCAGCTCGACCCTCGAGACGAGCGGATCCTGGAGCAGGGTGGAGACGAACTGCGCCCAGAGGTTCTCGCGGGTGTTCTCGCCCGCGTCGAGCGGGCGCGAGATGAGGTTGACCCGTGCCGTGCCGTCCTCGACCGAGACCGCGTCGCCGAGTAGCCGGGCACCGCTTGGCACCGCCGTGACCGCCGCACCACGCAGGTACGCGGGAACGTCGGCCAGCTGGGCCCTGGCCAGGCGGGTGGCGAGCCGGTCACGAGGGAACCACCGCACGTCGGGGACTGTGAACCGGCGGCTGGTCGCGACGTAGTGCACGGCGAACGGCTGGACCAGCCGGCTGACGTCGGGCTGGGGGATCCACCGCCCGAAGTCCTCGGGGAGCTCGTCGATGCGCCACTGGCCGCTCACCGACGTGACCGAGAAGGTGACGCTGACCCGCGTGCTCGGTGCGGCAGCCGTGTAGCGCCCGGTGCCGTCGATGGTTCCGGCGGCGGCGACCGAGACCCGCACCGTCGCCGGGTCGACGAGCGTCGTCGACGGCGCCTCGGCGGCGAGCACCACCAGGGTGTCGTCGGGGTTCCACCGGTCACGGGCTTGGGTCGTGAGGAACGCACGTGCGCTGTCGTAGGCGCCGTCGCTCGCAGCGCCCGCGCGCAGGAAGCCGCGCACGATCTCCTCCTGGCTCGCCCCGGTGACCGGACCGGGGCGCGAGACCCGCAGCGCGGGCCCCTGGTCCGACCCCACCTCGAGCCCCGGCTCGACCGGCCCGTCGACGGTCAGGCCGGCGCACCCGGTGACCAGCAGCACCGCGGCGACCGTGACGACGCCACCCCACCTCGAGGTCATGGCCGCTCCGCGGGGTCGAGCGGGAGCGGCGAGCCGTCGAGGGTCTGGCCGCTGCGACGCGGCAGCGTGAGCCGGAACCGCGACCCCACGCCCGGCTCACCCCAGGCCTGCAGCCAGCCGTGGTGTAGCCGAGCGTCCTCGAGCGAGATCGACAGCCCCAGACCAGTGCCTCCGGTGGTGCGGGCCCGCGCCGGGTCGGCCCGCCAGAACCGGGTGAAGACCTTGGCGGCGTCTCCGGGCCGCAGCCCGACCCCGTGGTCCTCGACGACCAGCGCGACCGCGCCGGGGTCGACGGCGACGTGCACGTCGACCGGCCGGCCCTCGCCGTGCTCGACGGCGTTGACGACGAGGTTGCGCAGCACGCGCTCGACCCGGCGCTGGTCGACCTCGGCGTCGGCCGGACCCTCCGGAGTGTGCACGGTGATGGTGCTCCCCCGTCGGTCGGCGAGCGGGCGCACCGACTCGACGACCCGCGCGACCACGCTGCGCAGGTCGACCGGCTCGAGGTCGAGAGCCGCGGCTCCGGCGTCGAACCGGCTGATCTCGAGCAGGTCCGACAGCAGCGCCTCGAACCGGTCGAGCTCGCCGGTGAGCAGCTCCGCGGACCGGGCGACGGCGGGGTCGAAGTCTTCGCGCGCCTGATGGATGAGGTCGGCCGCCATCCGGATCGTCGTCAGCGGGGTGCGCAGCTCGTGCGACACGTCGGAGACGAAGCGCTGCTGCACGGCGGAGAGCCCCTCGAGCTGGCGGATCTGGTGCTGGAGGCTGTCGGCCATGTCGTTGAACGACGTGGCCAGCTGGGCCAGGTCGTCCTCGCCGCGGCTCGGCATCCGCTCGTTGAGCCGGCCCGCCTGCAGGCGCTGGGCGACCTCGGCCGCGCGGCGCACCGGGGAGACGACCTGCCGGGTGACCACCCAGGCGACCGCGCCGACCAGCAGGGTGAGGATGACGCCGGCGAGCACGAAGGAGGTGCGGATCAGCTCCATCGTCGAGACCTCGCGGTCCATCGGGTAGATGACGTAGAGGTCGTAGGACCCGGCGAGCGGCACCTCCATGACGCTGCCGACGACGACGGACGGCACCGCCATCCCGTCGACGGGCACCTCGCGCAGCTGGGTCTGCTGGCGTCCGGGTGCGGACGCCACCCGTTCACGCAGCTCGGGGCTCACGACCGATGCGTCGACCACCTCGCCGCTGGAGATCTCGGAGAGCACGATGTCGCTCTCGTTGCCGGCCGAGCGGCTCATCACGACGAACCGGCCCGGGGCGGCGAGGTCTCGCTTGACGATGTCTCCGGCGACCCCGTCGAGACCGTCGACCGAGTTCGCGGTGGTGCTGTCCCAGACACCCTGTGCCTGGGCGGTCAGGGCGAGCGCCTCCCGTTGCGCCGAGCGCACCCGGTCGCGCTCGAGACCGGCCCCGATCTGCTGGAAGAGCACCCCGCCGAGCAGGGAGACCACCACCAGGCCGAGCAGCATGGTGGTGGCGACGACCCGGAGCCGCAGCGACTGGCGCCAGGCGCGCCGGGCCCGCCGGGCGGCATCCGCCACCCGGTCGAGCGAGCGACGCGACCGGCGTCGCGTGGAGACGGGACCGGATGACGCGGCCGTGCCGACGCCGGATGCCGCAGCGGTATCGGATGACGCGACCGTGTCAAGGCCGGGCGACGCGGCGGTACCGGATGACGCGGCCTTACCCACGCCGGATGACGCGGGCGAACCGACGATGGGACCGGCGGGCCGGGCCACCTCAGGCCTGACCGGCCTTGTAGCCGACCCCGCGCACCGTGACGACGATCTCGGGACGCTCGGGGTCGTGCTCGATCTTGCTGCGCAGCCGCTGCACGTGCACGTTGACCAGGCGGGTGTCCCCGGCGTGGCGGTAGCCCCAGACCTGCTCGAGCAGCACCTCGCGGCTGAACACCTGCCAGGGCTTGCGGGCCAGGGCGACGAGTAGATCGAACTCGAGCGGGGTGAGACCGAGGGCGACGCCGTCGCGGGTGACCGAGTGGCCGGCGACGTCGATGGCGAGGTCGCCGATGGTGAGCCGCTCGGGCTCGGGCGCGGCGTCGCGGCGCAGCCGGGCCCGGACCCGGGCGATGAGCTCCTGCGGCTTGAACGGCTTGACCACGTAGTCGTCGGCGCCGGACTCGAGGCCGACGACGATGTCGACGGTGTCGGTGCGCGCGGTGAGCATGACGATCGGCACGCCGGACTCGGCCCGGATCTGCCGGCATACCTCGAGCCCGTCGAGGCCGGGCAGCATGACGTCGAGCAGCACCAGGTCGGGCCGGTGCTCACGGAAGGCCCCCATCGCCCTCGACCCGTCGGCTACGTGGTCGACCTCGAGGCCCTCGGTGCGCAGCACGATGCCGAGCATCTCCGCGAGTGCGAGGTCGTCGTCGACGACGAGCACACGACCTTTCACGTCGGTGCTGTTCCTTTCCCGAATGACACGTCCTTCCGGGAACGACGCGTCGAAGGGCCAATCATCACACAGCCGGACGCGTCATCCGCGAGTGCCGGGCGCGCTCGGTCGCCCGCCCCTACGCTGGGCGGGTGAACCGCGCGGCCTGGTTGTCGAGGCTCGACGCCTCGGCCCAGATCCGGATGGCGTTGGCGCTGCTGTGCGCGCTCGTCGCCGGGCTCATTGATACCGGGCCGCGCACCCTGCCGTGGCTCGCCCTCGTCGTGGTGCTCGACCTGGCGGCGCTCGTGCTCGACGCCCGGGCCGAGGCCGCCACCACCGTCTCGACGACCCTGCGGCTCGGGCTGCTCGCGGTCGCGGCGGTCGCGGCAGGCGTCGCGTTCGCCGTCGCCGATGTCGGCGCGGCCCTCCTCGTGCTCATCCCGGTCTACCACGCCGGGTCGGCGTTCGGGTGGTCCGGGTCCCTGCTCGGCGTCGTCGCGGGCGGCGCCGGCCTGCTGGCCGCGGTCGGCGCGCGCGACATCGACCTCGGCGACCGCGCAGTGGTCGAGTGGCTGGTCGCGGCCGTGGCGCTCGGCGTCCTCGGGGTCTGGAACGGCCGGCTCAGCGTCGCGCCCGAGACCAGGGCCGACGCCGACCCGACCGCGCGCGAGGCGATCGAGCTGATCCAGCGGCTCCAGGACATCGCCGGGCAGATGACGACCGGTCTCGATGCGCCGGCCGGTGCGTCGTTCGCGCTCGACCTGCTCGGGTCCGAGGTCACCTCGACCCGCAGCGCCGTGCTCGTGGCCGAGGACGCCGAGCGGCTGGTGCCGGTGGCACTGCGCGGCGCGACCCGGGCGCCGTGGCACATGGCCGAGCACGTCTCGGCGCTGCTGCGCACCAACCCCGCGGGCTGGGAGCCCACGGAGGTGCGCTTCGTCGACGAGCTCGGCCGCCGCCGGGCGCTGGTGGTGCCGTTCGCCTACGGCGACGGACCCACCACGGTCGTCGTGGTCGAGCGGGCCGACGACAGGCCGTTCGGCGAGGCCGAGCGGCGCCGAGTGCGCGAGGTGACCCAGCGGGTGGCGCCCACGGTGCAGGCCGGGCTGCTGTTCGGGCAGCTCAAGCAGTACGCGAGTCTCGAGGAGCGCAACCGCATCGCGCGCGACATCCACGACGGCATCGCCCAGGAGCTCGCGGCGTTCGGGTACCAGCTCGACGCGCTCCGGGCCCAGGCCGGGCCGACGGGCGCCCCGGTGCGCGACGGCCTCGACCGGCTGCGGGAGCGGCTCGGCGAGGCGATGGCCGACCTGCGCCTGCACATCACTGATCTGCGGGTGGCCGAGCGGCCCGGCACCGGGCTCGGCGCGGTGCTCGGTGGTGCGGTGCAGAGCTTCGGCAGCGTCACCGGGGTGCGCACCACGGTGACCGTGAGCGAGGCCCGGCGCCGTCACGACCCACGGGTCGAGATCCTCATCCACCGCCTCGTCATGGACGTGCTCGCCGACGCTCAGGCGTCCGGCGCCCGCAACGCCTGGGTCAGCCTGTCGACGTCGGTGGCCGGCCCGGCGTGTGTCGACGTGTCGCACGACGGCGATCCGACCAAGGCCCGGAAGCTGTTCCGCAACACCTCGCTCGGAGATCTCGACGGAGCACTATTCGTGAGTACCGAACCGAACGGCCGAACCACGGTTAACCTGACCGTCGAGGAGCCCACCACGGTGGGCGCAAACCGTGAGGCGACCTAGCGGCGCGTCCGAGTGCATGTCAGGAGGGACCGTGACGATCAGCGTGGCGCTCATCGATGACCACGCCGTCGTCCGCGAGGCAGTCGCAGGGATGCTGGCGGGATACGACGACATCACCGTCGTGGGGCAGGCGGGGTCGCTCGCCGACGGCCGGACCCTGCTCGAGCGGCTCTTCGAGGCCCCTCCCCCGGGCCGGATGGTGGCCGTCGTCGACGTCACCATGCCCGACGGCAGCGGCCTGGCCCTGGTGCGTGCGGCCCGGCAGCGCTCCTCCGAGATCGGGCTCGTCGTGCTCACCATGCTCGGCGACGACAGCACCCTGCTCGAGGCGCTCGACGCCGGCGCGTCCGCCCTGGTGCGCAAGAGCGCGCCCTCGGACCAGGTGATCTCGGCGGTGCGGCGCGCGGCCGACTTCCCGCTGGAGTTCACCGGCAGCGGTCTGGCCGAGGCGATGCGCCGTCGCCAGGAGACTCCGGTGGCCACCCTGACGGCCCGCGAGATGGAGGTGCTCGGCCTGCTCGTCGAGGGCTCCTCGGTGGCGCAGGTCGGCAAGTCGCTCTACATGAGCCCGTCGACGGTGAAGACGCACATCGGCAAGATCTACGAGAAGCTCGGCGCCCACAACCGGGCGAGCGCGGTCATCGCCGCGGTGCGCCTCGGCCTCGTCCCCGACGACGCCGCCCGTCCGTAGCCGACCGACATCGACGCGGACGCCGGCCGGGCCGGCACCCGCGCGGTGCCACGACACCGGAACTGTCTGCTCGCGGCTGTGCCCGCCGGCTCGGCGTCACAACCCGGAGAAGGTGTCCATGATGCGGATGGCGCCGGGCCCGATGATGATGATGAACAGGGCCGGGAAGAGGCATAGCAGCAGCGGGAAGAGGATCTTCACGGTCACCTTCTGGGCCTGCTCCTCGGCGCGCTGGCGCCGCACCAGCCGCATCTCCTTGGTCTGCTCGCGGAGCACGCCGGAGATGGGCAGCCCCATCCGGTCGGCCTGCACGAGCGCGCTGACGAAATTCTTCACCTCGGCGGCCGTGGTGCGCTCGCCGAGCGCGGCGAAGGCCTCGGCGCGGGACTTGCCGATCTGGATCTCGGAGAGCACCCGGGCCAGCTCGCCGCCGATCGGCCCGTCGACGTTGCGGGCCACTTGGAGCAGCGCGGCGTCGAAGCCCTGGCCGGCCTCGACGCAGACGGTGAGCATGTCGAGCGCGTCGGCGAGGCCCTTGCGCACCAGCTCGGTGCGCTTGATGGCCAGGTTGTAGAGCAGCAGGTCCGGAAGGTAGAACCCGGCGAGCGCACCGACCCCGCCGAAGAGCAGGCCCCGCAGCCCGAGACCGCCGAACAGCAGCCCGAGCCCGGCGAGCGCGAACATGCCGACCCCCTTGGCGGTGAGGAAGCGCTCCGGGGTCCACGCCGCCGGGTTGCCGGCCCGGTCGAGGCCCCGGCTGATGCGGTCACCGGTGCTCGACGGCGAGATCCGCACGGCGACCGCCCGGCATCCGGCGAGCACCGGCTCGAGCAGGCGGGTGCGGGCGTCGAGCTGGGAGGCGACCGCCGTGCGGGTGCCCACCCGGTTCTCGATGAGCTGGAGCGAGCGGGCCACCCCGGTGGTGCCCCAGTTCGCCGAGGCGACGACGAGCACGAGGATGACGGTGGCGGCGCCGATGGTGGCGGCGGCGAGCAGGACGATCATGGTTCAGACCTCGATCTTGACGACTTTGCGCATCCAGACCATCCCGATCGCGATGGCGACGAGGCCGACGGCGCTGAGGATCAGCCCCAGGCTTCTGGTCCAGAGCAGGCTGACGTACTCGTAGTTCCTCAGGTAGCTGAAGATGAAGATGCCCACCGGCAGCGCGAGCAGGATGTACGCCGAGAGCCGCCCCTCGGCGGAGAGCGTGCGCACCTGGCGCCTCAGCATCTGCCGTTCGCGCAGGGTGGCCGCCGTGGTGCGCAGCGTCTCGGCGAGGTTGCCGCCGACCTCGCGCTGGATGCCGATCGACATGGTCACCCACTTCATGCTCTCGCTGCCCATCCGCTGGGCCACCCGATCGAGCGCCACGCTGATGTCGGCGCCGATGCGCGTCTCCGCGAGCGCCCGGGAGAACTCCTTGGCGGCCGGCTCGGCGCCGTCGCGGGCCACGCCGTCGAGCGCCTGCGGGAAGCTGAAGCCGCTGGAGAGTCCCGAGGCGATGATCGTCATCACGTCGGGCAGCACATCGTCGAACTTGGCCTGACGTCGTCTCGCCTTCCAGCGCAGCCAGACCGCCGGGAGGAACACACCGGCGACCAGACCGGCGACGAACCCCAGGATGCCGCCGAGCAGCACCAGGGCGAGTGCGAGGAACACCACGACTGAGACGACCCGCAGCACGAACCACTCGCCCGGCCGCCAGGGCAGGTCGGCCCGGTCGAGCAGCTCGACGGTCCTGCTGGTCGACTCGCGTCCGGCCATGACCTTCTCGCCGAGGCCGACGAGCTGGTCGGAGATGGCCGAAGCCTGCGAGGTGCGCCGTGCCGCCCGCAGCCGCTCGGCGCCGCTGCCGTAGGCGTCGAGCTCGGAGAGCCGTTCGTGCCGGGCCGAGCGGAACGCCGGGCCTGCGGCCACGACGACGATCACCACCAGGGCCACGCCGATCAACCCGGCGGCGACCGGCAGCAGCCAGGTGCTGGTCGTGACTGGAGCCGATGCCGAGGATGCCTGCACCACAGCGGGTTTCGCATCCGCCGGGCCGAGGAGGAGCGAGGTGGAGGTCTTGAACGCGGTGCCACCGGCCGTTCCGGTGAGCGTCAGGTCGGTGCGGCCGGCCGACTCGGCGGGACGCTTGACCTCCCACCGCACCTGGGTGGCCAGCGAGGTGGCCGAGTCGGTGAACGCCTTGGTCACCTGCGCCTTGTCGGCGGCCGGCACCATCGTGCCCCGGCCGGCGGCGGCCAGCTCCTGGAGCGTGCTGCGGGCCGCGGCGTCGTCGGTGAACGCCACGACGTCGAGGCGCAGCTGCGCCGCGCGCACGGCGTCGAGCGCGGTGCGCCGCTCGGCATCCGCGGCGGCCGGCGCCTTCGGCACCGTGTTCACGCCGTCGCCGAGCAGCACGATGCTGCGGTCGCCCTTGCCTTGGAGCAGGCTGACCGCGCTGCGCACTCCTCCGAACAACGCGGTCTCGCCGTCGGACCGCAGCCCGTCGACGACGCGCTGCACGGCGGCGTGGTCGGCGGTGGGGCGCAGCCGTACCTGCACGCCGTCGGCGAACGAGACCACGCCCACGGCCACGTCATCCGGCACCGCGGCGAGGTAGGTGGCCACGGCGGAGCGGACGACCGCCATCCCGGAGTCGCCCATCGAGCCGCTGGTGTCGATGACGAGCACCGCGGTGCGCCGGGCCTTCTCGACCGCCGAGATCTCGACGTCGACGGGCTTCCCGCCCAGCTCGGCCCGCAGCGCGCTGCTGTCGATGGCCAACGGGGTGGTGCCGGCACGCACCGACAGCAGCCCGCTCGCGCCGGCCGCGTCGACGGTGACGTCGGTGAGGGTGGCCACCGGCGCCTCCGCGGCCACCGCCGGGCCGGCGACGCCGAGCGCCCCACCCACCGCGACGCCGACCGCCGCGAGCGCGCGAACCCATCGCCGCGCCGGGCTGCTCACCCGGCTGACCGAAACCCGAGTCGCCCGGATCATCGGAGCGAGAACAGGGTCGGGGGCAGCTCGATGCCCTGGTCGGCGAGGTCCTGGGTGAACTTCGGGCGCAGCCCGGTGCTCTTCAGCCCACCCCGGAACTTGCCGCGCTCGTCGCGGCCGGCGGCGAAGTCGAAGGTGAAGATGTCCTGCAGGGTGATGACGTCGCCCTCCATACCGACCACCTCGGTCACAGCCACGACCTTGCGGGTGCCGTCCTTGAGTCGGGCCTGCTGGATGACCAGGTCGACCGCGCCGGCCACCTGCTCGCGGATGGCGCGCACCGGCAGGTCGACGCCGGCCATCAGCACCATCGTCTCGAGCCGGGCGATGCTGTCGCGCGGGGTGTTGGCGTGCACGGTGGTGATCGAGCCGTCGTGGCCGGTGTTCATCGCCTGGAGCATGTCGAGCGCGGCGCCGTCGCGCACCTCGCCGACGACGATGCGGTCGGGCCGCATGCGTAGCGAGTTGCGCACCAGGTCGCGGATGGCGATCTGGCCCTTGCCCTCGATGTTCGGCGGGCGCGACTCCATCCGCAGCACGTGGTCCTGGCGCAGCTGCAGCTCGGCGGCGTCCTCGATGGTGACGATGCGCTCGTCATCCGGGATGAAGGAGGAGATGACGTTGAGCAGCGTGGTCTTCCCCGAGCCGGTGCCGCCGCTGATGATGATGTTGCGGCGGCCGAGCACGCAGGCCTGGAGGAAGTCGCGGGTCTGCTCCGAGAAGGTGCCGAAGCTCACCAGGTCCTGGGCGGTGAACGGGTCCTTGGAGAACTTGCGGATGGTGAGCTGCGCGCCGTCGAGCGCGATCGGCGCCACCACCGCGTTGACCCGGGAGCCGTCGGGCAGGCGGGCGTCGCAGAGCGGGCTGGACTCGTCGACCCGGCGGCCGATGCGGCCGACGATCTTGTCGATGACCCGGCGCAGGTGCGCCTCGCTGGAGAAGTGCGCCTCGACCGCGTAGAGCTTGCCGGCGCGCTCGACCCAGATGTGGTCGGCGCCGTTGACCATGATCTCGCTGATCTCGGGGTCGCGGAGCAGCGGCTCCAGCGGCCCGTGGCCGAGCACCTCGTCGGAGACCTCCTGCACGAGGCGGGTGCGGTCGGCGAGCGAGAGCGGGGTCTGCTCGGCCTCGATGGTGTCCTGCAGCGACTGGCGCACCTTGGCGGCGAGCTCGTCCTCGCGCTGGTGCGGGTCGTAGAGCTTGGGGCCGAGCTCGTCGATGAGCGCCTGGTGCACGCGCTCCTTGACGCTCTGCAGCGGGTCGACGATGCGCTCGGGGCGGGCGGCGCGGCCCGGGGTGGCGATCACCTCCTCCGGCCCGGTCGCCACCTGCTGGCGGCGGATGCTGTCGAGACGGTCGGCGAGGCTCATCGACGGCTCCTGGTCAGTCGTTGCCGGCGGCTGGTGCGAGCCTCCGGGTCGTCGGTCATGGTGCCCACGACGTGGGCGTCGGCGAGCTCGCGGATGGCCAGGCTCACCGGGTGGCGCGGCTCGTCGAGCACGAGCGCGACGCCGCGGTTCACCGAGTTCGGCAGGCTCGGGCTGTGCGGGATGGTGGCCGCGATCGGCTGGTCGATCGCGGACATCACGTCCTCCACGCGTAGGCCCTGCTTGGTGTCGGCGCGGTTGATGACGACGAAGCGCGAGTCCTTGAGCACGCCGAGCAGGTCGAGGGTGTCGAGCGAGAGCTTGAGGTTCTTCACGGCCGGGATGTCGAGGGTGGCGATGAGCACCAGCCGGTCGCTGATGTCGCACGCCGCGAGCACGTGCTCGGTGAAGCTCGGCGGGGTGTCGACGACCACCCAGTCGTAGTGCTGCCGGCCGACCCGGAGGATCTCGGCGACGGTCTGCACCGGGATGCGGTCGGCATCCGCCGGGTTGGACGGCGCGCACAGCACGTCGAGCCCGCTCGCCTCGTGCCGGGTGACCAGCGAGGCCAGGCCGGGCCCGTCGATGCTGCCGGTCATCGCGACGGCCTCGGTCATGGTGCGGGTGGGCAGCAACTGCAGGCTGATGGCGTCGTCGCCGAAGGAGAGGTCGAGGTCGACGAGCAGGGTGCGCGACCCGGATGACGCGAGGGTGACCGCGAGGTTGGTGGAGACCGCGGTCTTGCCGACCCCGCCCTTGGCGGAGAAGACGGTGACGACCTTGCCGTGGGTGCTCTCGGCGCCGCCGCCGCTGCGGTAGCTGACCATCCGCGAGGTGAGGTGCTGGCTGCGGCGCAGCGCCTCGAGCAGGGCGGAGGTGTCGTCGGCCGGCACCACCTCCCGTACCCCGAGCTGCAGGGCCTGGGTGAGCACGGCCACGTCGACGCGGTCGCGGAGCACGATGCAGCCCACCTCGGGCCGCTCGACGCGCAGCGCCTCCGCGAGGTCCCAGACGGTGTCGAGGTCGACGTGCGGCCCGACCACGATCTGGGCGAGCGCGGTGTCCTCGGTGATGATCCGGCCGACCGCGGCCGGGGTGTCGGCCGTGGTGGCGTCGGCGCCGAGGGCGAAGCGGTAACGCTCGGCGAGCGCGGTGTCGGCCTCCCAGATGAGAATCATGGCTGGACCCGCACGACGGTCGCGTCGGTGGTGGCTTGCTGGCCCACCTGCACGCCTTCGCCGCGCAGTCCGGCGTAGAGCACGTACGAGTTGATCGCGTGCACGAGGCGCACGGCATCCTGCGGGCTCACCGCCACGGTGACGAGGAACGAGGCCTCCGCGGCCTTGGCGTCCTCACCGGCCGGCTGCTGGGCCGGGGTGAGCGAGGAGTCGCCCATGCCGATGACGAGCACGTCCTCGAGCAGCACCGTGGTGCCGCTGAGCTTCTGCTTGTTGAACTCGTCGGCGTCGGGGGTGCCGAACTTGCGCAGCTCGGAGGTGGAGAAGATGGTGAGGCGCGAGCCGGGGGTGACGAAGCTGCCGACCCGGGCCGGGTCGCTCAGCTCGACCGACACGGCGAGCTTGCCCTTGGGCACCTGGATGGCCTTGGTGCCGAGCGGGGTGGTGCCGAACGACGCCTGCAGCACGTAGGTGCCGGGGGCCAGGTCACCGAGGGCGAGCAGGTCCTGGTTGTCGCGGCTGATGCCGGTGAGCGCGCCCACCGGCAGGGCGTCCTTGGGGACGTTGGTCTTGACCAC
>JBOFBK010000026.1:0-1493 GCA_051645525.1 Dermatophilaceae bacterium | reverse complement strand
GGGCCGGCCGGAGCGTCCGTGCCCGCGCTGGTCGTAGGTGACCACCCGGAACCCACTGTGCCGCAGGGCTCGACGCTGAAGCACCCAGGAGTGTGCCGTGAGCGCGAAGCCGTGCACGAGCACCACCGTGGGTGGCCGGTCCGCCAGCTTCGGCCGCTGCCGGGCGTCCGGTTCGGGAGCGTCGATCTCGACGTGCAGCACCACACCGTCGTCGGCCTCGACGGTGAACGCCTCGGTCGGCGTGTGGGCCCATCCGTCGGGGGCGTCGATCGAGCGGTACCCGCCTCGGCGCCGCACCTGCTCGCCCACCGACGACACCGCGGACGACAGCGCCGAGGACGCCGCCGAGGACGCCGCCGCTCCGGCGGCTCCCACCGCCGCCGCGACCGGCCCGAGAGCGGGCATCAGGGCTCGCCGCCGAGGTGGACCCGGGGCAGGCGCGGGCCCATCCGGGTGACGATCTCGTAGTTGATCGTGCCGGCGGCCTCGGCCCAGGCCTGCGCGCACGGCTCGCCGTCGGCCGACCTGCCGAGCACCACGACGTCGTCGCCGGCCGCGCCGCCGAAGTCGGGCCCGAGGTCGAGCATCACCTGGTCCATGCACACCCGGCCGGCGACCAGGTGCCTGCGGCCGCGCACCTGGAGCGGCCCGCGGTTCCCCGCATGACGGGGGATGCCGTCGGCGTACCCGAGCGGCACCAGGCCGAGCACGGTGTCGCGGTCGGTGACGTACTCGTGGCCGTACGAGACGCCCTGTCCGGCACGCGCCCGCTTGACCAGGGAGAGCAGCGCCGTCACGCGCATCGCCTCGCGCAGCCCGAAGTGCGCCGGGTCGCCGAGGTCGGGCACCGGCGAGAGCCCGTAGACGGCCAGGCCGGGGCGCACCAGGTCGAAGTGCGCGCCCTCGTCGGTGAGCGTGGCCGCCGAGTTGGCGAGATGACGCAACGGCGGCCGGATGCCGGCGCGCGCCAGCTCGGCGACCGCCTCGACGAACCGGTCCCGCTGGGCCAGCACGGTCGGATGACGGGGAGCGTCGGCCCAGGCGAGGTGAGACCAGACCCCGGTGACCTCGACGGCGCCCTCGGCCTGGGCGCGGGCGAGATCGGCGACCAGGTCGGGCCACTCCAGGAGGGCGCCACCCCGGCCCAGCCCGGTGTCGACCTTGGCCTGCACGCGGGCGGCGCGGCCGTGGCGCCGGGCCGCGTCGACCACGGCCGTCAGGCTCCACCGGCTGCCCACGGTGACGTCGACGTCCGCGGCGACCGCGCCGTCGACGTCGGCCCCGGGGGCGAAGATCCAGGTGAGGAGCGGTGCGGTGACCCCGGCAGCGCGCAGCTCGAGCGCCTCGGCCAGCTGGGCCACCCCGAGCCAGGTGGCGCCGCCGGCGAGCGCGGCCCGGGCTGCGGGCACGAGGCCGTGACCGTAGGCGTCGCCCTTGACCACCGCCATCACCTCGGCGGAGCCGGACCGGCGGTCGAGCTCGGCGACGTTGTC
>JBOFBK010000025.1:0-29071 GCA_051645525.1 Dermatophilaceae bacterium | reverse complement strand
TCGGCAGTCCGGACCCACAGCAGGCCATGCCCGTCGACCCGTGGGACGCGGTGCACACCCTCGCCGTCATCGACGCCGCGCGGGTGTCGGCTGCTGAGAACCGGGTCGTTCTCGTGACACCGGGTCGCTAGCGCGCACGAGCACCGCGAGCCGGAGCGCGGGGAGGGGAGGACGGACCCGAGCGGTCGACGCGGCGCCGACGACGTGCGGACCCGACCCGACCTGGCGTGGACCGCGGTCAGGGGGTGGGGAGGCGGCGCGGTTCGAGACGTTCCTCGCGAACGGTGCCGTCGTCATCCGCCGTCACGACGTACGCGCCGGCACCGCTGCGCTCGCTGACCGCCTCGACGAGCGTCGTGCCGTGGTAGACGAGACCGACTCCGTCGTCGGTGCAATGTGTCTCGGGCAGCGTGCCGTCGGCGACGAGGCGGTGGATGGTGGGACGGCGGCGGTCCTCTGAGTCGTAGTGCACGCCGTTGCCGTACGGCAACAGGCCGAGCCCGTTGGTGACCGCCCGGAGGTCGAGGCCGAAGGAGTCGGTGCAGCCGCCGAGGTACCAGCAGATCGACCCGGCCGACACTCCTGCGAGCACGACACCGGCCTCCCAGGCGGCACGCATCGCGGGGTGCAGCTCGTGCACGTCCCACACCGCGAGGAGGTTGGCCACCGACCCGCCGTTCACCCAGACGACGTCCTGCTCGAGGAGGTGGGCGGCGGGGTCCTCGACGTTCGGCATGGGGAACAGGTCGAGGGTCGAGACGTCGAACCCGGCCAGGCGGCCGGCCTGGTGGACGGCGTACGAGAAGTGGGCCGGGTCTCCGCCGGCGGTGCCGACGACGGTGACGCGCGGACGCCGTTCGTGGGCGCCGGACAGCTCGACGGCGTGGAGCACGAGAGCGTCGAACTCGAGCGATGTGTGCCTACCCCGGCGGTAGCCGCCGGAGGTCGCGAGGACGGTCGGTTGGGGAGCAGTCACCAAGCAGAGCGTAGGCCTGTGGAAAACCTCACGGCCGGTGGGGCCGTCACGGGCAGGGTGGAGGGATGCAGCAGCATCGCGTCGACGTGGCTCCGACCAGCGCCGAGGACCGACCGACGCCACCGACGGTGGAGGGCGTGGAGGTCGGGGCACTGCTCGCCCGCGGCGGCACCAGTGAGGTCTGGGCGGGTGTGCGGCTCGTCGACCGGCGGCCGGTCGCGGTGAAGGTGCTGCACGCCGACGCGGGCGCCGTCGAGCTCGCGGCTCGTGAGGCCGCCGTCACGGCCCGGGCCGCGGACGCCCATGTGGTCACGGTCGAGGCCGTGCTGCCGCTCGACGACGGCCGGGTGGCACTGCTCATGCCCCAGCTGCGCGGCGGCCCGCTCGACGGCGTCGTCAGGGCACGAGGGCATCTCGGTGCGGGCGAGGTCGTCACCGTGCTGGCGCCGGTGGCCTCGGCGCTCGGGCGCCTCCACGCGATGGGTGTGGTCCATGGCGACGTCTCGCCGGGCAACGTCCTGCTCGACCTCGACGGGCGGCCGGTACTCGCCGACCTCGGACTCGGTCAGGTGCTCGGCGAGGTGTCCCCGGGAGTGTGGGGCACCGAGGGCTACGTCGCACCTGAGGTGCTGCTCGGGGCCGACCCGTCACCGGCGTCCGACGTCTACGCGGTCGGCGCCCTGGGTTGGCTCTGCCTCAGCGGCGCGGTCCCGGGCCCACCCGGTCTGCGACCGCCGCTCCACCAGGTGAGCCGAGCGGGGGAGGGGTCGGCGGCGGTCATCGAGGTGGTCGAGACCGCTGTCGACGACGACCCGGCGGCCCGGCCGGATGCCGACACCCTCGCCTGGGCGCTGTTCCAGGCCGCCCAGCCGGCTCCGCTCGACCTGGTTCGCGGGGACGACGAGGCCAGCGCGGTGACCTACCGGCTCCGGGCGGCGGCCGGCCGACCACCGGTGCCCCGCCCGGCGGGGCGCACCGCGCCGAGACGTCCTCGACACGCCCGGGGCCGTTCGCGCCGGATGACGCTCCGCTGGGTCTGGCAGGCGAGGTTGTCGCGGGCGAGGCTGCCGTCGGTGGCCGGGGCCGCAGGGCCGCGACTCCGGCGGTGGCCGTCGCCAGTCGGCCGGCGCCGACTCCTCTCGGCGATGGCCCTGGCCGTTCTCCTCGGCGGCGGTGCGGCAATGCTGGCTGGTATGACCCGGGTCGACACCGGCGGCCAGGTGGCTGTGCACGAGTCCGCTCCAGCGGCTCCAACAGCTCCAACAGCTCCAGCGGCTCCAACAGCTCCAACAGCTCCAGCGGCTCCAACAGCTCCAGCGGCTCCAACAGCTCCAGCGGCTCCGATGGCGACGGCGCCCAGCCCGAGCCCGGTCGACACCGACCCTCGGCTCGACCCGGCCGCACCGGCTGTCCGTCCGGCTGCACTGCTCTCGACCCGGGCCGACGCGCGGGCCCGCGCGTGGCGCGAGGCGCGGCCCGACCTGCTCGACGCCGCATTCGCGCCGGGCTCGCCGGCCGCCGGCCGGGACCGCGCAGCAGTGAGCGACCTCGCCTCGGCAGGACTGCGCTACGCCGGGCTCCGGTACCGCGTCACCGGTGTCGCCACGGCGGTGGACGGACGAGATCGAGCGACCGTGCGCGCCACGATCGCCACCGACGCCTACACGGTGACCGGCCGCGATCCGACGTCGCCCCGGCCGTCGGTCGCCGGTTCGAGCGTGCTCGTCGATCTCGTCCGCACCTCACACGGCTGGCGCGTGCACGACCTCAGGCCGGGCAGCTGAGACAGCAGGTGCGAGAACCGTGGCGCGGTGGTCGCGCACGAGCGCGCCGGGTCAGGCCACCAGCCATCGGCACGCGGCATCGAGGTCGGCGTGTTCGTGGACGAAGCCGCTCTTGGTCAGGGCATCACCGACCACCCGCTGACCGCCGAGGATCTCGCCGGCGAACTCGCCGAGGACGGCCCGGAGCGCGATGCCGGGCGCGGGGAGCACGGCAGGCCGTCCGAGCACTCGCCCGATGCCCCGGGCCACCTCGGCCTGCCGGTGCGGCTCGGGCCCGACGAGGTTGACCGGCCCGGTCACCTCGGTGTGGTCGAGTAGATGGAGCAACGCGCGTACCTCGTCGACGAGGGTGATCCATGGCCAGAACTGGCGACCGTTGCCGAGCGGCCCGGCGAGACCGAGACGGGCCAGCCGCAGCAGCCGGCTGAACGCGCCCCCACTCGGGGACATGACCAGGCCGGTACGCACGAACACGACCGGCGCACCGGCGTCGACCGCAGGCGCAGCCGCGGTCTCCCAGGCATGGACGACATCCACCAGGAAGCCGGTGCCCGGCGGGCTGGCCTCGGTGAGGCGCTCCTCGCCGCGGTCGCCGTAGAAGCCGACCGCCGAGCCCGAGACCACCCGGACCGGCCGGCCGGTGGCGGCGACCGCCTCGGCCACCGTCCGGGTGGAGTCGACGCGCGACGCCAGGATCGTGTGTTTGTACGACGGCGACCACCGGCGATCGCCGACCCCGGCGCCGGCGAGGTTGACGACGGCATCCACGCCGTCGAGCGCAGCGGGGTCGAGGGCGCCCGCGGCCGGGTCCCAGCGCACGTCCTCGGGCCCGGACGGCGCGCGCCGGACCAGTCGGACGACCTCGTCGTCTCGCGCCCGCAGCGCGGCGACAAGGGCGGACCCGATCAGGCCGGAACTCCCGGTGACGGCGACTCGTGTCATGGCGGGCTCAGAGACCGAGGTCGGCCTCGAACGCGCCTTCCTCGAGTCGTGACTTGATCGCGGTGAGGAAGCGGGCGGCATCCGCGCCGTCGACGAGCCGGTGGTCGTAGGAGAGGGCGAGGTAGACCATCGAGCGGATGGCGATCGTCTCACCACCGTCGTCGGTGCTGGCGACGACCGGCCGCCGGACGACCGAGCCGGTGCCGAGGATGGCGACCTGCGGCTGGTTGATGATCGGGGTGTCGAACAGCGCCCCGCGTGACCCGGTGTTGGTGATGGTGAACGTGCCGCCTGCGAGGTCGTCGGGCATGATCTTTCCGCTCCGCGTGCGTTCTGCCACGTCGGCGATGCCCTTGGCGAGACCGCCGATGTTGAGGTCGCCCGCGTTCTTGAGCACCGGGACGAGCAGCCCCTTCTCGGTGTCGACGGCGACACCGAGGTGCTCCACACCGTGGTAGGTGACGTCGTCGCCCTCGATGCTGGCATTGACCATCGGGTGGGTCTTGAGCGCCTCCACCGCGGCGAGCGCGAAGAACGGCAGGAAGCTCAACTTGGTCCCCTCCCGCGCCGCGAACTCCGCCTTCGCCCGCTCCCGAAGCCGTGCGATGCGAGTGACGTCCACCTCGACCACGGTCGTGAGCTGTGCCGACACCTGGAGCGACTCGACCATCCTGCGAGCGATCGTGCGGCGCAGCCGGGTCATCGTCTCGGTCGTCCCGCGTTTGGACAGGTCGGCGGTGTCCTGCGATGGCGCGGTTCCGGCCGAGCGGGGTGCCGGTGTGCGAGCGGCCGGCGCACCTGTGGCGGAGACGGTCATCGCTTCGGTGCCTGTGCTCGGCGGTACGGCGGCCGCCGCTCTGGCCGCCTCGGCGGCTTCGGCGGCCGCCAGGACGTCCTGCTTCCGGATCCGGCCACCGATTCCGGTGCCGTCGATGCTCCCGAGGTCGATCCCGCGGTCGGAGGCGAGCTTGCGGACCAGGGGGGTCACGTAGGCGGCGGCGTCACGGTCCTCCTTGTGGTCGGTGCCGGATGCCGCCCGGTCCGGCGTGCCGTTCGCCGCACCGGATCGCTCTGGCTCAGGCGCCGGTGCGGGTGCCTGGGCGTCGACTGCCCGGGCCGGCTGCTCGCGGTCCGCAGGGGCAGGTGCCCGCCGACCGGCGGTCGCGGTGACGACGTCGGGGGAGGAGTCGCCCTGGCCCGCTGCGCTTTCCGGGCTCGCCTGCTCGGGCCGGTCCGACGCCGGCCGCGGCGCTGGTCCACCAGGAGCGGCGTTCGTGGCCGACGGGCCGCCCGAGGTGCTGTCCGGCGCGCTGCCCGAGGCGCTGTCCGGGGCGCCACCGCCGGACGCGCCGCCGGCCGGCGTGCGTCCCGAGCCGCCGACGACGGCGAGGTCGGCGCCCACCGGGACCGTGTCGTCCTCACCGACGAGGATCGTCGTGAGAGTGCCGGCCACAGGCGAGGGGATCTCGGTGTCGACCTTGTCCGTGGAGACCTCGAGCAGCGGCTCGTCGACCGCCACCTCATCGCCCACCTGCTTCAGCCACCGCGTGACCGTTCCCTCGGTGACCGACTCGCCGAGAGCGGGCATCGGCACCACGGTGCCGTCGCCGGAACCTCCGGAGGACCCCGTGCCGGCGGAGGCAGTGGGCGACGGTGCCGGCACGACGTCGGCGTCGTCGAGCGAAGGCCGTGCGGGCTCCTGACCGCCCTCGTCACCAGCGTGCGCCACGGACGCCGGGTCCGAGGGGCGCGGGGGTTCGGCGGCGGGCCGAGGCGAGTCGTCTCCGACCGCACCGGGCGGCGCGGGGTCGACCGCCTGCCCGGGGGTCTCGGCAGCAGCCGCGAGCGGCGAGCCGGTGCCGTCGGCCGATGCGGAGGCGGCGTCATCCGACACCGCGCCGGCTCCGTCTCCGATGACGGCGAGGTCGGCACCGACCGGCACGGTGTCGTCCTCCTGGACGAGCACCTGCTCCAGAGTGCCGGCCACCGGTGAGGGAATCTCGGTGTCGACCTTGTCCGTGGAGACCTCGAGCAGCGGCTCGTCGACCTCGATGCGATCGCCGACGCTCTTGAGCCACCGCGTCACCGTCCCCTCGGTGACGGACTCGCCGAGGGCCGGCATCTTCACGCGTTCTGACATCGGTGGTGCACTCCTTCGTCGGGCGCTGGCTCCCGCTCACTCTAGTGAGGTGCGGCAGGTGCCTCACGCGCGTAGGTGCCTCGGCTTTCGCGGAGGCGCCGTGGTCCTGCGGCCGTACCGAGAGAGTCTGGTGGACCGTCTCGTGCTCCGGGCTGTCAGGGTCTCGTACCCGCTGCCTCTATCGTGTGCACATGGCCTGGTGGAGCCGACGCACGGCGCGCTCGTCCCCGCGGGGAGGCAGTGACCTCGCCGCCGCACGTGCCCATCTGGCCGAGTTCATCGCTAGCCGCCGAGGCGTCGAGGCCTACGTCGAGCCGGCCACCAACGTCACGGCGACCACGGTGGTGCTCATCGCGCACGACGGTGAGTGGACCCGTCGGGCGCTCTCGTCGCGGCCGGAGGCGTTCGACGTCGCTCGCGCACTCGGCATCCCCGTCTATGACGTGAACCTCACCGGCTACCCGGCACGGATGCGTGCCTGGACCGCTCGGCAGCGGCGCACCGGGGGTGGGTGAGCGGCAACCCGGTGGAAGGCCGCGCCGCTCGTGTGTCACGGTGGTCCTCCCCGGCCAGCGCGACGAGAGGACCACCCGTGTCATCGAGGAAGAAGCGTCCCCAGTCCGTGAATGACGACGTGCTGGCGAAGTTCCGCGCCGCGCTGGACCGCAAGCAGTCGCACGGCGGGGCCGAGAGGTCGGGCCGGCCCGAACGGTCGAAGGCGGACGGTGTCCACGGACCCGAGACCAGGACCACCCAGCAGATGTTCCGCCGCAAGAGCGGCGGCTGAGTTCACCTGCCGGCGCGTCCCTCCACCACGCCGACCAGCGTGGCCACGCCGTAGCCGGTCCCGCCCTTGGGGATGCAGCCCTTCGGGCCTTTGTCGTTGAACGCCGGACCGGCGATGTCCAGGTGGGCCCAGCCGATCCCGTCGGCCACGAACTCGTTGAGGAACAGACCGGCGGTGAGCATGCCGCCGTCACGATCGCCCTTGTGCGCGATGTCGGCGGTGGGGGTGTCGAGCTTCTTCCGCAGCTCCGCAGGCAGCGGCATCGGCCAGGCCTGCTCGCCCGCGGCGTCCGCGGCGCGCAGCACCTCGGCCCGGAGGTCGTCGTCGTTGGCCATGACCGCGGCGACGTCGGTGCCCAGGGCCACGACCTGGGCACCGGTCAGCGTGGCGATGTCAAGGATGACGTCGGGGTGTCGCTCGCCGGCCAGGCAGATGCCGTCGCCCAGCACCATCCGGCCTTCGGCGTCGGTGTCGAGGATCTCGACACTCGTGCCGTCGCGCATCACCACGACATCGCTCGGGCGCTGCGCCGTGCCGCTCGGCATGTTCTCCGCGAGACACAGGTAGCCGGTGACGGACACCGGCAGCCCGAGCTCGGCCACCGCGAGCACCGCGGCGGCCACCGCGGCCGCGCCCGCCATGTCGCACTTCATCGTGACCATGCCGGCCGCCGTCTTGATGTTGAGGCCGCCGGAGTCGAAGGTGATGCCCTTGCCGACCAGGGCCACGGATGACGTGGCGCCGCTCGGTGCCCAGGTCATCGTCACGATGCGCGGCGGGCGCGCCGAACCCTGACCGACCCCGACGATCCCGCCGAAACCGCCCTTGAGGAGCGCCTTCTCGTCGAGCACCGAGACCGAGACCTTCGCGGGAGAGGCGGCCACCTTCTTCTTGACGGCGTCGGCGAACGACTGCGGGTACAGCACGTTGGGCGGGGTGTTGACGAGGTCGCGCGCCCAGTCCCGGGCGGCGCCGATGACCGACGCCCGCGCGACGGCATCCTTGGCCGCCCGGCCCTGTCCGGTGCCGCTGACCACGACGATCCTCGGCGCCGAGGTCGCACCCTCGGGCGACGCGGCCGAGGACCTGCCCGCACGACCGCCGCGACTGCCGACGCCGGTCGACATGTCCTTGTCGTAGGCGTAGCACCCGGCGGCAGCACCGTCGGCGACCGCGGCCAAGCGGGTCGGGTCAGGTGTCGGCAGCGCGACTCCGACCGCCTTCTTCGTGCGTACGGCCCGCAGCGCGGCACCGGCGGCCGACCGCAGGTCGTCCGGTGCCGCGTCATCCGGCGCGGTGGACGAGCCGAGCCCGGTGACGACCACCGAGGTGGCTTTCACCCCAGGCACGGCGACGATGCGATGGACCTCGTCGACCGCGCCGGTGGCCTCGAGGTCGGCGAGTACCGCCTCGAGGTGTACGACGGCGTTGCGCGGCAGCCCGTGCCCCGGGGCGAGGTCGACGGTCTCGCCCGATGCCACCGCGCCGACCACGAGGGTGTCGACGGCGAGCTCGGCGACCGGGCGAGTGGTCACGGTGAGGGTGGTCATGCGCGGCAGACTAGCCGCCGCCGTGCGAGACGACGACGGCCGGTAACGTGCCCGCCATGACCGGTCCGCGTCGCTCGCCACTGCACGACCGGCACCTCGCCCTCAGGGCCAGACTGTCCGACTTCGGCGGGTGGGAGATGCCGATCGAGTACCCCGGCGGCGGGGTCGTCGCCGAGCACGCGGCGACCCGCGAGCGAGTGGGGCTGTTCGACGTGTCGCACCTCGGCAAGGCCCGCGTGTCGGGCCCGGGTGCAGCCGAGTTCGTCAACTCGTGCCTCACCAACGACCTGCGCCGTATCGGTCCGGGGCAGGCGCAGTACACGATGTGCTGCACCGACGACGGTGGCGTCGTCGACGACCTCATCCAGTACCTCCGTGGACCCGACGACGTGTTCCTCGTCCCCAACGCCGCCAATACCGCTCGGGTCGTCGAGCTGCTCGCCGCCGCCGCGCCCGGCGACGTCGTGGTCGAGGGCCTGCACGACCGCTACGGCGTGCTTGCCGTGCAGGGCCCGCGATCCGAGGAGGTGCTCCGCCGGCTCGGCCTGCCCGTGGACCACGCCTACATGAGCTTCGTCGAAGCCCGGTGGGAGGGAGCGCCGGTCATCGTGTGCCGTACCGGCTACACCGGCGAGCGAGGGTACGAGCTGATCCCCGAGTGGGACGTCGCCGGGTCGCTCTGGGATGCCGCGGCCGAGGCCACCTCCACCATGGGCGGCCTCCCCGCCGGTCTCGGTGCGCGCGACACGCTGCGCACCGAGATGGGGTACCCGCTGCACGGCAACGACCTGTCACTCGAGATCACCCCGGTCATGGCGGGCGCCGCCTGGGCGGTCGGCTGGGACAAGCCGGCGTTCTGGGGCCGTGAGGCGCTCACCCGGCAGCGCGCCGAGAAGACGTCCCGGCTGATGCGCGGCCTCCTCGTCACCGGGCGCGGCATCCCGCGGCCGCACTGCACCGTTTCGGACGGCACCGGCCGGGTGGTCGGGGAGGTCACCTCGGGCACGTTCTCGCCGACCCTGCGCCAGGGAATCGCGCTCGCGCTCCTCGACCGCACGGTCGCGCTCGGCGACGAGGTCGCGGTCGACGTGCGTGGACGGGTAGTCACGGCCACCGTCACCAGACCGCCGTTCGTGGAGATAGGGGTGCGCGAGCCGTGACCGAGCGCTGGACGTGGACCTACGCCGACGCCGAGGGCCGGCCGGTCACCGGTGCCCCGACGAGCGACACCGCCTTCCCGACCCAGGGCGACGCCGAGAGCTGGTTCGGCGAGATCTGGCGTGACCTCGCCGAGGCGGGGGTGGCGTCGGTGACGCTGCACCGCGACGGCGCGGTGGTGTACGGCCCGATGAGCCTCGACCCAGCACCGTAGGGCCCGGCCGACGGGCGTCGGCCGGGGCGTCAGCGGGGGTACTCGCCCCGGCGCACCAGCGCCCGCGGCATCCGGGAGCGCCGGAACTGGAACGCCCGCATGGCGGCGTACATCCCGTTGCCCCGGGCCCGGGCGGCCTCGTCGCCGAACTTCTCGACCAGCCGCGCGCGGCAACGCCGCCACATGATGACGGTGTCGGTGGCCGCGAGGAGCAGGATCGAGTAGGTGAGCACGGTGACCACGAGCAGGATCGTCCCGGTACGGATGAAGCTCAGCGCGAGGACGACGAGCATCACCGGCAGCATGATCTCGGCGAGGTTGCGCCGCGCGTCGACGTAGTCGCGGATGTAGCGGCGCACCGGGCCCTTGTCGCGCGGCGGCAGCCCGGACTCGTCGCCGGTGATCATCGCCTGCCGGGTACGGGCCATCTGCTCGCGGCGCCGCTGCCGGTCGAGGTCGCGGGCCTTCTTCCGGTCGGCGACGACGAGCGGCTGCCGGCGGGCCGCCTGCTGGTCGCGACGCCTCGGCGTGGGACGGTTCTTCGCGCCCTCGCGAGGTGGGGGCGTCTCCTCGGCGACCTGCTCACTGGTCCTGCTGCGTCCGAACACCCCTCCATGCTAGGCGGATGCCGTGCCATCCCCCGCCAGCCAGCGTCCCGAGCGGGCCCGACCGGCCAGGATCTCGGACGGCTTCTGGCCGGCCGGTCGGCGCCATCCTCGAGGAGCCGTTCGGTACGACCCTCGAGGGAGCCGGTCGGCGCCATCCTCGAGGGATCGGTAGGTTTGGGTGGGTGACCGATGCCGCCGAGATGACCGATGCCGCCGAGATCGCCGAGCTGGACGTCATCCGTTCTCGGATGCGCGACCTGATGCCCGGGGTGCGCGCGGACCTCGAGGCGCTGACCCGCATCCCCAGCGTGTCGCTCGACGCGTTCGACCAGGCTCACGTCGAGGCGAGCGCCGAGGCCACCGCGGCGCTGCTGCGGGCCGAGGGCCTGCACGTCGAGATCGTCCGCGAGGGCGGTCGACCGGCCGTGATCGGGCGCGCGGAGGGCCCTCCGGGGTCGCCGACGGTCATGTTGTACGCCCATCACGACGTCCAGTCTCCGGGTGAGCACTCCGACTGGGAGAGTGCGCCGTTCGAGCCGACCGAGCGTGCCGGCCGGCTCTACGGCCGCGGCGCCGCAGACGACAAGGCCGGCATCATGGCGCACGTCGCCGCGTTGCGAGCGCATGCGGGTGCGCTGCCGGTCGGGGTCACGGTCTTCGTCGAGGGGGAGGAGGAGATCGGCTCCGACTCGCTACCGGCCATCCTCGAGCGGCACGGGGACAAGCTCCGGGCCGACGCCATCGTGCTCGCGGACTCCACGAACTGGGCGGTCGGAGCGCCCGCCCTCACCACCACCCTGCGCGGCATGGTCCGGGTCGTCGTCACGGTGAGCACGCTCGACCACGGGGTGCACTCCGGGATATTCGGTGGCGCAGTGCCCGATGCGCTCACCGCGCTGGTGCGCCTGCTCGCGTCGCTGCACGACGACGACGGTGATGTCGCGGTGGCCGGCCTGAAGGCCGGGGAGGCCGCCGACCTCGACTACGACGAGGCGCGGCTGCGCACCGAGTCCGGTCTGCTCGACGGTGTCGAGCTCGTCGGACGCGGGTCCATCCTCTCCCGGCTGTGGACCCGGCCGTCGATCACGACGATCGGCATCGACGCGCCCGCGGTCGCCACCTCGTCGAACACACTGGTGCCTACGGCCTCGGCGAAGGTCTCCGTGCGGCTGGCACCCGACGAGCACGATCTCGACGCGTTCGCGCTGGTGCGCGACCACCTGCTCGAGCGCGTCCCCTGGGGCGCCCGGGTCGAGGTGACCCTCGACGACCGCGGCAACGGCTTCGCCGCCGACGCCACCGGGCCGGTCTACGACGAGGCGCGCGCCGCGTTCGCCGACGCCTGGGGCGTGGCGCCGGTCGACATCGGCGTCGGCGGGTCGATCCCGTTCGTCGCCGCCTTCGCCGAGCGGTTCCCGGATGCCGCCATCCTCGTCACCGGCGTCGAGGACCCCGACTCGCGGGCGCACGGGGCGAACGAGTCGCTCCACCTCGGCGAGTTCGAGCGGGTCTGCCTCGCGGAGGCGTCACTGCTGGCTCGGCTGGGCAGGACGAGTCGGTAGCGACCAGACAGGAGGACCAGGTGGCCGAGGGCACCTACGTGGAGGACGACTTCCGGCGGGACACGACCTACATCGAGGACCGCATCACGGCCGATGGCGCGGGGGAGCGCGAGTGGCCGGTCGAGCCGGGGCGTTACCGGCTCGTCGTGGCGCGAGCCTGCCCGTGGGCCAACCGCGCGATCATCGTGCGCCGGCTGCTCGGGCTCGAGGACGCCATGTCGATGGGGATCTGCGGCCCGACCCACGACGCCGACAGCTGGACCTTCGACCTCGACCCGGGCGGGCGAGACCCCGTGCTCGGCATCCCCCGGCTCAAGGACGCCTACGAGGCACGCTTCCCCGGCTACCCGCGCGGCATCACCGTGCCGGCCGTCGTCGAGGTCGCGACCGGCAAGGTCGTCACGAACGACTTCCCGAGCATCACCCTGGACTTCTCGACGCAGTGGACCGAGCACCACCGTGAGGGAGCGCCCGACCTGTACCCCGAGCCGCTGCGACCCGAGATCGACGCGGTGATGCGGGAGATCTACACCGAGGTCAACAACGGTGTGTACCGGTGCGGGTTTGCCGGGACCCAAGCGGCGTACGACACGGCGTACGCACGCCTGTGGGCGGCGCTGGACCGGCTCGAGGAGCGCCTCGCCACCCGGCGCTACCTCGTCGGCGACACCGTCACCGAGGCCGACGTGCGGCTGTTCACGACGCTCGCCCGCTTCGACGCCGTGTACCACGGCCACTTCAAGTGCAACCGTCAGAAGCTCGCGGAGCTGCCGGTGCTGTGGGCGTACGCCCGCGACCTGTTCCAGACGCCGGGGTTCGGCGACACCACCGACTTCGACCACATCAAGCGGCACTACTACGAGGTGCACCGCGACATCAACCCGACCGGGGTAGTGCCCGCCGGCCCCGACCTGGCGGGCTGGACGACGCCGCACGGGCGGGAGTCGCTCGGCGGCCGGCCCTTCGGCCACGGGACGCCGCCCGGTCCTCCGCCGGATGCCGACCGCGTGCCGACCGCGCACAACCCCCACGTCCGCCCTGACGGCCTCATCCGCCGCTGATCCGGCATCCCTCTCCCGGCCCGGGAGGGTCGGGGCTCAGTCCTTGGCGGTCTCGCCGGGGAGCGCGAGCATCTGGTCGAGGGCGACCCGCGCCCAGCGCGCGACACCCGGATCGACCCGGATCGGGTTGACCACGCGCCCGTCGGCGAGCGACTCCATGGCCCAGACCAGGTGCGGCAGGTCGATGCGGTTCATCGTGGAGCAGTAGCAGACGTTCTTCTCGAGGAAGACGATCCGCTGGTCCGGATGGCGTGCCGCCAGCCGGCGGACGAGGTTCAGCTCGGTACCCACGGCCCAGGCGGTCCCGGGCGGTGCGGCCGCGATGGTGCGGATGATCTTCTCCGTGGAGCCGACCTCGTCGGCGAGCTCGACCACCTCGTTCCGGCACTCCGGGTGGACGATCACCGTGACGCCGGGCACCTCGCGCCGAGCCGCCTCGACCGCGTCGACGGTGAACCGGCCGTGCACCGAGCAGTGCCCGCGCCACAGGATCATCGTCGCGGCCTGCAGCTGCTCCACCGTGAGGCCGCCCATCGGCCGATGCGGGTCCCACACCACGCACCCGTCGAGCGACCCGCCGAGGTCGCGCACGTAGGTGTTGCGCCCCAGGTGCTGGTCGGGGAGGAACAGCACCTTCCCGCGGTCACCGGCTCGCTCCAGCGCCCAGGTCAGCGCGGTACGAGCATTAGATGACGTGCACACGGTGCCGGCGTGCCGGCCCGTGAACGCCTTGATCGCCGCCGAGGAGTTCATGTACGTGACGGGCACGGTGGAGTCCGCGACGCCGGCGTCGACGAGATCGTCCCAGCACTCCTCGACCTGGTCGATCGCCGCCATGTCGGCCATCGAGCACCCGGCAGCGAGGTCGGGGAGCACGACGGTCTGGGTGTCGGCGGTGAGGATGTCGGCCGACTCGGCCATGAAGTGCACCCCGCAGAACAGCACGAACTCGGCATCCGGCCGGGCGGCCGCGTCCCGGGCGAGCTTGAACGAGTCCCCGGTGACGTCGGCGAACTCGATCACCTCGTCGCGCTGGTAGTGGTGGCCCAGCACGAACGCTCGCTCGCCGAGGGCAGCACGGGCCGCGCGGGCCCGGTCCACCAGACCTGGGTCGGATGGCGCGGGGAGATCGCCCGGACACTCCACGCCCCGTTCGCTGGCGAGGTCGCGCCCGTGCCCGAGCACGAGGAGGGGAAGCGGTGCGTGCCGTGGGGTGTCGGCCGTCGTGGTCACCTCTCGATGGTAGGTCGTCGTCTGTGCTCTTCCCATCGCCGACCGACTCCCGGACCACAGCACGGTGCGCTGCCGATAGCCTCCTGTGGGTGCGCGTGCTCATCGCTACCGACGCCTTCGGCTCGACCCTCGGTGCGGCACAGGCGGCCGCCGCGATGGCCGACGGGTGGTCGCGCGGCGCACCGCACGACGAGGTGCTGCAGCTGCCATTGTCCGACGGGGGACCGGGGTTCCTCGACGTGCTCCAGCGTGCGGTCGGCGGCACGACCGTGGCCACGACGGTGAGCGACCCGCTGGGCCGACAGGTGCCCGCGGCGGTGCTCGTCGACGCCGAGCACCGCACCACCTATGTCGAGGCGGCTCAGGCGATCGGCCTGCATCTCCTGGGCGCCGACGAGCGCGATCCCACCCTCACCGGCAGCTGGGGCCTCGGACAGCTGCTCGAGACCGCACTTGGCGCGAGTGCGCGGCGGATCGTCGTGGGCGTCGGCGGGGGCGCCACGAACGACGCCGGCGCAGGCATGTTGGCCGCGCTCGGGGCGGGGCCGGCATCGGCCCTGGCTCGCGGTGGTCTGGCGCTGCGCCATGCTCCTGACGACACCCTGCTCGGGCTGGCCGCCGTGGTGGACCGGTTCGCGCAGACCGAGATCCTGCTGGCCACCGACGATGACACCCCGTTGCTGGGACTGTCGGGCACCAGTGCTGTCGACGCCCCACGAAAGGGAGCCACCCCGGAGCAGGCCCATGAGCTCGAGGGCGCGCTCGGCCGGTTCACCGAGGTCGTCGGTCGGGCGCTGCCCCGTTCGTCCACGGATCTGCTCACCGGCGCACCGCGGCGCCTCGACCGGGAGCCGGGTGCCGGTGCAGGAGGTGGGCTCGGCTATGCCCTGCTGACCCTGGGTGCCCGCCGGGTGAGTGCGGTGGCCGAAGTGTTGCGCGCCTGCCGCTTCGCCGAGCTCGCCGCTCGGAGCGATCTCGTGGTCACCGGGGCGGGGCTCGTGGACTGGTCGACACTGCGCGGCTCGGTGGTCTCCGGTGTCGCTCGGGCGACGCTCGAGACCGGCCGCCCGACGGTGCTGGTGGCCGGCGAGTGTCATGTGGGTCGGCGCGAGACGATGACGCTCGGTCTTGCCGGCGCCTACGCCGTGGCCGAGGATCCCGCAGGTCTGGAGGCCATGGTCGCCGACCCGGTGTCGACGCTGCGCTCGCGCACCGCCCGGGTCGCCCGAACCTGGTCGCCGACTCGCGAGACCGGCTGACGACACCGGTGGGCTCTGTCCGGCCGCGCCGACGGATGCCGTTCACCGGTGCCGACGGATGCCGTGTACCGGTGCCGACGGACGCCGTGTACCGGTACCGACGGACGCCAGGTGTCCCGATCGTTCCGCTCACCGTCCTCCGCACGCCTGTCATGGTCGCTTCGAGGCCGCCAGGCTCGACCTCATGACCACCGCGTTGATCGTCGTCGACGTCCAGGAGTCGTTTCGGCAGATGGGTGACCAAGACGAGCCACAACGCGTTCACCACCACCGACCTCCAAGGCCGGCTCGACTCGCTCGGTGCGACCCGGCTGCGGATCTGCGGCATCCGCACCGAACAGTGCGTCGAGACCACGGCGCGCCTGGCGAGCGACCTGGGCTACGACGTGGAGGTCGTCATCGACGCCACGGCTACCCACCCCGTCCGGCGGCACGACGACAGCGGTGTCATCGACCCCGGCGAGGTGGTCGCCCGCACGGCCGCCGCCCTCTCCGGCCGGTTCGCCACGATCACGACGATCGACGGCGTCGTGGCACCCTGAGCCGGTGCGTCATCCGCGTCACGTCGTGCTCGTCATCCCAGACCGAGCCCACCTGATGGATGTCGCCGGTCCTGCGCAGGTCTTCACCAGCGCCGCCGAGGCCGGTGGCGCCTACACCCTCACCTACGTCGGTGCCGATGTCCTCACCCGGACCCACCAGGGCCCGGCGGTCGAGACCACCTCGCAGTGGCCGCCCCTGACACCATCGGACCTGGTGCTGGTGGCGGGATGGAAGACCACACCTGACGCGAGACCGCTCCCGCCGGAGCTGCTCGACCGGATCGTCGGGCACTGGCAGAGTGGCGGTGCGGTCGCGAGCGTCTGTGCGGGCGCCCTGGTCCTGGCTCGGGTGGGCATCCTCACCGGACAGCATGCGACCACCCATCACGACCTCGTCGACGACCTCGCCCGCCATCCCGGGGTGACGGTCGTCCGTGACCGGCTCTACACCTGCTCCGGGCGGTTGCACACCTCCGCCGGAGTGGCCAGCGGCATCGACCTCGCGCTGCACCTGGTGGCGCACGACCACGGCCCGGCGCTGGCCGCCCGGGTCGCGCGGACCCTCGTCGTCCCGGCGTGGCGTCCCGGGGCAGCCACCCAGGCGAGCGTGATGCTCGTGTCACGCGACCACCTGAGCGACCTCACCCATCGGGCCCAGGACCTGCTCGACGATCCCGACCGGGCGCCGACGTCGCTGGCGGCCCTGGCCGGGCAGCTCGGGGTCAGCGGGCGGACGCTCAGCCGGCACTTCGTCGCGGCCATCGGGCTCACTCCACACGCCTACGCGACAGCGGTACGCCGGGACCACGCCGCACAGCTGCGCTCCCAGGGCTGGACCCAGCACGCTGCTGCGGTGGCGGTCGGCTACGCGGATCCCCGGTCGCTGCGCACGCGCCGACGATCATCGGGATGACCGGGCAGGCGGCCGGCGCACCGAGCGCCGCGATCGAGGACGTATCGTGGAGTCGACCGGGGAACAGGTCGGCCCACGTCGCGGTTGACCACTCTCGTTCACCGGCATCGAACGCCGACTCCAAGTGCGAGGAGACCTTCTCCATGAGCGACCAGCTCCAGACCACCGCGGCACCGTCCGAGGTCGAGGCGCCGGCCCACGGCGTGGTGCTCACCGACGTCGCGTCGACCAAGGTCGCCTCCCTGCTGGCGCAGGAGGGCCGGGACGACCTCCGCCTCCGCGTCGGGGTGCAGCCCGGTGGCTGCTCCGGCCTGATCTACCAGCTGTACTTCGACGAGCGCACCCTCGACGGCGACCTCGTGCGCGACTACGACGGTGTCGAGGTCGTCGTCGACCGGATGAGCGCCCCGTACCTCGACGGCGCGACCATCGACTTCTCGGACACCATCGAGAAGCAGGGCTTCACCATCGACAACCCCAACGCGGGCAGCTCGTGTGCCTGCGGCGACAGCTTCGGCTGACCACCGTCGAGGCGCGGGCTGGTACCCCGGGTGCCGGCCCGCCCGGACCGCTGGTAACCGGCTGTCGCCCGGGGGTGTCAGGTCATCAGCCGGTGCGGATGTAGGTTTCGGCTGTGCAGATCGCCGTCGCCGGGTCCATCGCCACCGACCACCTGATGACCTTTCGTGGCAGCTTTGCCGACTCCCTCGTCGTGGACCAGCTCGACAAGATCTCCGTGAGCTTCCTCGCCGAGAGTCTTGAGATCCGGCGAGGTGGCGTGGCCGGCAACATCTGCTTCGGCATGGCCGTCCTGGGCGCGCGACCGGCGCTCGTGGGTGCGGCTGGGGAGGACTTCGCCGACTACCGCAGCTGGCTCTCCCGGCACGGAGTGGTCACCGACCACGTGCACATCAGTGAGTCGCGGCACACCGCTCGGTTCGTCTGCACCACCGACGACGCGATGGCGCAGATCGCCACGTTCTACGCGGGGGCGATGTCCGAGGCCAGGATGATCGAGCTCGGTCCTATCCACGAGCGCCTCGGTCTCGACCTGGTCCTCATCGGCGCCGACGATCCCGAGGCGATGCTGCGCCACACCGAGGAGTGCCGGGCCCGCGGCATCCCGTTCGTCGCCGACCCGTCACAGCAGCTGGCCTTCGCCGACGGCCCGTTCATCCGCCGCATCGTCGAGGGCGCCGACTACCTGTTCACCAACGAGTACGAGTCACACCTCACCGCCACCAAGACCGGATGGAGCCAGGACGAGATCGACGAGCGGGTCACCACCCGGGTCATCACTCGCGGCAAGGACGGTGCCGACATCCGCACCCGCGGTGAGGACCCCATCCATGTACCGGTGGCGGGCGAGGTCGAGCGGGTCGACCCGACCGGTGTCGGCGACGCGTTCCGGGCCGGCTTCCTCGTCGGCCTGTCTGGCGGGCTCGGTCACGAACGCTGTGCCCAGATGGGGTCGGTGCTCGCGGCCCACGTGCTCGAGACCGTGGGGACCCAGGAGTATGTCGTCTCGCGCTCCACGTTCCTCGACCGCCTCGCCGGCGCCTACGGGGACGACGCTGCCGCGGAGGTCGACACCGTCGTGCGCATCGCCGCGCACTGAGGTCGCGTCCGCAGATGGCCTCGCCACCGGTCGAGCCGCCGCCGACCCCGTGGCAACTCGACACGGCGAGAGCGGTACCGGGTGAGGACCTCGTCGCAGCCGGAGCCGACCTCGAGCCCGGCACCCTGCTGGCGGCCTACCGGCTCGGCCTGTTCCCCATGGGCCTGGGCCGGCACGGTCGAGGGGCCATCGGCTGGTGGTCTCCCGACCCCCGTGGCGTCATCCCGGCAGGCGGGCTGCGAGTCCGGCCCTCGCTACGCAAGGTCGTGAGCCGCTTCGAGATCCGGGTCGACACCGCCTTCGCCGACGTCGTCGCGGGGTGTGCCGATCCGGGCCGCGACGGCCGCTGGATCACCGACGACATCGTTGCCGCCTACACCCGGCTGCACGAGCTCGGATGGGCGCACAGCGTCGAGACCTGGCAGGACGGTCGTCTGGTTGGCGGCCTGTACGGAGTGAGCATCGGCGGGCTGTTCGCCGGTGAGTCGATGTTCCACCGCGTCCGCGACGCGTCGAAGGTGGCCTTGGTCGGGCTGGTCGAGCGCTTCCACGCCGACGGCGACCCGCGCCGGCTGGTCGACGTGCAGTGGGCCACCGACCATCTCCGCCGGCTCGGTGCCCAGGAGTGGCCCCGGGAGCGCTACCTCGCCGCCCTCGCCGCCGCGCTCGATGTGCCACCGGCCGATCTCGCCTCGGCCGGATGACGTACCCCTCGATCCGTCCGCAGTGGCTCCACTCGTCGCCGTTCGGGGTGCTCAGACCGGCCCGCCGCCCACGACGACGACGTACTCGGTGAATCCGTCTCGCTGCCGGGCGGTGACGGCGTGGCCGCGCATCCGGCCCCAGGCCGGCACGTCGGAGCGTGCCGCGACGTCGTCGGCGAGCAGCACCACCGTTGTCCCGGGCGGCAGCTCGCGAGCGGCCCGGGCCACCCGGATGACGGGAACGGGGCAGCGGGTGCCGCGCGCGTCCACCACTGCCGGGCTGCTCACAACCCCTCCGTGTCCAGCCGTCGGCGGATGTCGGCGACCACCTCGGGGAGCGCGGTGACCAGATGGCGCACGTCATCGGCGCGGCGCGGAGAGACCGCGTCGAGGGGGAGTGCGAGTCGCACGTTGCCGTGGGTCAGCACCCCCATCGCCGCCAGCACGTGACTGGGCCGCAACGCACTCGAGGAGCACGCGGACCCCGACCCCACGGCGAGTCCGCGTGTCGCCAGCTCGTCGACCATGGCCTCACCATCGGTGTAGAGCGCGCTGAAGGTGACCACATGGGGGAGCCGGTCAACGGGGTCGCCGACCACCTCGACGTCGGGAAGCGCAGCGGCCGCCGAGCGGACCAGGTCGATCAGGCCCCTGGCGTCCTGCGCGTCCCTGGCCTGATCGTGCTCGCCCTGTCGCCAGGCCTCGGCCGCAGCGAGAACGAGCGGGACCCATGGAGTCGCCAGACTGCGACCGTGCTCGGCATCGCGACGCGGTGTCGGCCGGCTCCACCGCGTGCCGGTTCGCACGCCGAGCAGTCCGAGTGGCGGCCCGCCGAACGTCGCCGCGTCGGCCACCACGACCTCGCCCGCCGTCGGCACGTCCTCGCGTCCGAGGGAGGCGGTCGCGTCGACGAGCAGCGGCACGCCGTGGCGTGCGGCCAGGGCACCGGCGGCGGCAAGCGGCTGGCGGGTGCCGACCTCGCCGTTAGCGCTCTGCAGCACCGCCGCCGCGACGCCCACCTCGCCGAGGCCGTCGGCCCATGCCCCGAGGTCGACCCTGCCGTCGCGGTCGACGGCGACGGGTGACACCGCCGGGTCGACGAGCACCACCGACCGCTCGACCGCCGAAGCGAGCACCCGGTCGCCGACCCGGCGGCGGGCCCGACGCAAGCCGGCGAGCCCGACGGCGAGGGCATCCTCCGCCGACGCATGGACCGAGAGCTCGTCGGGGCGCACTCCCACCGCGTCGGCCAGCACCTCTCGTGCGGTGTCGAGCAGTGCTCGCGCCCGGCGCCCCGGTGCGTGGCGCTGCGTGGAGTCGGCCCAGCCGAGCTCGGTCGCCGCCGCATGGAGCGTCTCGGCAGCAGCCGGGTGTACCGGGCCACGGGAGGCCTCCAACAGGCCCGTCGACGACCTGCCGGCGGCACTGTCCAGGGAGGTCGGCACGGGTTAGACGCTAGCCCCCCTGCCCGCTCCAAAACCCGCCGGTGCAGTAGTGTGGCAAGCGTTCTCGACCTCCTCCGGACGAAGGGTGCACGGGTGCCCGAGCACGATCTCCTCCCGCGTCGACGGCAGCGCAGACGGGCAGGGTCCGTGGCACTCGCCGCGGTGCTGTCGGCCACGTCGTTGAGCGCGTGCGCGAGCGACGAGCTCAGGGGCGATGCCTCCACCGGGTGGCTGCCACCCGCGGTCACCGAAGGTGGTGATCGAGTCACATCGCTGTGGATCGGCGCATGGATCGCCGCGATCGCGGTGGGTCTGCTCGTCACCGGGTTGATCCTCTGGTGCGTGGTCGCGTACCGCCGTCGCCGCGACGACAACGAGCTCCCGGTCCAGCTGCGGTACAACGTCCCGATCGAGATCCTCTACACCGTCGTCCCGATCTTCATGGTCGTCGTGCTCTTCTACTACACCGCGCGTAACGAGGCGGCGCTGCTCGACACCTCGACCAAGCCCGACCTCCGGGTCAACGTCGTGGGCAAGCAGTGGAGCTGGGACTTCAACTACGTCGACGACAACGTGCACGAGGTGGGCACCCAGGCCATCCTGACCGGCGAGCCGGGGGCCAAGGAGACCATGCCGACGCTCTACCTGCCGGTCGGCGAGCGGGTCGAGTTCGTCCTGACCTCGCGTGACGTCATCCACTCCTTCTGGGTCCCGGCGTTCCTCCAGAAGATGGACACCATTCCGGGTCGGGTCAACCGCTTCCAGGTGGTCACGACCCAGCAGGGCGAGTTCAACGGACTGTGCGCCGAGCTGTGCGGCGCGTATCACTCGCAGATGCTGTTCAACGTCAAGGTCGTGCCGCGAGCCGAGTACGAGGCGCACATCGCCGAGCTCAGGGCGAAGGGCCAGAGCGGTCTGCTCAACAACGACCTCAACCGCGAACAGCTGATGGACGACCAGATCGCGAACGACACGGTCGACGGAGGGAACCGAGGATGAGCGCGGCCACCGAATCGACGATGTTCCGCGAGACGGCGGCGCCGGCTCGTCCACGCCGCCTCGCCCCGGGCGCCACGGTGGTCAAGTGGATGACGACCACCGACCACAAGGTCATCGGCAACCTCTACTTCATCACCTCGTTCATCTGGTTCATCCTGGCTGGGGTGATGGCGCTGGTCATCCGGGCCGAGCTGGCCAGTCCGGGGCAGCAGATCGTCGACAACCCCGATCAGTACAACCAGATGTTCACCATGCACGGCACGATCATGCTGCTGCTGTTCGCGACGCCGTTGTTCGCCGGTTTCGCGAACGCGCTGATGCCGCTGCAGATCGGTGCTCCCGATGTCGCCTTCCCGCGGCTGAACATGTTTGCCTACTGGCTCTATCTCTTCGGGGGGCTGATCGCTGGGGCGGGGTTCCTCACCCCGGGTGGAGCCGCCGCGTTCGGGTGGTTCGCCTACGCTCCGCTCTCCGACGATGTCTACAGTCCGGGGATCGGCGGCGACCTGTGGGTCTTCGGTCTCGCTCTCGGCGGGTTCGGCACCATTCTCGGCGCGGTCAACTTCATCACCACCATCCTGTGCATGCGCGCCCCCGGGATGACGATGTTCCGGGTGCCGATCTTCACCTGGACGGTGCTCATCACGTCCATCCTCGTGCTCATCGCGTTCCCGGCCCTGGCTGCCGCGCTGTTCGCGTTGGGCGCCGATCGCCGCTTCGGTGCGCACGTCTTCGACCCGGAGAACGGTGGCGCGCTGCTCTGGCAGCACATTTTCTGGTTCTTCGGGCATCCCGAGGTGTACATCATTGCCCTGCCGTTCTTCGGCATCATCTCCGAGGTCTTGCCGGTATTCTCCCGCAAGCCGATCTTCGGGTACAAGACATTGGTGTACGCCACCATCGCCATCGCAGCGCTCTCGGTGTCGGTGTGGGCCCACCACATGTACGCCACGGGGCAGGTGCTCCTCCCGTTCTTCGCGGTGATGACGATGTTGATCGCCGTGCCGACGGGCGTGAAGTTCTTCAACTGGATCGGCACGATGTGGGGCGGCAAGCTCGAATTCTCGACGCCGATGCTCTGGTCGCTCGGCTTCCTCGTCACCTTCTTGCTCGGCGGGCTCACCGGCATCATCCTGGCCAGTCCGCCGCTCGACTTCCACCTGTCCGACAGCTACTTCGTCGTCGCGCACTTCCACTACGTCGTCTTCGGCACGGTGGTGTTCGCCATGTTCGCGGGTTTCTACTTCTGGTGGCCGAAGCTCACCGGCCGCATGCTCGACGAGAAGCTCGGCAAGATCCACTTCTGGATGCTGTTCGTGGGCTTCCACACGACGTTCTTCGTGCAACACATCCTGGGCGCCCAGGGTATGCCGCGACGGTACGCCGACTACATCCCGGAGTCGGGCTGGACTCTCGGCAACCAGATCTCCACTCTCGGCGCGTTCATCCTGGCTGCGTCGATGTTCCCGTTCTTCTACAACGTGTGGAAGGCGTGGCGAACCGCTCCGTTGGTCGAGACCGACGATCCATGGGGTTACGGTGCGTCACTCGAGTGGGCGACGTCCTGTCCACCACCACGGCACAACTTCGACCGCATCCCGCGCATCAGGTCCGAACGGCCGGCGTTCGATCTGCACCACCCCGGGGTCGCGGCTGCCTCGGCGCGTCACGAGTCGGCGATGGCCGAGCGCCACGGCATCGTGTCGGTGCTGGGCCCGGCAGACATGCACGACAACGACTTCGCCGGCGAGAGCAGGGATAGGCGAAGCAACGACGACGAGGGACGCTGATCGTATGAAGGCCATGGAGCGCATCGGGGTCCTCGTCGGCGTGTTCGGCTCCGCGATGGCGGTCATCTACGGGATGTGGACCGCCCGCACCGATCTCGGTCTCGAGTACGTCGGGCTGATTGCCCTGATTCTGACCGCGCTGCTCGGATTCATGATCGCGTGGTACCTGTGGATGACGCGCAAGCGGCTCGACCGCGATCCCTCCGACGACCCGCTCGGCGATGTCGAGGAGATCCAGGGGGAGTACGGCTTCTTCAGTCCGCACAGCTGGCAGCCGTTGTTCCTCGGTCTTGCCGCGGCGGTGTGCTTTCTCGGTCTGGCTGTCGGCTGGTGGCTGTTCATCATCGGCGCCGCGTTCGCCGCGCCGGCGCTGGTCTCGTGGACGTTCGAGTACTGGCGCGGACCGCACGCCCTGTAGGCGGACCGTCGAGCGGTCGGTCCTCTCCGTACGCTGGTACCTCTTCGGCGAGGTTTCGCTGACGGCGCCGAAAGGTGGCTCTCCCGACGTGAGCGTTGGTTGAGCACCTGTCGGGCGGCAGAAACTTGGGGTCGCCGGGATACCGAGCGGTCGAAGGCTGTCACCGTGGATCCGCTGACGTCAACATCATCGCTCACCGGCATCATCCGGTCGCGGCTCCGGTTCCCGATGACGTCGTCGAGCGCCTCCTGGTTCGGTTGATGCCGGCCGGTAGTACCACGGTCGTCGATCTCGGGTGCGGTCGTGGGGAGTGGCTGCGGCGGCTGGTGCAGGCGCGACGCGATGTTCGGGGCCTTGGAGTCGACATCGTCGCGCACGACCGGTTCGGGGACCGCCACGAGCTCGACGAGCTGATCCAGTGGGAGACCGCGGATGCCTCGGTCTGGGATGGAGGACCGGTCGACGCGGTGATCGTCGTGGGTGCCAGTCACGTGTTTGGCGGGTTCCGGGGCACCGTGAAAGCGGCGCGCCGCGTGCTGTGGGCGGGAGGCCGGGTCATCGTCGGAGACACCTTCTGGGAGAGTGCACCGTCGCCATCGGTACTGCAGAATCTCGGGTTCGCCAGCGCTACTGACCTTCCGGACCTGTCAGGGATGCTCGCGGCGGTGCGCGACGAGGGTTTCGAGATCCTCGATGCGCACGTCAGCACGCAGCGAGACTGGGCTGACTATGAGTGGTCGTGGACGGGGTCACTGATCGAGTGGGCCGTCACGGAGGCGACAGACGAGGCTCGGGAGTTGTTGCTGGGGGTCGCCCGGCAGCATCGGGACGGTTGGCTGGAGGGCTACCGAGGCGTGCTCGGCTTCGCCTCCTTCCTCCTGATCGACACGTGACCGTTGCGCTGGTCAGTGGATAATCCACGATCACGCCCGAGCCCACACCCCTCTGTCAGCGGCGCGACGGCGCCTCATCCCCAGCCAAGCCGGTGGAGGGCGTCGTCGTCGATGCCGAAGTGGTGTGCGATCTCATGGACCACCGTGACCGCGATCTCCTCGGTGAGCGTCTCGACGTCGTCGCACATCCGGATGAGCGGCCCACGGAAGAGCGTGATCCGGTCGGGGAGCGATCCGGCCGCCCACGACTCCCCTCGGTCGGTGAGCGGGGTGCCCTCGTAGACGCCGAGAAGGTCGGGTTCGTCGGCAGGCGGTTCGTCCTCGACGAGGAACACCACATTGTCGAGCATCGCGAGCAGCTCGGTCGGCACCTCGTCGAGAGCATCGCGGACGATGACGTCGAACTCTGCCTCGCTGATGGGCTGCACGGTCATCAGCCTGCCACCTGTCGTCGACGACCCGGTGATCGGGACCTCAGGACGAGCCACGCTCGGAAAACCCTCCCGCTACCGCGCCACCCGTGACAGCGACCCGGACCCATTCGGTCACGAACCCTGCGCGGCCAGTACCACAGCGCCCGCTTGGGGTGCTGTGACGGTGTGCGGGTTCTACCGCTCGGCCTTCTCGATGGTGCGAGCGCCACCTGACTCCGGCGCTTCGATGGCCTCGTGCTCCTCGCCGTGGTGACGTGCTGCGGCGAGTTCCGCAGGAGTGACCGGGTTGACGGCATCCTTGAAGTAGAAGTTCGACAACCGCGCCCGCAGGCGGTCCTTGCGGGCTGCCGGCCGGGCGACACCGTGCTCGTCGACCGGAGCCTCGAGGTGCATGGGCTCCACCCGTTCGTGCTGCACCAGCACCCACTGGTCGGCCGGTAGCAGTGCCTCGTGACGCTCGAAGAACCGCCCGTCGGGGGTCCGGATGATGACGCCTGTCTCGCGGCCGTGCAGGACGGTCTCGCGGTCGCGGCGCTGGAGGGACAGGCAGATCCGCTTGGTCACCCAGAACGCCATCAGGGGAAGGACGAAGAACCCGATGCGGAAGAACCAGGTGAGGTCGTTGATCGACATGTCGAGCTTGATCGCCATGATGTCGTTGCCCGAGGCGAACAGGAGCACCGAGTAGGCGGTGATCGCGGCCATCCCGATTCCCGTGCGTACCGGCGCGTTTCGAGGCCGCTGCAGCAGGTGGTGCTCGCGGGTGTCCTTGGTGACGAAGCTCTCGACGAACGGATAGATCGCGAGCACGACATAGACCAGCGGCAGCAGGATCAGCGCGCCGGGGAAGATGTTGGCCGACACCGTGTACCCGAACACGGAAAACTCCAGCCAGCCCGGCAGGAGGCGCAGTGCCCCGTCGGCGAACCCCATGTACCAGTCCGGCTGGGACCCTGCCGTGACGGCCGAGGGGTCATATGGCCCGTACCCCCAGATCGGGTTGATCTGCACCACCGCCGAGATGAGCGCGAGGATGCCGAAGACAATGAAGAAAAAGCCACCGGCCTTGGCTGCGTAGACCGGCATGACGGGGTAGCCGACGACGTTCTCGTTGGTCCGACCGGGCCCGGGGAACTGGGTGTGCTTCTGGACGAACACCAGGCCGATGTGCGCGATGAACAACCCGACGAGAAGCGCCGGGATCAGCAGGATGTGGACGGAGTACAACCGGGGAATGATCGACTCGCCCGGGAACGGGCCGCCGAAGATCGCGTACACGAGGTAGGAGCCGATGACCGGCGCGCTCTGCACGAAGCCCTGCATCGCCCGGATACCGGTGCCCGAGAGGAGGTCGTCAGGGAGTGAGTAGCCGGCGAAGCCTTCGACCACCGCGAGCAGGGCGAGCACCGAGCCGATGACCCAGTTGACCTCTCGAGGCTTACGGAACGCCCCGGTGAAGAACACGCGGAACATGTGCACGACCAGGGCGACGACGAACATCAGTGCCGCCCAGTGGTGGATCTGGCGGATGATGAGCCCGCCCTTGATGTCGAACGAGATGTCGAGCGTCGACGCGTAGGCCTCGGACACCAGCTGACCGCGGAGCGGAACGTACGAGCCGTCGTAGGGAATCAGCCCTGCACTCGGCACGTACCAGAAGGTGAGGAAGACCCCGGTGAGCAGGCACACGATCATCGAGTACATGGCGATCTCGCCGAGCATGAACGACCAGTGGTCGGGGAAGACCTTCTTCATCAGGTAGCCGAGCGGCTTGGCGGTGCCGGTGCGGTCGTCCACCCAGCCGGCGACGCCACCGACCTTCTTCGCGGTGGCCGACGACGGGACGGCGGGCGGCTGGTCGCCGTCGCGAAGGGTGTCTGCTGCGCGCATCGTGGTCTCGGGTGTCGCGCTCATCTCAGTCACGCTCCCAGAAGCTCGGGCCGACCGCTTCGGCGAACGGCTGGGTGGAGACGAGATACCCCTCGTCGTCGACGGTGATCTTCAGCTGCGGCAGCGCTCGTTTGGCCGGTCCGAAGATGACCTTGCAGTCTTGTGCGACATCGAAGGTGGACTGGTGGCAGGGGCAGAGCAGGTGGTGAGTCTGCTGCTCGTAGAGGCCGACCGGGCAGCCGACGTGAGTGCAGATCTTGGAGTAGGCCACGATCCCCTCGTAGCCCCAGTCGAGCTCTTTCTGCGAGCGGATCTCGGTGGGGTCCAGGCGCATCACGAGGACAGCGGCCTTGGCCTTCTCCTCGAGGGGGTGGTCGGTACCACCCTCGCCGGTCTCCGGGTCGGCCAGCAGCCCTTCCGGGAGCACGTGGACCACCGAGCCGATCGTGATGTCGTCGGCCTTGATCGGGGTGTTCTCCGGGTCACGAACGAGCCGGAGGGGCCGGAACTCCGGAACCTCGCCGGGTCCGCTCGGGCCGCCGTTCCAAAAGGTCAGCGACAGGCTCTCCTTCGGCATCTTGCCGAGGGACCCGCCGACCTGCAGGAGCAACGGCGCCGCGAACAGGCCGAGGGCGCCGCCCATCGTGTACTTGATCAGCGGGCGCCGGGAGAGCTGGGAGGTGCGAGCACCGTCGCGCAGTGTCTCGACGACGCCGGACCGAGCCTCGTCGGAGGAGCGCATCGGATGCCGCTCCTCGACGAACTCCTCGTCGGACATCAACGTCTTCGCCCAGTGCACGGCGCCGAAACCGATCCCGAGCAGTGACAGTGCCAAGGTGCTGCCGAGAGCGACGTTCGACGCGCTGGTGACGCCGACTCCGGGGATGAACACCGTCTGCTCGACGTCGATGAGGAAGTAGAGCACCATGAACAGCACCGTGCCGAGCATGGACAGACCGAACAGCGTGACCACCTGACGTTCGGCCCGGGTGGCGGCCTTCTCGTCCTGGTCGGCCATCCGCGGCACGTGCGGGGGGAGGCCGGGGTTCTCGAAGCGCTCCGGCAGACCCCCGGTCCCGGTGACGTGCCCGTCGTCGAGGCGCACGAGGGTGCCCTTGCCGGCGGTGCTGCCGGTGCTCGTGGTGTCGTGGTCACTCATCGGATGCCGTTCTCTGGTCGCACGGGTGGAGGGACGGATGGGCAGCTATGCGGCTTTCGAGCCGAGCCAGACGGCGCAGGCGACGAGGATGCCGAGCCCGAAGACCCAGGCGAACAACCCTTCGGTCACCGGGCCCAGGGAGCCGAGCGTCATCCCTCCCGGGCTCTCCTGCTCGGACACCGAGTCGAGGAAGGCGATGATGTCGCGCTTGCTCTCCGGGGTGATCGTGGCGTCATTGAACACCGGCATGCTCTGCGGGCCGGTGGTCATGGCCGTGTAGATGTGCTTGTCCTCGATGTCGCGCGAGATCGCCGGCGCGTACTTGCCGCGGGTGAGCGCGCCGCCGGCGCCGGCGAAGTTGTGACACATGGCGCAGTTGACCCGGAACAGCTCGCCACCCTTCGCCGGGTCGCCGCCGGACGGGTCGGTCGCCTCGTCGCTCGGTACCGCCGGCCCCGGCGCGAGCGAGGCCACGTAGGCACCCAGGGCGGCGATCTCCTCCTCGCTGAAGATGACCGGCTTGTCCGGCGCCTGCACTGCTGGTGCCGCCATCGGCATCCGTCCGGTACCGACCTGGAAGTCGACCGCGGCAGCACCCACTCCGGCGAGTGAGGGCCCGGCGACCTGGTCGTCCTGCCCGCTCTGCCGTCCCTCCGCGTTGAGCCCGTGGCACGACGAGCAGTTCGCGCGGAACAACGCCTTGCCCTCCTCGACGTTCTGGGCGGGGAGCGCGGCGGTGGTGGCCTCGGCCGGTTCCGGCGCAACCGCCGCGTAGACCGCACCGGTGAGGAGCAGCCCGACCATGATGAGGACGGCGATCGCCGCCGGGTGGCGACGGCGGGCGGCCAGTGCGTTCACGAGGTGTGCTTCCTGTTCGGATCGAGGGTCGGTGGACAGCGGTGACGGCCGGGCTACTTGAGGACGTAGATCATGATGAACAGCGCGATCCAGACGACGTCGACGAAGTGCCAGTAGTAGGACGTGACGACGGC
>JBOFBK010000024.1:0-13310 GCA_051645525.1 Dermatophilaceae bacterium | reverse complement strand
GCGCCGACCGTCATGGTCGGCGCCCACCAGAGGCGTTGTCGCTCAGCGGGTCACGACCGTGCCCCGCGAAGCGCAGCGGCGTCCCGGAGCACTGTCGGCTGCTGCATCTCGGGGTCGAACGGGCCGAAGTCCTGCTCGCAGACGGTGCCGGGCTTGGGCAGCGTGCCGTCGACGAGGTAAGCGCCCATCGCCTTCTTCGCGCACTCGCTGAACTGCGAGCAGTGTCCGCGATCTAGCTGAGGATGCCGTGCCGCAGGTTCCACGCCCTAGCGGAGGAATGCGCGTCGACCATGCCCCAGATCCACACCGCCGGGGCGGTGAGGAATCCGATGAGAACGAACATCCGGGCGAAGCTCGTCAGGTACGCGATGAAGATGAGTACACCCTTGGCAGCCTCGCCGTTGACGAGCTGCCCGAGCCCGGGAACGAAGAAGGACGCGACTACGGCAAGACCGGCGTTCTTCGGTGCTACCACGGCGACGTGGCCGTAGGGCATTGGAGTCGGGGCGGCCGGGGCCTGCGACGAGCGCGCCAGGGCACGACCGGCCGTTACCTCCATGCTGGCGGACTCCCGGAAGTGCTCGCTCCATCGCTCGCCGGTCCAGTACCGCTCGCGCCCATCCTCCTGCGGGTACCAGCCCGGTGGTGAGTTGCTCATGTGGTGGTCACTCCTCAGCAAGTAAGTCAGTGGCCCCTGCGGCTGTCGGCCCGCCCCGCTGGCAACTCTAGCCACCTGGCGCTCCACCTGTGGCCGGAACCCTTCGCCCGCGCGGTCCGGCCGCTCAGCACGACAGGTCGACCGGATGCCGTTAGCGTCGACGCGTCGCCGACTCGACATCCACCGCCGCGACCTGGAGGAGACCCATGAGGATCACCGTCCGCGGACTGCTCACCGCCACAAGCGCACTGGCACTGGCAGGTGCGGCAGTCGTCTCGGTGCCCGCACCTGCATCGGCCGGTACGTGCGACTCGTCCTGGGCGTTGAGCATCGCCGACCTCGCCGGCGGCTACGCCGGTGGCGGCCCCGGGCCGACGAGTGCACGGACGACGTTCTGGAACCAGCACTTCGTGTCAGGTGTCTCGGACGGCGCCACGGCGATGGCCAACTTCTACGACTCCTCGGCCGGGCGGCCGGCGGAGCGCAGCGCCTACGGCGGTGCTCCCGGCGGAACGGTCTGCCTGGACGCCTCGATGATGCGGGGGCTGTACTACGTCGCGTCCGCCTACCGAGTGGTGGTCACCGAGATCGCCGGGGCGGCGCACAGCACCGGCTCCCGCCACTACCAGGGCCGGGCGTTCGACATCGGCACAGTGGGCGGCACCACGGTCGCCTCGCTCGAGACCGCGACGATCGAGCGGCTCTCGCAGACCTGCCGCGACACCGGCGCGACCGCGGTCTACAACCCGCTCAACGACCCGAGCGGCCACTCCAGCCACATCCACTGCGAGTGGTGACCGCCGGCCCGGTCGACGATCCGACCACGCCGGTCGCAACTATCCCGCCCGCGCCCGACCGTCGAGGGTCGGTGACCCGACGAATGGGAGGTGCGCGTACGTCATCCGGTGTCTGGGTACCTGAGCGGTACGTCCGACACCGCGAAGGAGCACCCTGATATGACGTACCGCTCAGGCGACAAGGTCAGCTGGAACACCTCTCAGGGCACGACCCACGGCAAGGTCGTGGAGAAGCGCACGACCGAGTTCCAGTTCGACGGGCAGAAGTTCAACGGCAGCGACGACGAGCCGTACTACATCGTCGAGTCCGAGAAGACCGGTGCCAAGGCGGCGCACAAGGAGTCGGCGTTGAGCAAGGGGTCCTCATGAGTCCGGTACCGCCCAAGGGGGTGCAGCAGGCGGCCCGGCGCGCCGTGGCATGGATCGACGACGGCAAGGCCGGCCGCAACTTCACCGATGCCGGTCGTCGGCGTGCCCATCAGCTGGCCGCCGGTGAGGAGGTGAGCGACGCCGACTTCCGAAAGATCCACGCCTACTTCGCCCGGCACGAGGTCGACAAGGATGCCGAGGGCTTCCACCGCGGCGAGAAGGGCTACCCGTCGCCCGGCCGAGTGGCGTGGGACGCGTGGGGAGGCGACGCGGGCGAGCGCTGGTCACGGAAGGCCGCCAAGCACGGCGGCGGATGACGCCCCCGCGCGCGTCGTCATCCGCTCGCCGATGCCGAGCACTCCGGCGCTGTCCGCTACGTATTTCTCCCCACCTCAGGTCTTCCGGTCCGGGCCGACCATCACGGTAGGCGCCGACGACGTCACCGCTGCCAAGTGACCCTCCGACACGACGCCGGGGTGTGCTGGTACCGGCGAACCCAACTGTTGGGCAACCGAATTAGCGATCGACGCTCACCTTCAGCCAGTCGTCGATCCAGGGGTGACGAGTTCATCGTGCTGCACCCTCGACGCCCTTTCGCGACCGTCGGTGACGCCAGACCTCGCAAGATTCCCGTCTTGTCGGATGGCGACCGTTGTGCTGTTGTCGTCGCCATGCTCAGGACATTACGCCTCGCGAAACCCGCCGACTCCAAGCGCTCTCGTCGAATCCTCACCCGGTCGGCAGCGGTCGGAGCGGTCGCGGTGGTCGCCGCCACGATGGCCGGAGCCCCGGCAGGCGCCGCGACCGACGACACAGCCGCGCAGACGACCACACCGACCGTTCTCGCGTGGTTCGAGACGACGACCTCGGCAGTCGGAAGCTCGCAGCGCGAGTGGGCGATCGCGTGGGGCGCGGCCGCCGACGCCATCGACGCCGCCCCGTCGACCCTGTCTCCGGACGACGAGGCCGTCTACGCGCAAGCCGCACTCGCCGGTGCCGTGCACGACGCGCTGATCGGCCTTTACCCTGAGCTTCGCGACGTCGTGGCGCCGCAGCGCACGAAGACCCTCGACGCACTGCCGGATGGCGCCGCCGAGACGGCCGGTCTGCGCGCCGGTGAGTCGGCGGCTGCCGCCGCGGTCGCCGAGCGGGAGGGAGACGGATGGGACGAGGAGTCCTCCAACCCGCCGTTCCCGACACCCACCCCTGGACCCGGTGTGTGGCAGCCGGCGCCGCCCAGGCTCACCCCGGGCTTCTACTCGAAGCTCGGAGAGGCCGAACCGCTGCTCATCGACGACGTTGCCGACCGGCTGGTCGCGCCCGAGCCGCCGGCGCTCGACTCCGCCGAGATGGTCAGGGACCTGAAGGAGATCGCCGACGTGGGGTCGAAGGACTCCACGACCCGCACGCCGGAGCAGCTGGCCGTTGCTTCGTTCTGGCGTGGCTCCGAGGCCGACGCGTACAACCAGGCGCTGCAGGACGCGGTGGCCACCTCGACCCGGCCGATCGGCGACCTGGTGCGGCGGGTGACGGTGTTCAACCAGATCCTCGCCGACACCGTCATCGCCATCTACGCGTCGAAGTACGAGTATCTGCGCTGGCGCCCGGTGACGGCGCTGCGGACCGACGACGGCAACCCCCGCACCCCGTACGACCCCGAGTTCCTTCCCACCTTCACCGGCACCGTGCCGACGCCCGAGTACCCGTCCGGACACGTGACGTCCGCGGCATCGGCCGAGGTGGTGATGACCGTGCTGTTCGGTCCGAAGCCGAAGGAACCGATCGGCATCACCCTTGAGGAGGAAACGCGCACGTACTCGGCGTGGTCAGAGATCACTAGGGAGAATGTGGATGCTCGGGTGTGGGCCGGGTACCACTTCCGCGGCACCGACAACCGCAGCGTCGCCTTCGGGCGCCAGATCGCCGTCACCGGGCTCCGGGAGGCCGCGTCCGAACTGCTCAGGTGACGAGCGGGGCCTGAGGGCCCCGACGAGCGCGGATGCCGGTGCGTCGACTGGGATGACTCACCGGCATCCGCTCGGTCGGATCGTCCTCGCCGTCACGTCCTGGCAGCAGCCGAACGCCGACTCGCCCTCCCGGGTGCGCCGTCGGCGAGGATGGGCGACGTGGCGAGCGGCGGCATCCCCCATGACGCGGTGGCGTTCTACGCCGAGCCGACAATCGGTCTGGGACACGTCGCCGCGATGTCTGCGGGGCTTGTGCAGCCCCTCGTGGACGGCGGTGCCGGGATGCCGGGCGGTGCGGCGTGGATGCTCGGCAGAAGGCGGCTCGCCACCCGGCCGCGCGGTGTGTCGGCCGACCACCCGCGGCTGTAGCTGCGGCACACCAGCCTGGTCGTGCGCCGTTCACACGGCGAGCCCGACTGGCTCGACGCCCCGGAGGTCGTCGAGCGGGTCCGTACCGACTGGCGCGAGGTGCGGCCCCCCATCGCCTGACTCGTCGACCACTCCGGCGGGTCGACCCCGCCACCCACCACGAGGTGACCCGGTCGAGCATCGGCCCCGAAACGGATCGACGTGCCGATGAGCTTGTGAGAGAGTCGATTCAGGCCGCCAACTGCCAGCTCGGCGAGAGGGCCACCAGGAGAGCAGGGGGCCGGCATGTCCTCAGGTCGAGGATGAGCATCGATCCGCTCGGGCATCGAGCGCGCCTCTCGCAGGGTCAGCCGGCCGGCTGTCGAGAGGTGGCGTCATCCGATGCATGAGCTCGCACGAGTGGGATGGCGTGCCGCGCCGGGGCCGACGGCAGCGATGCTCGGCTGCAGTGCTCTCGTCGGCGTGTGTGGGTTCGTCGTCCCGTTGCTCGTCGGCCGCGCCGTCGGTCTGGTGCCGTCGATCGTCGAGGACGGCGTCTCGTCGGTGTTCGTCGGTGTCATGGCGGCGCTGTTGGGGCTGCTCATCGCCTCGAGCCTCAGCAGCGTCGCCGCGGACGCGGGGGCTTCGATCGCGGAGGGGCTGGTACGGCAGGCGGTCGAGCTGCGGATCGGCTGGACCCAATCGAACGAGCCGGATGTCCGCCGACTGGAGGATGACGAGACCTCGCGCGTCATCCGGGTGGTGCGTGCCCGCTCCTGGGAGATCAGCTTCGGCCACCTGGCGTTGTGCAGCGCCCTGCCCGGTTCGGTCGTGGTGCTGGTGGGAGCGTCGATCTCGCTCGGCGTGGTGCTGGCCTGGTGGGTGCCGCTGGCGGTGGCTCTCCCGGTGTTGTTCGCGGCGTAACAGGCACGCCGCAGCGGCGTGAGCCAGATCGAGGTCTTCTCCGGTCAGGGTGAACATCAGAAGCATGCCGCGTTCGCCTTCGCCCAGGGCATGGGTCCAGGCGCCAAGGAGACTCGGGTCTTCGGGCTCTCGGAGTTCCTGCGTCACCGGATGGCGCATCATCAGCAGCTGAGTCTCGGTCCGTTCTGGCGGCAGCGGCGCGACTCGGCTGCCGTCGGCCTGGTCTGGTCGCTGCTGTGCGGCGTGGCGGCACTGGTCGTCGTGGTCTGGACACTGGATCAGTTCACCGCTGGGCGCCTGACCCTTCCACAGGTGGCGGCGGCCCTGCCACTGATCGTGGCGGTGGTGAACGTCGACCTGTCGCCGATTGGGCTGGTTGCCCGTGCGGCTGCCGTCGCAAGGTCCCTCGACGAGGTCGCGGACACCAAGGAGTTCACCGACGCCGCTCCGCGGGTGATGGTCAACCGGCGCGCACAGTCCGGCGCCGCCCTGGTGGAGTCCGTGGCCCAGCGTCATCAGGTTCCGCCACCTGGGGGCGATGCACCGGAAATCGTGCTGGAGGACGTCACCTTCACCTACCCGGGCCGGCCCGAGCCGGTGGTGGACGGGATCGACCTGGTGTTGCCTGCCGGGCAGGCAAGTGCCCTCGTGGGCGTGAACGGTGCCGGCAAGTCGACCCTGGTGAAGCTGATCGCTGCCGCCTACCTGCCGACATCCGGACGCATCCTGATCGACGGCGACTCCACCGCGAGCTTCGATCGGGAGCAGCGAGCCCACTGGCAGCGCCGGATCGCGCCTGTGGGTCAGGACTTCCTGCGGCTTCCGCTGAGCATCGGGGATAACGTGGAACTGGGCTCAGGTGAGGTGTGGTCGGGGATGATCGAGACCGATCACTACCCCGACACGACCGCCCTGGATCAGGTGGCGCGACGGGCCGGGATCATCGACCTCGTCGCCGGCTTGGACCGACGGTGGGCGACGCCGTTGGACGCGACGATGCCCGGCGGCACCGATCTCAGCGGCGGCGAATGGCAGCGCGTCGGGTTGGCGCGGGCGCTGCGAGCCGTCGACGCCGGGGCGAGGGTGCTGATCCTCGACGAGCCGGCGGCAGCGCTGGACGTCGAGTCCGAGAGCCGGTTGGTGACCGGGTATCTCGACGTCGCACGCGCCACGACCTCGTTGATCATCTCGCACCGGTTCTCGGTGGTGCGGCCGGTCGCCCACATCCACGTGCTCGACGACGGACGGATCGTCGAGTCGGGCAGTCATGACGAACTGATGGACACCGACGACGGTGTCTACCGGGGGCTGTTCCTGTTGCAGTCCGCACGGTACCTGGCAGCGGACGAGGACACCCGGTGAAGCGCACGCTGCGAGTTCTGTCGTTGTGGCTGCAGACCGCCCTGCGCGCCGCGCCGGGGTTGGCCGTGCTGATGGGGTTGGTGGTGATCTCGGCCGCCGCGCTCGCACCTCTGACGATGCTGGGCGTGACATGGATCGTCGACGCCATCGCCCGTGATGCCGACCCGATGCCCGGTGTGATCCTGATGGTGGTCAGCCTCACCGTCACCACGGCGGCGAAGGGCATCGCCGCTCCGGTGGGCGACACCCTGGGCGATCGGGTGTTCCTCCACGTGGAGGACGATCTGCTGCGGCTGACCACCTCCATCCCGTCACTGGCTCACCACGAGGATCGTGAGCTCGCCGACCGGGTATCGCTGGTGGAGCATCACCGCCGCCGTCTGGCGGCGGTTGCGAAGCTGCTGGAGGTCATCTCGGCGATCACCTCGATGATCACGGTGGTGGCCCTGCTCGCGTCGGTGCATCCGCTGCTGATCGGGCTGGTGACATCAGCGGCGATGGTCGCGGTGGTGGACGCTCGCGGCGAACAGGCGCAGCGCAGCCTGATCAACAACCACGAGCACCTCCGCCGGCTCGGGACGGCCGCGCTCGATGCGTTGGCCCAGCCCGGCCCTGGGGTCGAGGTGCGCTGCTTCGGGCTGGCGCCGACCCTGTTGCGGGTCGCCAGCGGGACGATGATGCTGCGGTACTGGCGGTACCGCCGGGCCACGTTGCGGTGGGCCGGCCACACCGCGCTGGCCTGGCTGGTGTTTCTGCTGGCGTACGCGGGCGCGGTGGCCTGGGTGGTGTCTCGTCTGCTGTCCGGCGAGTCCAGCGCCGGCGATCTGGTGCTCCTCGTGCTGATCGCACCACAGGTGGCAGGGACAGCAGCGCTGCTGGTGTCGAACTCGCGACAGGTGGCGGACGTGTGGGACACCTTCGAGCGGTACCTCTGGCTTCGCGAGTACGCCGCGAAGCACTCCTGGGCGTCGAGTCGAGGCATCCCACCGGCACGGCTCGTCCACGGCATCGAGTTCCGTGGCGTCGGGTTCGACTACCCGTCCGCGAGGTCGGAGGCGTCGGGCTCCCCCGCGCTGGATGCGCCGGCCGCTGACGACTCGACCATTCGGAGCGACGCCGTCGACGATCGCGTGCCACGGTCGGCCTTGCGTGATGTCGACCTGAGGCTCCCGGCGGGCAGCACCGTGGCGTTGGTCGGCGACAACGGCGCAGGCAAGTCGACGATCGTCAAGCTCCTCGCTCGGCTCTACGACCCCACCTCCGGAGAGATCGCCATCGATGGAACCCCGCTGCGCGATCTCGACCCGCAGCTGTGGCGGTCCCGGTTGTCGGCCGGCTTCCAGGACTTCGCCCGATGGGAGTTCACCGCGGCCGAGTCCATCGGGGTCGGCGACCTCACCGCCCTCGACACCCCGGAGCGGGTGGACGCCGCCGTGGCGGCCGGCCAAGCCGACGGCGTCATCGCCGGCCTGGCCGACGGGCTACGAACTCAACTTGGAGCCAGCTTCGCCCGGGGCGCGGGCCTGTCCGGCGGCCAGTGGCAGCGGCTCGCTCTCGCACGGGCGTTCATGCGCACCCAGCCCCTGCTCATGCTGCTCGACGAACCCACCTCGGCACTCGACCCCGAGGCGGAACACGCCCTCTATGAGCAATACGCCCGCACCGCCTCACAGCTCGCCGCCACCAACGGCGGCATCACGGTGCTGGTGTCACATCGCTTCTCCACCGTCCGACTGGCCGACACCATCATCGTCGTCTCCGACGGACGGATCATCGAGCACGGACCCCACGACCAGCTCCTCAGCCGCCGCGGACGATACGCCACCCTGTTCGACCAACAAGCCAGCGCCTACCGATAGGGGACCGTCCCCCAGCTCAGCAAGGATGGAAGGGCGGTGCTCGAACCACCGAAGCGTGTCGGCGATGCCCTCCTCAAGCTTGTGATCTGCAGTCCAACCGAGCACGCTCGCCGCCCGGGTGCTCCTCGTGAACGCACCCGGAACGTCACCGGGTCGAGCGGGGGCAAGGCGCGTGGCCACTTCATGTCCGACCACCGACTCATAGGCGCGCACCAACTCCCTGACCGTCGTCCCCTGGCCCGTACCGAGATTGACCACGGAGAAAGGACTGCCTCCAAGTGCGCCGTCAAAGCGTTCCAGGGCGGCGACGTGCGCTTGAGCAAGGTCCCAGACGTGCACGTAGTCGCGAATTCCCGAACCGTCCCTTGTCGCGTAATCCGTTCCGGTGATCTCAAATGGTTCTCCGGCTTCTGAGAGTTGGATCAGCTTTCCGAGCGCGTGGCTGGGCCGCGCCACCTGGAGGCCGGTGCGCATTTGCGGGTCGGCGCCTACCGGGTTGAAGTACCGGAGCGACATCACCCGGAGGGGGCTAGCTGCGGCGATATCACGGAGCATGTCCTCGACGACGATCTTGGTCCGAGCGTACGGACTAAAGGCTCGAACCTCGGACGCTTCGTCGACGCTGAAGTCCGCTCCGGGCACGTAGATCGACGCCGAACTGCTGAACACGAGCCGATGACAACCGAATTCCATCAGGCACTCGACAAGCCGGAGTGTCCCCACCACGTTCGCCTCGTAATAGCGGATGGGCTGAGCGACCGATTCGGGTACGACGATAAGAGCGGCGCAGTGCACCGTCGCCTCGATGTCGGGGTGGTCGTCAAATACGCGCCGCGACAGGCTTTTGTCCGAAACGTTTCCCTCGTACCAGGTACGCCCCTCGACAAACTCCCGTCGGCCGGTCACGAAGTTGTCTACGATGACCGGGGTATGTCCGGCGTCGATCAACGCTGACGCCACGGTACTGCCGATAAAGCCAGCCCCGCCGGTGACGAGGATTTTCATAACTCTGCTCCCTCTACCGGAACGGTGCCGGTGATCGTGAATCGATCTGTCAGTTCGAAGTACGAATCGGGCGTGAGCACGAGCGAGACCAAGAAGTCCCGCTGCGCACTCGGCCACCGCACGCAGGTGTCGAGCAACGCCGCTAACACCTCCACGAGTGTGTCAGGGGGGTTACTTCTGATCGGTCGGGAACACTCAGCTCGACGACGTGCCGCCACCGTGGCACACACCTCGCGCATCCGGGACAGGGTGTCGTCGAGGTCCTCCTGGGTGGTCGGCGTGTGGCCGCGCGGTGACACGCTGGTGATCGGTGCCACGCGTCATCCGGGAGAATCAGGCGGGTGACCCTCACCGACCGGCTCCGCACGGGGTCACCGCCCGACGACGCCGCGACGACCGCCGATGCCGCGCTCGACGTGTTCCTCGAGTGGGCCGAGGAGCGCGGCTTCACGCTTTACCCGGCGCAGGAGGAGGCGGTGCTGGCCCTGGCGAGCGGCTCGCACGTGGTGCTGGCGACACCCACCGGGTCGGGCAAGTCGCTCGTGGCGGTGGCCGCGCACGCGCAGGCGCTCGCCACCGGGCGACGCAGCTGGTACACCGCGCCGATCAAGGCGCTGGTGAGCGAGAAGTTCTTCGCCCTGGTCGAGATCTTCGGTGCCGAACAGGTCGGGATGCTCACCGGCGACGCGGCGGTCAACCCCGATGCACCGGTCATCTGCGCCACAGCCGAGGTGCTCGCCAACTATGCACTGCGCGAACGTGATTCGAGTGACATCGGCCTGGTCGTCATGGACGAGTTCCACTTCTACGCCGAGCCCGACCGCGGCTGGGCCTGGCAGGCCCCGCTGCTGCTCCTGCCCGAGACACAGTTCCTGCTGATGTCGGCGACCCTGGGCGACACCACCACACTCGAGCGCGACCTCACCGGTCGCACGGGTCGCGAGACCGTGGCGGTGGCCGGCGCCGAGCGGCCGGTGCCGCTGACGTTCGAGTGGGTGCTCACGCCGGTGCACGAGACGATCGAGCTGCTGCTGCGCGACGACCGGGCGCCGGTCTACGTGGTGTCGTTCACCCAGTCGGGCGCGGTCGAGCAGGCCCAGGCGCTGGCGTCGGTCGACATCGTCTCGGCGACGCGAAAAGCCGCGCTCAAGGAGGCGGTCGGCGGGTTCCGCTTCGGCCAGGGATTCGGCCAGACCCTGCGGCGCCTGGTGCTGCACGGCATCGGCGTGCACCACGCGGGGATGCTGCCGAAGTACCGCCGGCTCGTCGAGACCCTCGCGCAGGCCGGGCTGCTCGCCGTCGTGTGCGGCACCGACACGCTCGGCGTCGGCATCAACGTGCCCATCCGCACGGTGCTGCTGACCTCGCTCGTGAAGTACGACGGGAGGCGGCAGCGGGTGCTGCGGGCTCGTGAGCTGCATCAGATCGCCGGGCGCGCCGGCCGGGCCGGGTTCGACACCGTGGGCTACGTCGTCGTGCAGGCGCCCGAGCACGTCATCGAGAACTCCAAGCTGGTCGCGAAGGCGGGAAGCGACCCGAAGAAGCTGCGAAAAGTGTTACGGCGCAAGCCACCTGAGGGCACGGTCACCTGGTCGGAGTCGACGTACGAGCGCCTCATCGGGTCAGCTCCCGAGCCGCTGACGTCGCGGATGCGGGTCACCCACGCCATGGTGCTGAACGTGCTCGAGCAGTGGGAGGGTCAGCAGCGGGCGCTGCACACGCTCGTGCTCGACAACCACGAGCCCGACGAGCGCCGCGACGCCCTCGTGGAGCGCGCCGTGCAGGTGCTCGGCTCGCTGCTCCGCGCCGGCGTCGTCGAGCCCGACGACGGCTCCACCGCCGCCGAGTGGCTGCCACCTGAGCTGAGCGAGCCGGGCGAGCCGGGCGCATCGGTGGAGCCGGGCGCATCGGTGGAGCCGGGCGCATCGGGCGAGCCGGGCCCGGTCGAGTCGGGTGCATCGGTGGAGTCGGTCGAGCCAGGCGGTTCCGCGGATGCCGCTGCTGCGTTTCGACGCCCTGGCGTCGAAACTCACGAAGGGCGTTCACATGTCGACGCCATTGACGCGGATGGACGCCATGGCGTTGAAATGGAGAGCACGACGAGCACGACGAGCACGACGGATGCCGGTGCGCCGCTCGGTGCCCTCGGTCGCCTCCTCGCCGAGGCCGGTCTCGCCCCGACGGCCCCCAGGTCCGCCGACTCCACCGATTCCTCGAGCCCTACCGACTCCCGCACCTCGGCTGACTCCCGCGACCGGCGTTCGACCGGCTCGCTGGTCGAGCGACAAGTCGACCGCCCACATCCACGCACGATCGGGAACGAGGTCGATGCCGGGTCGAGGAACGGAGACGAGGCAGCGGCGGCAACGGCGGCGGGCGAGCCCACCCGGCTCGAGGAGTTCGTGCGCGGCATCGGCCGGCGGTATGCCGAGGGACCGTTCCAGATCGCCATGGAGCTGCACGAGGGGTTCGCGCTCAACCAGCCGCTGTCGGCGTTCGCGCTCGCGGCGCTCGACCTGCTCGACCGCGACGACCCCGGCTACGCGCTCGACGTCGTGAGCGTCGTCGAGGCCACCCTCGACGACCCGCGCCCGGTGCTGCGCGCGCCGCAGTTCGAGGCCCGCGGCGAGGCGGTGGCGGCGATGAAGGCCGACGGGCTCGACTACGAGGAGCGGATGGAGGCGCTCGACGACGTCACCTGGCCGCGCCCGCTCGCCAACCTCCTCGAGCACGCGCTGCGCACCTATCGGCAGACCCATCCGTGGGTGGACCCCACCGACCTGTCGCCGAAGTCGGTCGTGCGCGAGCTGTACGAGCGGGCGATGACGTTCGGCGAGTTCACCGCCCACCACAAGCTGGCTCGCGCGGAAGGAGTCGTGCTGCGGTACCTCACCGACGCGTACCGCGCATTGCGCTCCACCGTCCCCGACCGGGCCCGCACCGACGAGCTCGACGACCTCGTCGAGTGGCTCGGCGAGGTGGTGCGGCACACCGACTCCAGCCTGCTCGACGAGTGGGAGGCGCTGATGAACCCCGCCGCCGCACCCACCGACGTGCGGCCCTCCTCCGAGAACCGCGCGTTGTCGGCGAATCCGAGGGCGCTGCGAGTCATGGTGCGGCAGAGCATGTTCCACCGCATCGAGCTGCTCGCGCTCGGTCGCTACCCGGCCCTCGCCGCCCTCGGCGGCGGCCTCACCGAGGAGCAGTGGGCGGATGCCGCCGCCGCCTACTTCGCCGAGTACGACGACATCGGCACCGGCCCGGCCGCCCGCGGCCCGGCGCTGTTCGTCGTCGACGACGACCAGGCCGACCACCCCGGCGAGTGGCACGTCATCCAGGTGATCGACGACCCCGAAGGCGACCACGACTGGCGCATCACCGCCACCCTCGACCTCGCGGCGACGGATGACGCCGGCGAGCCGGTGCTCGTCGTCACCGCCCTCGCCCCCACCTGAGGAGCCAGCGGCGTGACGGAACAACCTCCGGACGAGAACCGGGAACACTCTCGGGACCACCTCGACGAACTCCGGGTCAGCACCGTGGCACCGTCACCGGTCGCCGACCTCGTCGGCCGGGTCCTCAGCCCGATCCCGGTCCTGGTGGCGCTGATCGGCTGGACCGCCACGGTCGCGACGACGACGGTGGCGGATGCCGCGCGCTGGGCTGCCCTCGCCGGCAGCCTGGTCGTCGGTGTCCCTTTCGTCGCGCTGATCCTGCTCCGCGTGTCCGGCCGGGTGACCGACCGCCAGGTCGTGCACCGGAGCCAGCGTCATCTGCTGTTCGCCATCGCGCTGCTCGCCTCCGGCGCGGCCGCGGCATCCCTCTGGCTGCTCGACGCACCGCGAGCGCTGACCGTCCTCGTGAGCATCATGGCCATCCTGCTCGCCGTCATGACGACGCTCACGCGGTGGAAGCCGTCGATGCACCTGGCGGTCGCGACGGGGGCCGTCGTCGCCCTGACCGAGCTGCACGGTCCCCACGCACTGGCCTTCGGCTGCCTCCTCCCGCTCATCGCCTGGGC
>JBOFBK010000023.1:0-1455 GCA_051645525.1 Dermatophilaceae bacterium | reverse complement strand
ACCTCACCCCCGAGCCAGCCGCCGCCGCTGCGGCAGCGGCGGGAACGATGACAGCGGCGGTGACCACGGCGCCCGCCGAGGCGGACCCGTGGGACGAACGGGCAACGTCGGCACCCACCACGACCGAGGCCGACCCCTGGGACGAACCGGCGGCATCCACACCCACCTCCGCGCCCGAAGCCGACCCCTGGGACGAACCAGCGGCATCCGCACTCGAGCCGACAGCGACGAACGTCGACCCGTCGGGTACCGAGCCGGACCCGTGGGACCAGCCGCCGGCGACCGAGGACACGACGGCCGCTCGCTCGGAGGGCGAGCCGTCCGAGGCGAAGGTCAAGGCCGACGCGGCAGCCTCGACCGACGACGTCGACCCGTGGGACGAGCCCGCGCCCGCATCGGCACCCCAGCCGGCACCCGACGAGGCCGAGGACGACAAGGACCCCTGGGACTGACCCGAACGACGGCGGGGAGCCCGATCCGGGCTATCCACCCGGAACGAACTCCCCGCGGAGTCGATACCCGTCGAGACGGGCGCTGCGGTCAGGCCAGGCCGTTGGCCGTGAGGAACTCCTCGGCGACCGCCTTGGGGTCCTTCTTGTCGATGTCGGTCTGCTTGAGCATGTCGGCGATCGCCTCGGTGGTGAGCTTCGCGGACACCGCGTCGAGCGCGGCCCGCACCTGGTCGGCATTGTCGGCGCGCACGAGCGGCACGATGTTCTGCGACCCGAACAGCTTCTTGTCGTCCTCGAGGGTGACGAAGCCGTTGGCGGCGATGGCCGGGTCGGTGGAGAAGATGTTGGCGGCGTCGACCTGACCGTTCTTCAGCGCCTGCACGATGGCCTGGCCGGTGAGCGGCCGGAACGACTGGAACTTCACGCCGTAGGTCTTCTCGAGGCCGGGCACGCCCTGCGGCCGCTCGGCGAACTCCGGCGGGGCGGCGAGGGACAGCTCACCGGCCACCTTCGCGAGGTCGGAGATGGTCGTGAGCGAGTACGTGTCGGCGGTCTCCTTGGTGACGTTGATCGAGTCGTTGTCCTCGGCGGCCGACTTCTCGAGCACGGTGAGCGTGTCGGGCACGACCTCCTGCGCCTTGGCATAGACCTCGTCGGGGTCGGTGCCCGTGAAAGCCTTGTCGTAGTAGAGCGCCAGCGCGCCGGTGTACTCGGGGAAGACCTGGATGGAGTTGTCCTCCAGGGCTCGCAGGTACACCTCGCGCGAGCCGATGTTGGTCTTGGTGGTCGCGTCGACATCCTTGGCGCGCAGCGCGCCGGCGTAGATCTCGGCGAGCAGGGTCGACTCGGAGAAGTTGGCTCCACCGACCACGATCGAGCCGGATGACGTATCGCCGCCGGTGGTCGCGGTGTCGGACGCGAGCGGGTCGCTGTCGCCGCCGCAGGCCGTGAGCCCGACGACGGAGGCTGCCGCGAGGGCGGCGAGCATGGTCCTGCGCTTCAT
>JBOFBK010000022.1:0-12071 GCA_051645525.1 Dermatophilaceae bacterium | reverse complement strand
CGCGCAGGATGAACCGCTGGATGCTGGTGAGCACGAAGATGAGCGCGAAGAGCAGGAACGCCATCGCCGCTCCTTCACCCCACTGCTGCTGGTTGAAGGCGGTCTGGTACGAGAGGAAGGCCGGTGTCAGGGTGGTCTTTGCGGGCCCTCCGTCGGTCATGACGTACATCTGGTCGAAGACCTGCCAGGTGCCGATGATGCCAAGGGTCACGACGAGCAAGATCGTCGGGCGCAGGTGCGGCACGGTGACGTTGCGGAAGCGCTGCCAGGCGTTGGCGCCGTCGACCATGGCTGCCTCCTCCACCTCGGACGGGAGGTCTTGGAGGGCGGCGAGGAACATCAGCATGAAGGTGCCGGCCGTGGTCCAGATGACCTGGCCCATGATGGCGCTGAGCGCGACCGACGGGCCCTTGAACCACTCCCACAGCGACAGGCTCATCACCGAGGTGTCGGCCAGCATCGACGGTGGAGCGTCGATGCTCCACAGCCCCAGGCCGTCGCCGACCATGTGCACCAGGCCACGCGGGTCGGAGAACCAGGTCGGCCCGTCGATGCCGAAGACCCCGAGGAACTGGTTGACCGCGCCGGTACCGGTGAAAAGGTAGAGAAAGACCAGCGAGATCGCCACCGAGGAGACCACGGCGGGGAAGTAGAACGCGGTACGGAAGAAGGTGCGACCACGAAGGAACCGCTGGTTGACGATCACCGCGAGGAACAGTGCGAGGCCGGTTTGCAGCGGGACCACGCCGACGACGTAGTAGAAAGTGTTCCGCAGCGAGGTCATGAAGTCCTGCCGCGAGAGGCCTTCCTGCGTCAACAAGGCGGTGTAGTTGTCGCCGCCCACGAACTCGACCTGAGAGGAGAACGGGCTGCCTCGCCCACCCCAGCCGGTCAACGACACCCACAGCGCCATGAGGATCGGGACCACGAGGAACAGGCCGAGGACGACGAGGACCGGGGTGACGAACAGCCATCCCGCCGTCGTCTGCTTCTGGCCGCCGCCGCGGTCGTGGTGGCGGTGCTCACTTGCCCAGCACCGAGCCGGCGTTGGTGTCGAAGCCCTTGAGCACCTGGTCGAGGTTGGCGTTCTTGAGGCTCTCGAGCTTGGAGTTGAGGTCGGCGACCACGGGCTCCATGCCGGGGGCGTTGATCGGGCCCTGGCCGTACTCACCGCCGGCGATGAAGGCGGCGTCCTCGGGGTACTTGCTCTTGTACTCGTCGGCAGCGGACTGCCGGCTCGGCATGACGCCGAACGCCTCGGCTGCCGCCATCTGGTTCTCGACCGTGGTCAGTGACTTCACGAGGTCGACCGCCTGGGCCTGGGCCTCGGAGTCGGCGGCGACGCCCCAGCACTGGGTGAACTGCAGCGTGCCTTTGCCCTTGGGGCCTTCAGTCAACTCGGCGACGGTGTACTTGAGGTTCGGATAGTCGTTCTTCACCGCGCCCTTGATCCAGTTGCCCTCGATCGTCATCGCGGCCTTGCCGGTGCCGAACGCCTCACCGCCCCAACCGGAGTCGAGCTCGTTGGCGAACTTGAAGTTGCCCGCCTTGTTGTTGTCCTGGACGTACTTCAGGGCATCCATGACCTCGGGCGTGGCCGCCGTCGCCTGGGTGTTGTCCTCGTTGAGCCACCAGCCGCCGTTCTGCGTGACGAAGGCGCCTGCCCGGTCGATGCCGGTACCGAGGCCGAGGCCCACCTGGCCGCCGGTGGTGAGTTTCTTCGAGACCGCGGCGAGCTGATCCCACGTCGTCGGGATGTCGGCGTCGGTGAGGCCCGCCTTGCTCCACGCGGCGGTGTTGATGACGAGCGCGAGCGTCGAGAAGTCCTTGGGCACGCAGTACTGCTTGCCGTCGTAGGTGAATGCCTCGCGGAGTGACTCGTAGAAGTCGTCGTTGTCATCGAACTGGTCCGCGTAGGCGTAGAGGCTGCCCTGCTTGGCGTAGTCGGCGAAGCGGCCTGCATCCATGTAGAACACGTCGGCCGGGTCGCCACTCGCGAATCCCTGGGCGAGCTGCTGGTTCATGTCGCTCGCCACGGTGACGGTGACCGTGTTGCCGGTCTCCTTCGCCCACGCATCCGCGGCGGCCTTCACCGAGTTCGTCTCGGCGTCGCCGGACGGTGCGATGAGCATCTTGAGAGCGACCGGGCCACTGGCGGACTCGGGGGAGGAGCTGTCACCCTCCTCCTCGAATCCGCCTCCACCGCAGGCACTCAGTGCGAGTGCCCCGGTCGCGGCGAGGGCGAGGGTGATGCGGGTGGTCCTACGGGGCGTACGGGTGCTGGTCATCGGTGGCTCCTTTGTCGCCGACATGGTGAGCTGGGACGAGGTCGAGTTCGGGCAGATGAGCGGGCGGGATGGTGGACGGGGGGGGGTCAGGGAGGTGCGCGCCGAGTACTCCGCGCGGGGATGACGCCGGGGAGCAGCAGCGAGCCGCTGCGGGGCGCCGGCTCGCCACGCAGCGCGCGGCCGACGAGGGCGAGTGCCTCCTCGGCCACGGCCTCGAACGGCTGCGCCACCGACGAGAGATGGTGCATCGCCGCGGTCTCGGACCCGTCGAAGCCGACGATGCCGAGGTCGCGGCCGGGTTCGAGACCGAGGTGTACGGCGGCGTGGTGGACTCCGAGGGCGAGCACGTCGGAGGAGCACACCACCGCGTCGCCGGGGGAGAGGTCGCGGAGCAGTCGCCGAGCGGAGGTGATGGCGTCGTCGAGATCCTGCACGGCCGTGCCACTCGGCCCGGCCGGGCGTCCTCCGCCGGAGCTGCAGGCCGCCTGCCAGCCGCGCCGGCGGTCGTCGCCGACCGCCGACCCCTCTGGCCAGCCGAGGAAGGCGATCGTCGCGTAGCCGGCAGCACGACAGTGCTCGACCGCAGCCCGTGTGCCCGCGGCGCCGTCGACGTCGACCCATCGGGTGAACGTCGGGTCGTCCCACACCCGGCCGAGCGACGCGTAGGGGATGCCGTGCGCGTCCAGCCAGTCCGGGCGAGGGTCGCCGTGATGGGTCTCGGTGAGGAGGAAGGCGTCGACGAGATGGCCGGCCCACATCGAGCGGTAGCCCTCGAGCATCGGGGACCCCGTCTCGGAGCCGAAGGTCACGAGGTGGCAGTCGTGATGCCTGGCGCGCACGCTCATCGCCGTGAGCACCGGTGCGGTGGTGGCGTTGTGGGAGCCGAGCGCATGCAGCTCGAGCCCGACCGCGCCGGTGCGCTGGTTGCGCAGCGACTGCGCCGAGCTCGAGGGGTGGTAGCCGAGATCGGCGATCGCGGCACGGACGCGCTCGAGGGTCTCGCCTCGTACCCGCTCAGGATTGTTGACGACGTTGCTCACCGTCTGCCGGGACACTCCGGCCGCGCGGGCGACGTCGTGGATGGTCACCCGGATGCGGTGTGACGTCATCCGCGGGCCCTCCTTGGCGCTCACCTGGGGGACGTATCCGGCAGGCAGGTTCTCTGAACGTTCAAACCGGGAAAAGCATTGATTTGAACGATCAAATAGATAGTGTGGTCACTGTGCTCCCCGTAGACCAGGCCTGTCAAGACCCCGATCTCAACGTCGCGACGCAGCAGCCGTGGCTGCACGACCTCGAGGTGCTGGTGCGGGCGCCGGTGACCTGCCTGGCCCTCCCGGACGGCGACCTCGACGCACGCCGCCGCGGCGGGGAGGGGACCGGGCTCTTCGTCGACGACCGCCGGGTCCTGCACACGCTGACGCTCCTCGTGTCGGGTGTGCCGCCGGTCGGCATCGCCCGGCGGAGTGTCGGCGCCACCGGCGAGACGCTGCTCGTGGCGCGAGACCTCGGCGACGGAGGCAACGACCCGACGGTGGAGGTGGCACGCCGCCGCCGGCTCGTCGACGGCGGGATGGTCGAGCAGGTGGTCGTCCGCAACAGGTCGCTCACGCCGGTGACCGCCACCCTCGCCGTGCGCATCTCGGGGGACGGTGCGGAGATGCACGACGTGAAGTCCGGATATGCCGAACCGGGCTCTCCGGCAACGTTTCCCGATCTGCGCGAGGCGGGCGTCATCCGATGGTCCGATGACCGCCACGAAGTGCGCGTCGAGGCACCGGGCGCTCGCACCGGCATCGACGGCGATGGAGCGATGGCGTCGTGGCACGTCGAGGTCGCCGGCGGTGGAGAGGCGGCCGTGGAGCTGCGCGTGGCGGCGACCCGGCACGCCGACACCGAGTTCGACGCCGAACCGGGCGCCGACGCGGTGGACTTCTCGCAGGTGCGGGTCAGTGCCCAGGACCGCCGCCTCGACCGCACCGTCGAGACCTCGGTCGACGATCTGCGCAACCTCATGCTGCGCGACCCGTCGGCCCATGACGACGTCTTCGCCGCGGCCGGGACGCCCTGGTACCTCACGCTCTTCGGGCGCGACTCACTGTGGGCGGCGCGGATGATGCTCCCCTTCGGCAGCCATCTCGCGCGCGGCACGTTACGGGCGCTGGCCCGGCGGCAGGGCACGGTCGACGACCCGGCCACGGCGCAGGCTCCCGGCAAGATCCTGCACGAGGTGCGGCGGGTCGCCTGGGACCAGTACGGCAACGTCCACCTGCCCCCGCTCTACTACGGCACGGTCGACGCCACACCGCTGTGGGCCTGCGTGCTGCACGACGCCTGGCGGTGGGGGATGGACGAGCGCACAGTCACCGGGCTCCTGCCACCGCTGCGCGCCGCGCTCGGCTGGATGCGCCGTGCCGCGGACGAGAGTCCCGACGGGCTGCTGCGCTACGTCGACGAGAGCGGCAGCGGCCTGGCCAACCAGGGGTGGAAGGACTCCGGCGACTCCATGCGCGATGCCCGTGGCGTGGTCGCCGACGGCCCGATCGCCCTCGTCGAGACGCAGGCCTACGCCGTGGAGGCGGCCCTCGGGGCGGCGGATCTCCTCGAAGCCGTGAGCGGGGAGGACGGAACCGTCTGGCGGTCGTGGGCCGCCGAGCTCGTCGACCGGGTGCGGCAGCGTCTCTGGGTCGCCGACGGGTCACGCCGAGTACTGGCGATGGCGCTCGACGGCGCCGGCCGCCCGGTCGACGGCGTCGGCAGCAACATGGGCCATGCGCTCGGCACCGGCCTGCTCGACGAGCGAGAGACCGCACTAGTGGCCGAGGCTCTGGCCGGGCCCGGCCTGCTCGGCCCGTTCGGCGTCAGCACCCTCTCGCGGGACAACCCCGCGTACAACCCGATCGGTTACCACACCGGTTCGGTCTGGACCCACGACACCGCCATCTGCGCCCACGGTCTCGCCCGCGCCGGTCATCCGGAGGTCGCGGCCGGGTGTCTGCGTGCGCTCGTCGACGTGGCCGCCGCGTCGTCGTACCGGTGGCCCGAGCTCTACGGTGCCGAGCCCGTGCTCGGTGCGCCGGCTCCGTACCCGGCGAGCTGCCGGCCGCAGGCCTGGGCCGCCGCATCCGTGGGAGCGGTCGTCTCGGTGCTTCTCGGCATCCGCGCCGACGCCCCGCGTGGTGTCGTGCATCTCGACCCGCTGCCGTCCGCGCCCTTCGGTGCGCTGCGCGTCGAGGGCCTGCGGGTCGGCGAGGCGCGCTTGGCAGTCACGGTGGATGCCGCCGGCCAAGTTGCCGACGTCGAGGCCCCCGACGGACTGGAGGTTGTAGTCGGCTCACGCTGACCGCCTGTCTCGGAACGGCGTACCGGCGTCACGACGTCCTGGCGTCGTCAGTGTTCGCCCGGTGCGGTCGCGTCGGCCATCGCCGCGGCGAGGGTGCGCCCGTCGTGCTCGTCGACGAGCAGGAAGGCGCCGCCCCGCCGCGACTCGGCGTAGGGCTCCACCGGCAACGGTGCGGCGAACCGGACCGAGACCCGCCCGATGTCGTTGAGCGAGAGCCGGTCTGCCGGTCGAAGCCGCAGCTCGTCGAGATCGAGCCGGCCGTCGACCGACTGCACCACCCCGCGTACCGTTCGCGTTCCGTGCTTGACGAGCAGTCGGGCTCCCGGATGCAGCGGGGCGTCGCCGAGCCAGCAGACGAGCGCCTGGACCTCCTGCCGCAGTGCCGCCGGCCGTTCGGCGGCGACGATGACGTCGCCCCGGCTGACGTCGATGTCGTCGGCCAGCCGCAACGCCACCGACTGCGGCGCGACGGCGACGTCGAGCGACCTCTCGCCGAGGTCGATCCCGACGACCCGGGTACGGGCGCCGGACGGGAGGGCCACCACCTCGTCGTCGACCCGCACCGAGCCGGAGGCGAGCTGACCCGCGTAGCCGCGGTACTCGACGTGCTCGGGGGAGCGGGCCGCTCGCTGCGGTCGGATGACGAGCTGCACCGGCATCCGGAACGGCTCGTGAGCAGCGTCGGTGCCCGGGTCGAGTGCCTCGAGCAGCTCGAGCAGTGACGGACCGTGGTACCAGGGCGTCGCGGGTGACCGGTCGACGACGTTGTCACCGTGCAGGGCCGACACCGGCACGGTGTGCGCCTCGGGGATGCCGAGCTCGCGGCCGATGCGGCGGACCTCGTCGGAGACCGTGCCGAAGGCCTCCTCCCGGTGGGCGACCAGGTCGATCTTGTTCACCGCGACCACCACGTGCGGCACGCGCATCAGCGCGGCGACGGCGAGGTGGCGGCGAGTCTGTTCCAGGACGCCCTTGCGCGCGTCGACCAGCAACACGAGCGCGTCGGCAGTCGAGGACCCGGTGACCGTGTTGCGCGTGTACTGCACGTGACCCGGGCAGTCGGCGAGCACGAACGAGCGCCGGGCGGTGGTGAAGTACCGGTACGCGACGTCGATGGTGATGCCCTGTTCACGCTCGGCGCGCAGCCCGTCGGTGAGTAGCGCGAGGTCGGCGGAGTCGAGCCCCCGGTCGCGGCTGACCCGCTCCACGGCGTCGAGCTGGTCGGTGAGCACCGACTTGCTGTCATGCAGCAGTCGCCCGACGAGCGTCGACTTGCCGTCGTCGACCGATCCGGCGGTGGCCAGGCGCAGCAGGGTGCTCATCGTGAGACCCCCCCACCGTGTCGGTGCGAGGTCCTCGCGCCGTGTCGGAGCCGGTTCCGGCGCCGAGCATGGACGAGCGTCGTGGAATGCATCAGAAGTAGCCCTCCTTCTTGCGGTCCTCCATGGCGGCCTCCGAGATCCGGTCGTCGGCCCGGGTGGCGCCTCGCTCGGTGAGCATCGACGCGGCCACCTCGGCGACGACATCGGCGACGGATGACGCGTCGCTCTCGACCGCGCCGGTGCACGACATGTCGCCGACCGTGCGGTAGCGCACGCGACGTCGCTCGACCACCTCGCCGGGACGTGGCGCCGACCACGGCCCGGTGGCGAGCAGCATCCCGTCGCGCTCGACCACGTCGCGCTCGTGGGCGTAGTAGAGGGGCGGCAGCTCGATGCCCTCCTGCTCGACGTAGCGCCAGACGTCGAGCTCGGTCCAGTTCGACAGCGGGAAGGCGCGCACATGCTCGCCCGGCCGGTGGCGTGGGTTGAGCAGGTTCCACAGCTCGGGCCGCTGGTTCTTGGGGTCCCACTGGCCGAAGTCGTCGCGCAGGCTGACGATGCGCTCCTTGGCGCGCGCCTTCTCCTCGTCGCGGCGGCCACCGCCGAACACACCGTCGAAACGGTGCCGGGCGATGGCGTCGAGCAGCGGCTGGGTCTGCAGCGGGTTGCGGGTGCCGTCGGGCCGCTCGTGGAGCCGGCCGTCGTCGATCCAGTCCTGCACTCGGGCGACCTCGAGCCGCAGGCCGAGCCGCTCTACCGTGGCGTCGCGGTAGGCGAGCACCTCGGGGAAGTTGTGGCCGGTGTCGACGTGCAGCACGGGGAAGGGCACCGGCGCGGGCCAGAACGCCTTCGCCGCGAGATGGAGCATGACCACGGAGTCCTTGCCGCCGCTGAACAAGAGCACCGGCCGCTCGAGCTCGGCCGTGATCTCCCGGATGACGAGGATCGCCTCGCTCTCCAGGACGTCGAGCTGGGTCACCGTGGGGAGGGGTGGACCGTCGTGGCGAGGGCCGGCCTCGGCCGGGCGGAGCAGGTCGGCGATGGTCATGTGTGGATCCCACATTCGGTCTTGGCCTGTCCGGCCCAGCGGCCGGACCTCGGATCTGATCCCGGCTCGACCCGGGAGGTGCACGGTTCGCACCCGATCGACGGGTACCCGTCCGAGAGAAGCAGGTTGACAGGGACTCGATGCTCGGTCGCGTAGCCGACGACAGCGTCGTGACTCCACGCCGCGAGGGGGTTGATCTTGACCAGGCTGTTGCGTTCGTCGAAGGTGACGAGCGGTGTGCGCGCCCGGGTCGGGGCCTCGTCGCGCCGGACGCCGGTGAACCAGGCCTCGTAGCCGCCGAGTGCCCGGCGCAGCGGCTCGACCTTGCGCATCCGGCAGCATGCGGCCGGGTCGCGGTCGTGCAACCGCGGCCCGTGCGCGGCATCCTGCTCGGCCACGGTCAGCTCGGGGCGCACGTCCACCACGTGGACGTCGAGCTCGTGTGCGACCCGCTCACGGGTGCCGTAGGTGTCGGCGAAGTGGTAGCCGGTGTCGAGGAACAGTACGTCGACACCGGGGACGTGCTGCGAGACCAGATGCGGCAGAACGGCATCCGACATGCTGCACGCGACGGCGAGCCGTTCGGGAAAGGCTGCGGCCGCCCAGGCCACGACGTCGTCGGCGGTCGCCTCGGAGCCCAGCTCGCGCCCGCCGGCCGCGGCGAGCGCACGCAGTTCAGGGACGGGACGCCGGGTGCGGGTGGCGGTGACGGTCATCGAAGCTCCTCCTCGTCGACACGGTGGACCCAGTGGCTGAACGTCTCGCTGCTGACGCGCTGGTCGAGCCACCGGCGGACCAGCCGCTCGACCAGGTCGGGCAGCTCGGTGGCGGTGACCTTGAGGCCCCGGACGGTGCGACCGAGCCCGGCCTCGTCGCGGTGGGACGACGCCAGCCCGCCGCCGAGATGCACCTGGAAGCCGGGCTGCTGCTCGCCGTCGACCGCGACGAGCTGTCCTTTGAGCCCGATGTCGGCGACCTGGACGCGGGCGCACGAGTTCGGGCAGCCGTTGACGTTCAGGGTGACCGGCGAGTCGAGCAGCGGCTCGACGTCGGCCAGCCGGCGTTCGAGTTCGGCGACCGCGGTGGCGGCGGTGGCCTTGGTCTCGACGATCGCGAGCTTGCAGTACTCGATGCCGGTGCACGCCATCGTGTTTCGGCGGAACGGGCTCGGCGCCGTGGTGAGTCCGAGGGCGTCGAGCCCTGCGACGAGCGACGGCACGGCATCCGGTGCCACGTCGAGGACGACAAGCTTCTGGTGGGGGGTGAGCCGGAGCCGGTCGGTGCCCGCGGCGGCCATCAGATCGGCGACACCGGTGAGGACCTCGCCGCTGACCCGGCCGACGGTCGGTGCGGCGCCCACATAGTGGCTGCCGTCCTTCTGCAGATGGATGCCGACGTGGTCGCCGGGCGTGGTCGGGCGCGCCGGTGCCGGGCCGTCGGGCAGGGCGTATCCGAGGTACTCCTTTTCCAGCACCTCGCGGAACCTCTGTGGACCCCACTCGGCGAGCAGGAACTTCAGCCGGGCCTTGGTGCGCAGCCGCCGGTAGCCGTAGTCGCGGAACACGCGGATGACGCCGTGCCACACCTCGGCGGCCCGCTCGGGGTCGACGAACACGCCGAGCCGTTCGGCCAGCCGCGGCGCGGTGGACAGGCCACCGCCGACCCAGAGGTCGTACCCGGGGCCGAGCTGGGGGTGGACGACGCCGACGAGGGAGACGTCGTTGATCTCGTGCACGACGTCGAGGCTCGGGTGGCCGGTGACCGCCGACTTGAACTTGCGGGGCAGGTTGGCGAGCTCGGGGTCGCCGACGAAGCGGCGGGTGATCTCGTCGATGACCTGGGTCGGGTCGAGGATCTCGTCGGCGGCGATGCCGGCGAGCGGACTGCCGAGCACGACCCGAGGGGTGTCTCCGCAGGCTTCGGTGGTCTGCAGGCCGACCTCCTCGAGCCGGCGCCAGATCTCGGGGACGTCCTCGACCCGGATCCAGTGGTACTGGATGTTCTGCCGGTCGCTGATGTCCGCGGTGCCCCGGGCGAACTCGGTGGAGATGTCGGCGAGGACTCGCAGCTGCCTCAGGGTCAGGGCGCCGCCGTCGAGACGGACCCGCATCATGAAGTACTCGTCGGAGAGCTCGGTGTCGTCGAGCTGAGCGGTGCGACCGCCGTCGATCCCCGGTCGGCGCTGGGTGTACAGGCCCCACCAGCGGAACCGGCCGCTGAGGTCCTCCGGTGGGATGGAGCCGAAGCCCTCGCGGCTGTAGACCTGCTCGATCCGCTCACGGACGTTCAGGCCGCCGTCCTGCTGCTTCCACACCTCGTTGGCGTTCAGCGGTGCAGGACCGTCGACCGCCCACTGACCATGGGACCGGCCGGCGCGCGGCGGGCGGACGGCCGGGGCGGCTGAGGTGGTCGAGGTGTCGCTCGTCATGGTCCTTCGCCGGGAGATCAGTCGATACAGAACGTTGCGTGATGATCACCATAATGCACGATTATCGATCCGGCGCGACGAGACGGGTCAACGCGCCGCGTCGGCCGGTGCTGCCCGCAGACGGCGCGTTGTACCGGCTGCCGCGCGCGACCTGCGACACGGAGGGAACGCCTAGACTCAGGGCACCCGTTGACTGGTCGTCGACACCGCGTCGACCACGCTCGTCCACCCAGGAGGTCGGCACCGGTGAGCCTGCTCCAGAGCATCCGCTGTCCCGAGGATGTCAAGGCGGTCCCGGTCGGTCGGCTGCCGGCGCTCGCCGACGAGATCCGCGACTTTCTCGTCGAGGAGGTCTCCCGCACCGGCGGGCATCTCGGCCCGAACCTCGGCGTCGTCGAGCTCACCCTCGCCCTGCACCGGGTCTTCGACAGCCCGCTCGACTCCATCGTGTTCGACACCGGCCACCAGTCCTACGTGCACAAGCTGCTCACCGGGCGGCACGACTTCTCGGCCTTGAAGAAGCAGGGCGGGCTCTCCGGCTACCCCAGCAGAGCCGAGTCCGAGCACGACATCGTCGAGAGCTCGCATGCGTCGTCGTCGCTGTCCTGGGCCCACGGCATCGCCGCCGGACGGGTGATCCGAGGTGAGTCGAACCGGCACACGGTCGCGGTCATCGGCGACGGGGCGCTCACCGGCGGGATGGCCTGGGAGGCGCTGAACAACATCGCCGCCGAACCGGACCTGCCGCTGGTCATCGTCGTCAACGACAACGAGCGGTCGTACGCCCCGACCCGCGGCGGCCTTGCCGACCACCTGGCCACACTGCGCACCACCCGCGGCTACGAGCGGTTCCTCGACTGGGGCAAGCACACCCTGGCGCGCACTCCGGTGGTCGGCGGAGCGGTCTACGAGACGCTGCACGGCGTCAAGAAGGGCATCAAGGACATCGTCGCCCCGCAAGGCCTCTTCGAGGACCTCGGGCTCAAGTACATCGGTCCCGTGGACGGCCACGACGAGCAGGCCGTCGAGGCGGCCCTGCGCAAGGCTCGAGCCTTCGGCGGCCCGGTGCTGGTGCACGTCCTCACCCAGAAGGGTCGCGGCTACGACCCCGCCGTCAACGACGAGAGCGACCAGTTCCACGCCGTCGGCGTCATCAACCCCGAGACCGGCCTGCCGCTCGAGATCAGCGGCCGCAGCTGGACCGACGAGTTCACCGACACCATGGTCGAGCTGGGGGAGGAGCGGCCCGACGTCGTCGCCATCACCGCGGCGATGATGGTGCCCGTGGGGCTGAAGCCCTTCTGCGACCGGTACCCCGAGCGCACCTTCGACGTCGGCATCGCCGAGCAGCACGCGCTCACCATGGCGGCCGGGCTGGCGTTCAGCGGGCTGCATCCGGTCGTCACCGTCTACTCCACGTTCCTCAACCGGGCCTTCGACCAGCTCCTCATGGACTGCGCACTGCATCGGGCGGGCGTCACGCTGGTGCTCGACCGGTCGGGGGTCACCGGGCCCGACGGTGCCTCGCACCACGGCATGTGGGACATGACCATCACCGGCGTCGTGCCCGGGCTGCATCTGGCGGCCCCGCGCGACGGCCAGCAGGTGTCGCGCGCGGTGCGGGCGGCGGTCGACATCTCCG
>JBOFBK010000021.1:0-10925 GCA_051645525.1 Dermatophilaceae bacterium | reverse complement strand
GTGGTGAGCGGGCGCGTCATCCGGCTCTGACCCTGCCGCAACGGCCGCACTCGCCAGGACCGCGCCGACAAGCAGACGCCAGGACCCCCGCCAGCCCACGCCCCACCCCGCGCTGCCTATCGGATCAGGCACCCTGAGGACCGATCGCGGAGGACCCCGGACCATGAGCGCCCGCGACACCGTTCACGAGACGGACGCCAAGCAGATGTTGCGCGTCAACTGGCGAGCGGGTAGAAAAGAATCACGCGGATGGCGTGGAGGGCATTTAGGTGCGGAGCCATCTACCTGATCGTCATCAAGTTTGCGTGGGGTTTCGCTGGCAGGGAGCGCTTCACCATGTGTCGTTGTCACCCGATGTGACATCGACCGTGGAAACCAGTCGAAAGCGGTAGGGAGATACCGGCATGCGTAGTACCTCAACCCTGGAATCCAGCAGGACGAGCTCCTTGAGCAAAGGTGGGCCGCCAGCTCACGAACTTTCGGAAACCGAGATTGACGAACTAGCGAGCCGGGCGAGGGTTCCAGCCGCGCTGCTCGAGTTCGCACACGACACCGGGCAGGAGGGCTTTCTGCTGCTCCGTGGGCTGCCGGTCAGCAAGATCCCACCTACACATGTGGACGGAGTACCCAGTGCCCTGCCCTCCCACCCGACGGACGACATGTTGGGCGCCTTCGCCGATGCGCTCGGCACGATGGTGGGTTACTCCGAGGAGAAGGACGGCGCGCTCGTGCATGAGGTGCAGCCGGTGTCGGGCGACGAGGCGCGCATCGAGAACTCCGGGTCCGTCACCTTCGACTTCCACATCGAGAATGTCCACCACCCGTTGCGACCGGACTACCTCGGTTTGCTGTGCTTGCGCCAGGACCACCTCGGCGTCGCGACGACGAGGGTCGCCTCGGGTCGCACAGCACGCGGGCTGCTCGACGCGGAGACCGAGGCGACGCTGCGACAGCACCTGTTCCACAGCAATCACCCGACATCCTTCAGCCGGAGCGGCTCGGAGTCCTTCATCGCAGGGCCGCACCCCGTGCTGTTCGGTCCTGCTGACCGACCGTTCCTGCGGTTCAACTCGCACAACACCTTTGCCATCACTCCGGACGGACGAGCGGCGCTGGTGCGGCTCGTCGAGGCTCTGGAGGCGGTGTGCCACGACGTGCTCCTCGCACCGGGTGACTGCGTGATCGTCGACAACAGCGTCACCGCGCACGGCCGTAGTGCGTTCACGCCTCGCTACGACGGCCGGGATCGCTGGCTGCGCCGGTTCTACGCAGTCCGCTCCATTCCCCGGGTCGTGCAGGACATGATGGCGGGCTCGCGGGTCATCCCTGCTCTCGGAGACACGCGGGGGGTCTGGTGACCGCGGTCGAGCCGTCCGTCGAGTACACCATCGCGGATGTCGAGACCGCCTGGCGTGAGCGCACGCTGGCCCCGGTGCGTGCCTACGTAGAGGGTGGGGCGGGGACGGGCAGCACCGTCGCGGGCAACACCGAGGCGTTCCGGTCGTTCTGGCTGGCCCCGCGCGGGATTCGCACAAGCACTGCGGCCCTGGACACGACAGTCAGCCTCCTCGGCCATCAGCTGGACAGTCCTGTTGTGCTCGCGCCGACAAGTCCCCAAAGACTGCTCCACCCGGATGCCGAGCTCGCGACAGCGCGCGCGGCTGCGGCACGAGCGGTGCTGTCGATCGTCAGCACCGACTCCCACTACGCATTTCCCGAGATCGCCGAACTCTCACGCGGACTCACCTGGTTCCAGATCTACGGCTACCGCTCGCGTGCCCACCTGGCGGAGACCGTGGCCTATGCCGAACAAGGCGGCGCAAGCGCGCTCGTGGTCACCGTCGACGCCTCCGACAGTGCCCGACGGGTGAGCACGTGGCGAGCCGGCTTTCGGCTGTCCGACGATGTCGACTACGCAACGATGCGCGCCGTCGGCGTGCTCGACGGTGCGACGCCCAAGTCGGGACGGCTGGACCGCCTCGCGGTGACCTGGGCGGACCTGACTTGGCTGCGCGAACTAACCGAGGTGCCCTTGCTGGTGAAGGGGATCCTTCGGGTCGAGGACGCGCGACGCTGCGTAACCGAGGGCGCTGACGGCGTGATCGTCTCCAATCACGGCGGCCGGCAGCTCGAGGGGGTGGTGCCCAGCCTGGTGGCGCTCGCCCGCATCGCGCCAGAGATGCCGCCGAGCACAGCGCTGCTTATGGACGGCGGCATCCGCTCTGGGGTGGACGTCGTCAAGGCCCTCGCCCTCGGCGCGCAGGCTGTGTGTCTGGGCAGACCCTACCTGTGGGGGCTCGGCCTGGACGGTGAGGCAGGAGTAGGCCGAGTGCTGGATCTGGTCGACGAAGAGTTGCGCGACGCGCTTCGTCAGCTCGGCGTGCGGTCCCTCGCGGAGCTCGACCGATCCTTCCTCATCCCAGCCGGACCCGTGCCCCTTCGACCCGTGTACTGATTGGTGGTTCCGATGCCGTCCACACCCGTGTTGTTCACCCGCGGCGTTCCCCCAGAAGAGGTGCTGCCCATCGATGACCTGACGAGGATCGCGGCAGATCTGCTCGCCGAGAACCCAGTCGCCGCGTTCCAGTACCCGCGCATCGGCGGCAACCTCGGCGACGAGCGGCTGCGCGCCGCGCTGGCCACTCGCCATGCGGTCCAAGCGGAGAACGTCTTCATCGGTAACGGCTCGTTGCAGGTGCTCGACCTGCTGACCCAGCTGCTGCTGGGGCCTGATGGCGGCGTCGTCGCGGTGGAAGCACCCACCTACGACCGCGCCCAGCTGATCTTCCAGCGACACGGCGGCCGGACGGCGGGTGTCCCGCTTCGCAGTGACGGCCCTGATGTCGAACGGCTCTCAGCGATCGCGGCGGACCGGCCCCCGGCCTTCTTCTACACGATTCCCGACTTTCAGAACCCCAGCGGCGTATGCGCGTCCGCCGCGGAACGGGAATCCCTACTCGATGTCGCCGAACAACACGGCTTTCCTGTCGTCGAGGACACACCGTATCGCCAGCTGCGCTTCCACGGCGACGAACAGCCTGCCCTGGCCGAGATCGCACCACACCGGGTGATCACCGTCGGGTCGCTGAGCAAGGTACTCAGCCCCGGCCTCCGCGTCGGCTACGCAATCGGCGAGCCTGGTCTCATGGCGAGGCTCGCAGAACTCGCGGAAGGCACGTACCTGACGGCAACCCCACTGTCGCAGGCGATTGCCGCAAGCGCCCTCGAGACTGGGCTCGTGGACAGCGCGGTCCGCGCGGCGGTCTCCTTCCTGGGACCACGCCACGATGCTGCGGTCGCGGCGGCGATCGCAGCGTTCGGCGACCAGGTGATGGCCGAGCCGGGCGGCGGCTACTTTCTCAGCGTGCTCGCGCGCTCGTCGCGATCCGAGGCGGAGTTCCTCATCGCTGCGGCAGAAGCCGGGGTCCAGCTGGCGCCTGGATCTGCGTTCTTCCCGGACGGACGGCTGCCGGAAGGTGAGCTTTTCCTGCGTCTGCCGTTCCAGTCGCTGCCTGAACCGGAGTTCGCGTGTGGGGTGCGGCTGCTTGCCGAGGTGCTCGCCGGATGACGCGAACCGGGCTGGCTGGCGGCCTCGCGGTCGGAGTAGCGGGCGCGGTGGCCATGGGCAGCGCCGCACCGGCGCTCAAACTGCTCGCGGCCACCGAACTCTCCGCGGTCAATGTCATCCAGGCGCGGACGGTGGTTGGTGCGCTGGCACTGCTCGGCGCCGTGCTGCTCCTGCGGCGGGGGCGGATGACGACCCCGCGGGGGGACTGGTGGCTGGTCGCCGCGTATGGCGTCGTGACAATCGCGGTGAACCAGGTGCTGTATGTAGTCGCACTCGGCCGGTTGCCGGTCGGGGTAGCCCTGCTCCTGGAGTACCTCGCGCCGGTGCTGGTCGCACTGTGGGTCCGGTTCGTCCAGCGCCGCGCCGTGCCTCGGCTCCTGTGGGTAGGCATCCTGGTGCTGCTCGCCGGCCTGGCCCTGGTCAGCCAGGTCGGGACGGGCGGTAGAGGTCTCGACGGGCTCGGTGTGGTGTTCGGGCTGCTCGCGGCGGTGACTCTTGCCGGCCGGTTCGTGCTCGTGGAGCACGGTCTTCGCACCCACGACCCCCTGGTCATGGCGGCCTGGGGCACCTGCCTGGCCGCGGCTGCTCTGGTCGCGGCAGGGGCGGTGTCGCCGTTCCCTGTCGCCGTACTCGGTCGGACCGCGTCCCTGAACGGCGCGTCGGCCCCCGTTTGGGTATTGATCCTGTACGTCGGCCTGGTCGGGCTGGCCGGGGCAGTCCTGCTCAGCGCGTTGGCCCAGCGCACCCTCCCGTCGACCTCCGCCAGTTTGATCGCCGCAATCGAGATCATCGTCGGCGGGGTCCTGGCGACGGTCGTGCTCCGTGAACACCTGACGGCGGCGCAGTGGGTCGGGTCGGCGGCAATGCTGGCGGGCATCGTGCTGGCGCAGATCGCCGTGGCCCGGCGCGGCACCGTCCGAGATTCCGCCACCGGAGGGACGGCACCGGCCGCGCCATCCCGCGTGGCGCGGTGAGCGCCCTGCTGTTCGTCAACGTCCGACGAACCGAGCTGGAGCGTGGAGCGGCGTTCGAGGCGGCGCACCGGTTGGGGCAGCAAGTGGTACTTGTGGCCGATCGGGTACCTGGCGGGCTGCCCAGCGGTGTCACAGCGATCGAGGTCGACACGGCGACCCTCTCGGACGAGCGGATCGACGACCTGGGCCGGGAGCATCGGTTGGCGGGCGTCCTGGCCTGGTCCGATGGCGACGTACGCACCGTCAGCCGCATCGCCGCTCATCTCGGACTGCCCGGCCCCACCGTGACGGCTGCGCACCGCGCGAAGGACAAGGCCCTGATGCGCGCTGCGGTCGCGGCGGTCGCACCGGACCTCGTGCCTCGGTTCGCTCGCGTCACCGCACGCGAGGATCTGACCGCTGCACTGACCACGGTCGGGCTTCCGGGCGTGCTCAAACCCGCAACGGCCTCGGGAAGCCGCGGGATCTTCCTCATCCACGACGCCGTCGCGCTGGAGACCGCGTACGACCATCTGGCGGACTTCGGTGTCCTGGTCTACGAGGAGCTCATGCCAGGCACCGAGCACAGCGTGGAGGGTTTCGTCCACGCTGGGGCCTTGCACATCGCGGGTGTCACGGACAAACGAACCCTCGACCCGTTCCGCATCGAACTGACCCATGTGCACCCGAGCGTGCTCCCCACCGAGGTGCTCGCAGGGGTTCACGACGCGACAGGGCGTGTCGTCGCGGCCCTCGGTCTGGACGACTGCACGTTCCACCTGGAGTGCATGGTGGGCGCGGAGGGGCGCGTACGGCTCGTGGAGGTGGGCGCCCGTGGTGGCGGTGACTTCGTCGCATCGCACCTGGTCACCCTCGCCACGGGTCGCTCGTTCGCGGAGAACTCGATCCGGGTTGCCACGGGTCGTCCTCCACTGCCCGCCGAGGGTGTCCCGATAGGCGCATGCGTGCGGAAGCTCGTGACCGGGCAGTCAGGGAATGTCGCCGCCTACTCAGGCCTGGATGTCGCTGCCCAGCTCCGCGGGGTTCGCCACGTCGTCATCGAACGGCCCGTGGGTGGGGCCGTACGACAGCCACCGGACGACTACAAGTCGTGCATCCTGGGCGCCGTGCTCACCGTGGGCGCGACGCCAGACGAGGCGGAGGGCAACGCACAGGCCGCTACAGACGCGATCCGCACCCAGATCGTCCAAGACCGACCGGCCTACAGACTCCGTTGAAACACCGAAGTGTCTGTCCTGCAACGGATTACACAATCCAGCGAAGGCGCGGGTCGTCCAGCGGATGCGCACCTGGGAGGTGATGAGCACGTCGTGCTGGTGGACTGCCTCGGAACTTGGCTCACCGGCATCCTCGACGATCGTGACCTCTGGCCGGCACCGGCGGTCGAGGTGACCGATGCGGTGCAGTCGCTGCTCGACGAGGTGGTGGCGGCCCTCGCGTCACGCGACGAGGTGGTGCTGGTGACCAACGAGGTCGGGTTCGGCGTCGTGCCGGCGCACCGCTCGGGTCGGCTGTTCCGTGACCTGCTCGGGATGGTCAACCAGCAGGTGGCGGCGGCGTGCGACGAGGTGCACGTTGTAGTGAGCGGGCGCGTCATCCGGCTCTGACACTGGCGCGGCAGTTCATCAGCATCACGCAGGACGACAGCGGTCAGGACCGCGCCCGGGTTGTAACTCCTCTTGGTCGGCTTTCGTCCGGCTTCTTGCTGGAGGGCCGAACAGGGTGACCCTCAACGAAACTCGCTACCTTCAGCTCTTTTATTCCAACGCATGTTCGGGTAGGGTGAGGGTATGGATCGGGGGGACCTCAGCAGCCGTATCGCGGCGTTGCGGGCGGAGTGTGTGGCGCTCGGGTGTGAGCTGGTCGCGGACGGGTCGTCGCTGTCGGTGGTGGAGGCGTTCGAGGTGGCGGGTGAGTTGCAGGGGGTGGTGAACGCGGCAGAAGGTGCGCAGGCGGTGGTGTTGGGGTGGGGGGCTCGGGTGGAGGAGCGGCCGGTTCCGGGTGGGTTCACCGAGCGGGTGCATCCGGTGGGGTTCATGTCGCCGATGTCGGCATCGATGGCGTGCCTGGAGACGGGGGTGACCGAGGGGTTGGCTGGGCGGAAGGTCCGGCTAGGCGCTTGCCTCGGGGAACGCTTCCCGAAGGTGCGTGACCTCCTCGTGGCGGGGGAGGTGCCGGCGGCGACGGCACACAAGGTGCTCGACGCGTGCGACGGGCTCGACGTGGACGCCTGCGCGAGAGTGGACGACCAGCTCGCGGCCCGGCTGGTGGGACTCGATCCGGCGGCGGTCACGAGGGCGGCGCGGTCGGTGGCGTCGCGGGTGGCCGCGGAGCAGGTCGCCGCGCGCGTCGAGAAGGCGAAACGGGGCCGGTACGTGGAGGTGCGTCCCGGGGCGGAGGACGGGCTGGCGGAGGTGTCGGCGGTGCTGCCGACCGCGACCGCTGCGGTGGCGTGGTCCGCGATGGAGCAGGTCGCTGCCGACTACCGCCACCTGGATCCGGGTCTGACCGCGGATCAAGCCCGGGCCGACGCGTTCGCCGACCTGTTGCTGCGCAACGTGACCGTGTCCGCGAAGGTCACCCTTGGGGTACCCGTGCTCACCGGCAACACCGGCTCCGCCGCAGGCCCGTTGGCAGCCGGCCCGAGCCCGATCGACTCGTCGCCGGCCGGTCCGGGCCCGGCCGGCTTGTCGCCAGTCGACCCAAGCCCGATGGACCCGTGGCCGGCCGGTCCCGACCGGGCGGCCGGTGTCGCGATGCGGAAGCCGGGGACAAGGGCCCGGGTGAACTGGGATGACGGCGATGTGGTGTGGGTGGACCATGTCACCGGGGAGGTGGTCAGGTTCGGTGAGCTGGACCGGGCCGGGCGGGAGGCGGTGTCGTGGGTGGAGGTCCCCGACGTGCTGGACCCGGTCGGTGGCGCGCCGCAGGGGTGCGGTGTCGACCCCCGCTACGCGGTGGCGGCGCCGGTCGATGGTGGGTGTGCGGTGTCCGGGGTGGAGATCCCCGGCGTGGGCTGGGTCGAGGCGTCCACCGTCGCCGCCCTGTTGAAGACGGTCCCGGTCCAGGTGGGTCGGGCGCTGCTGGACGCGGACACCGGCACCCTGGCCTCGTTGACCACCGCCGCGTACGTCCCGACGAAGGTGATGCGCGAGTTCGTGCACACCCGGGACGGCACCTGCCGGATGTGGGGCTGTGGTCGCCGCGCCGCCCACACCGACCTCGACCACACCACACCCTGGCCCGGCGGGCCGACCGCACCGGGCAACCTGGTCTCGCTGTGCCGGCGGCACCACCGGATGAAGCAACACGGCCGCTGGCGGTACACCCTCCACGACGACGGCGACATCACCTGGATCAGCACCACCGGCACGGTGCGCCGCACCCACCCAACGCACCGCGTCATCCCGCCACCCGGATCGCGACGCGAGACGACCCTTGATGCCGTCGACGCATCTGGACCAGTCTCTGCGACAACGGTTCCCGCCGTATCGAATCACGTCGCCGAGCCATCGACCGACCTGCCACCTTTCTGATCCTGGTCTCAGAGCGATCGTGGTGAACCGTCGGGGGCGCTGATGTCGGTCCCTTCTGTGATGCCGGCGGAGTTGCAGGCGCCAGGCCCCGCAGGCAGCCCCCCGTCGCTGAACATGTGGTCGGCCCCGCGGGCCTTCACGCCGGCTCGGCGATCGGCGGACCTGGTCCCATGACGACGCTCCCCGAACTCACCGGCGACACGTCCCTGACCGCGACTCCGCCGTCGCGATGACGGGAACCGGGTTGGTCGGAGGCCTCGCGGTCGAGCTGTCAGGAGCGGTGGCCATGGGCAGCGCCGCACCGGTGCTGAGCTGCTCGCGGCCACCGAGCTCTCTGCGGTCAACGTGATCCAGGCCCCGACGGTGGTCGGCGCGCCGGCGCTGCTCGGCGCCACGCTGCTCCGGCGTCGTGGGCGGATGACGATCCCGCCGCGGCGCTGGTGGCTGGTCGCCGCGTACGGCGTGGTGACCATCGCGGTCAACCAGTTGCTGTGCACGGTCGCGCTCGGCCGGTTGTCGGTCGGGGTGGCGCTGCTTCTGGAGCACCTCGCGCTGTGGGTCCGGCAGGGCATCTCGTCTTAATGGCACGGTCATCCACCAGCGTCGCCGGCGGATCGAGGCGAACCCGCCTCCGTGTACCGCGACAAGCCCCAGCCGCCGAGCACTGGCAGGACCAGGCTCAGCGCCAGCGCCGCGGCAGCGAGGAACCCGTCGCCGTAGGTGGCGCCTTCCAGGACCAGCAGCAGCGCCAGGGCGGTCGCCGGCGGGTGGATCCCCAACCGCAGCGCCGGGATCGCCACCATGGCCGCTGCCGCCAGGCCCATACCAACGACGGTTGGCAGGTGCAGCAGCGCAACCGCGGGCCCCAGGAGGACCGCGGCGGCGTAACCGGCCAGCACGATCCGTGGGCGTGAGACCGGGCTGTCCGGGAGGCAGATGACCAGCAGCGCTGTCAGGCACGCAGGCACGAAAGCCAGCCGCTGGTCGGCGGCGGCGGTCAGCGCGTACGCCACCGACACCCCGACCCCCAGCAGCACCGCCCGCGCGGCCGGCAGGGTGCCGTCGCTCACCTGTGCACGGTCCGCTGGTAGTGCCGCGCCGCGCGGGCGCGGTTCCCGCAGGTGGCCGTGGAACACCACATCCGCCTGGTGTTGGCACCGCGGAACCACAGCGTGCAGTCGGGGTGCGCGCACACCTTCAACCGGGTCGGTGCCTCGGTCAGGGCCTCGATCGTCGTCGCCGCCGCCTGCGCCACCAGGTCGGCGACCAGTGACCCGCGGGCCCGCACCGGCGCCCCGGGCTCCTCCCACACCAGTTGCGGTGCGCCGGCGCGCGCGGCGCGGTTCACCCGTGCCACCGCCCCAGCGGAGGGGCTCGTGCCCGCCGCATGCGCGGCCAGCAGTGTCGAGATGTCAGCACGTAATGCGCGGACTTGCGCCAAGTCCGACTCGGTCACTGACTCGACGGCTCGCGCGTCCGCCCGGTCATCGCCGGTGGCCGTGGCGCGTGCTCGAAGCCAGTTCATCAGCGAGGCGGTGTTGGCCAGAAGATCCTGCGGGTTCGGCCCGTTCGCCCGGACCAGTGTGTTGGCCAGGTCCAGCCCCAACGGTTCGCCCAGCAGCGGAAAGGCGGTCGACATGGTCGCAGTCTAATGGGTTGACACATGAGATCAAATCAGCGAGTCTCATGCCAACACCCATTAGACAGGAAGGGCCAGTATGTTCCAGGACACCACCGCGGCAACGCAGTTTCGTACCCGCCACCGCACCGCCAGGGTCGGCGACCTCGACATCTTCTACCGCGAGGCAGGGCCGCCCGGCGCGCCCATCCTGGTGCTGCTGCCAGGGTTCCCCGCCGCGTCCCACCAGTACCGCCGGCTCATCGACGCGCTCTCGCACCGCTACCACCTCATCGCCCCCGACTACCCCGGCTTCGGGCACAGCACCAGTCCCACCTCGAACACGGCCGGCGGGACCTTCGCCTACACCTTCGACCACCTCGCCGACGTCACCGAGGCCTTCCTGCGCCAGCTCGGCCTCGACCGGTTCTTCCTCTACGTCTTCGACTTCGGCGCCCCCATCGGCTTCCGCATCGCCAGCCGAAACCCCGACTGGATCGCCGGGGTCATCGCCCAGAACGGCAACGCCTACGACGAGGGCCTCGGCCCGCAGATGCAGCTCCAGGCGAAGTACTGGGCCGACCGGGACGGCATGGAGGACACCATCCGCGGCCTGCTCACCCTCGACGTCACCCAGGCCCAGCACCAGACCGGTGCCGCCGACCCCGAACTCGTCGACCCCGACGGCTGGCTGCTGGACCAGCACTGGCTCGACACCCCCGGGCGCGCCCAGGTGATGCTCGACCTGCTCCACGACTACCAGTCCAACACCGCCCTCTACCCCACCTGGCAGGCCTGGCTGCGCGACCACCAACCCCCACTACTGCTCACCTGGGGCCGCAACGACGACTTCTTCCCCGAGGCAGGCGCCCACGCCTACCTCAAGGACGTCCCCGGCGCCGAACTCCACCTCCTCGACGGAGGCCACTTCGCCCTCGACGAGCACCTCCACACCATCGCCCCCCTCATCGACGACTTCATCACCCGCAACACCTCACCCGGAAGGCAGACCACACCGTGACCGCAACCGGCCAGCGGTCGGCGCGGCCCCTGCGCGGCGGGTCCCGTTCCGCTAGAGTCCGCAGGAGCAGGTGCGAGGAAGCCGGTGGGAATCCGGCGCAGTCGCGCTACTGTGACACCGCCTTCGCGAAAGCGACTGTGGTGGAGCCAGACCCGAATGCCTGCCGACCATCCATCGACCGGGGACGCATGAATCCCCGAGGAGGCCT
>JBOFBK010000020.1:0-1422 GCA_051645525.1 Dermatophilaceae bacterium | reverse complement strand
CCCGAAACCGCCCCACCGAAGCCCGAAACCGGGCCCCGGAGGGGCACCGAGGGCACCCCCGACCACGCACCCAGTCATCCCGCGTCGACCACCGCCCCCTCACGCCCGGAAGGGCACCCAGATCAGCGCATCCCTAGAGGTGCACCTTTTGCGAGATCCGGAGCATCCCGCCCTGTCAGGGGAATATGGCCCCCGGACCCGGTGGGATGCTCCGGATCCCGCAAGAGAACGAGGCCCTTGACTTATTGGTAACAGATAGGTTACTAATAAGTCGTGGACCCGTTCGCCGCGCTCGCCGACCCGGTACGCCGCGACCTCCTTCGGCGGCTCGCGGCCGGACCGGCTCGGGTGGCCGACCTCGCGGTGGACCACCCGATCAGCCGTCCGGCCGTCAGCCGGCACCTCCGGGTGCTCACCGAGGCCGGCCTCGCCACCGCCGAAGACCGCGGACGCGAACGCCACTACGCCCTCGACCGCACCGGCTTGACTCCGGTGCGGCGGCTGCTCGACGCGCTGCGACCGCAGGCCCCTGTGCCGGAGTCCGCTCTCGACGCGCTCGCGCTCGAGGTGCGCCGCACGGCCCGCGACCACGATCGCGCCACCCATCCGCAGGAGGAGACCGCATGACCACCACACCGACATCGCCGATCGCACTGCGCCGCAACGACAATGGCACCGAACGCCTCGTGTTCACCCGCGTCCTCGCGGCCTCGGTCGACGACGTCTGGGCTGCCTGCACCGAGCCGGCCCGGATGGAACGGTGGATCGGCACGTGGACCGGCAACCCGTCATCCGGGCAGGTGGTGTTCCGGATGACGGCCGAGGGCGAGGACGTGCCCGCGGAGGTCTGGCTCGTCGAGGAGTGCAGGCCGCCGCACCGGTTCGCGGTTCGCAGCCGTGAGGAGCGGCCGTTCTCGGAGGACGGCTCCGACGCGACCGTGCCGTGGGTGCTCACGCTTGAGCTCGCCGAGTCCGGTGGGCGGACGACGCTGACCTTCACCCAGGAGGTCGCGTCGGCCGACGTCGCGGCAAGCGTCGGGCCGGGCTGGGACTACTACCTCGACCGGCTCGTCACCGACCTCGGCGGCGGCGACGTCGCCTTGGTGTCGTGGGAGTCCCACGAACCCCGCTCGGTGGCGTACCGCGCGCTGTTCGGCTGACCGACGCGCCCCTCGACCCGGTTCCACGGCCGACACGCTGTCGACCCAGCTCCGCGGCCGGCACGCCGTCGCACCGTCGAAGATGGCTCCGCCAGCCGGTGCGGCTCGGCGCAGGTGCGGCGGGCGGCGCGTGTTCAGTCCCTACCGTCAGCTGCGCCAGGCCCCGCCGCGGTGAGGCGCTGGTGGCCGGACGGCGTCACCGGTTGACCGATTCGGCGACTTCGCGCTCGCACTGGCCCGGCGTGACCGACGTGGTCACGCC
>JBOFBK010000019.1:0-17470 GCA_051645525.1 Dermatophilaceae bacterium | reverse complement strand
CGCGGATGACGCCGAGCGCGCCACGCTGCAGGACCAGGCCGGCTCCTGCACCTCGACGACGCTCGCGGTGACGCGAGCCTGACGACGGGGGCCGCGTCCACCGTCACCTCCCACGTGCCGGCGCCCCCGACGGACCCGGCCACGTCGTCGGGTGAGCGCCCGCGATCGCCGAATTCCCGTTCGCCCTGACACCTCGCGGCCGGTGTCCTAGGCTTGCCGCGGCTCCGCAGGGGGGAGCTCCCTGTAGACCTCATGATGGAGCGAACTGATGCGTAGTCGTCATGGCGTGGTGGTCGCAACGGTCGTCGCGATGCTCGGAACGTCGGTCCCGTTCGTCCTGTCGCCGGGCGGAACGGCATCCGCCGCCCCGCTCGCCGGCGCGCCGAACACGGAGATCGTCCTGTCGGTGGATGCCGACGGCACCGCCGCCTTCGACACCGACCCGGTGACGCCCACCACCACGCACCCGGTGGCGCACACCCCGGGCAGCGACGGCGGCGCCAACAACGGCGTCGTCCGCACGTACGACTCGGTGCGCTACCGCATCGACTGGAACGTCAACGAGGTCGACGCGACCGGAGCGCGCCTGTCCGCCACGCTGCCCGAGGGCGTGCGCTGGAAGGCCGACCCGTCCGGGCTCGTGGCGCCCGGCTGTGCATCCGACAGCGCCGGCTCGTCCATCTCGGCCGACGGCCGCACCCTGGTGTGCGTGCTCGGCGAAAAGAAACAGGGCACCGCGGGCACCGTCTTCCCCGTCGCCGAGGTGCTCGGCCTACTCGACGACGACGTGGTGTCGCTGCGCGCCACCGTCGACACCGACCAGACCCCGCCGGTCACCTCCCAGCCGGCCCAGGTGACCGTGTCGGCGACAGCTCGGGCCGACTGGGTCAAGGGGGTGCCCGACGAGGTTCTCGACGTCGTCAACGGTGGCGTCCCGGGCCGGCTGCTCATCTATCCGATCTCGCTGAACCCCGGCACCGGTGGCCGCAAGGGCAGCTCGCCGCTCGACGACTCCTACACCTACAACTTCTTCGACAACGCCTGGGGCCTGGCCACCGGCGCGGTGCTGGCACCACAGTCCCTGCTCGACACCTACGCCGGGGGTCGCACCAGCTGCGGTGGTTACGACGGAGCCGGCGAGCTCCCGCTGGGCCGGTCGATCGCCGGTCGGTCCACCGCGATCAACACGACCGCGGGAGGGTTGGCCGGTGGCACGTTCTCGTGCACCGACGGCGCCGTGAACGACTTCGTCGTCGCCGTCTCCGTCGGCGGCCAGAACACCACGACGGCGCCGGCCTACAACGCCTCGGGGCGCAGGAACGCGGTGGGCACCACCATCGCCGGGCAGATCGCCTGGTGGGTCCCCGAGGCCGAGCTGCGCGCCCGCGCCGGGCAGCCGCCGCTGCCGCAGCCGGCCGCAGGCGGGCTCAACCTCGGCAACGACATCTCCGCCGCGGCAGCGACCATCACCTACCCGCCGAACCCGGCGACCACGCTCACGCCCCCCGCGATCGCGCCGATCCAGGTGCGTGTCCCGCCCGGCGCCCTCGTCGACGAGAACGGGACGGCGAACAACCGCGCCGAGAACCAGATCCTTTTCGTGCAGACGCTTCCCGGCACTCGCACGATGCGCTCGTTCGCCCGGTTCACCCCCGGGCCGTTCCGCGAGGTCCGTTCCGAACGGGCCGACGGCAGTCTGGGGTACTCGCAGGACCTGCGACAGACCGCCGTCGGCGGGCAGGGCAATCTGCTGCCCGGCAGCTCGCTGTACGGGGACGGGCTCAGCCAGGCGTCGCGCGACGAGACGGTGACCCTCTGGACCGGGGTCATGGGCACGGCGAACCAGTCCCGGCCCTATCTCGACGACCAGCATCTCTGCACCGGCATCGACACCGACAACATGCAGCTGGTCCCGTTCCCGTCCACGTTCCAGCTGGCGACCGCCGCCAGCCGTCTCGGTAACGCGCCGACACTGTCGACGACCTCCGCGTCATCCAACGCCGGGCCGCTCGCGCACGCTCGGGCCGGTCGAGGTGAGGCGGGTCTGCAGGTGCCGGCTGGCCCGTTCAGCAGTGTCAAGCCGCGGTCGAGCACCGTGCCAGTACTCGTCGAGTTCGCGCACACCGCGGCGGGCTACCGCGCCACCCCGACTCCGCTGGTCGGAAACCCCGACTCGATCGACCCGTCGGCGAACGGGGCACCGCCGCCGCTCGGCGATGTCGACGCGAACGTCGACACCGCCGGCCTGTCGTGCAACAACAACGACGCGGACAGCCGGGGCTGGGTTACCTCCACCGGTGACCTGTCGGCGTTCGACAGCGACGGCGACGGGCGCTACGAGGGCATCAACCTCGTGCGGGTGAGCACCCTCCAGCCGCTCGAGTGGCAGACCGGGGCGAACATCGAACACGGCGCGATCGACCTGTTCCTCCAGGTCAAGGTCGGGAGGGACGCGGCAGGCAACCCCACCGGCAGCGAGCTGTACGCCCACACCTCCCGGGCCTACTCCAGCTGGAACCGCGGCGCCGAGAACGCGCCGCAGATCGAGCCATTCGCGGGCGAATGCTTCGATGCTGAGGTCGGCATCCGGATCGACCCGGATACCGTCGCGCCGAACGGCCAGGACCGGCTCGACAAGGGCGGATGGTGCTCCCTGCCGTACGCCCAGGCCAACGAGGGCGTCGGGTTGGACCCGAACTCGCTGGACGTCGCCGCCAGCGACAATACGACCGCGGTGTGGCACAGCGACAAGCTCACCATCGTCGAGGCGGCTCCCCGCATCTCGAAGGTGAACGTCGACGGACTACAGGACTATGTGCGCAACGGCGACACGGCAACGTTCGAGATCCAGCCGCGCGTGGTCGGCGCGCCGAACGACACGGTGAGCGCGGTCACCGTCATCGATACACTGCCGGCCCAGTTCAGCCTGGTCAGCGCGACCCCGGCCCCGAGCCAAGTCTCCGGTCAGACCCTCACCTGGAACTTCGGCAACCAGTCCGGCGGGTGGACCGGCCCGGTCATCACGGTCACCGTGCGCACCCAGAACGCCGGGCCGAACCTCGCCATCCGCAACGAGGCGCGGATCCAGGGAGTGAAGAACGGCGACACCGCCCCGACCACGGTGCGGGCATCGGCGTTCGCCTACACGCCGCCCGCGTACCGCGAGTCCACGATCTCCAAGGACGTCGGCCCGATGACCGGGCCGTGCCGTCGCTACGCGACCACCCCAGGGTCGGCGGCGTTCCCGGCCGCGGTGGCGTCGAGCTGGCCGGACAACTGTTCGATGACGACGCCGGACGGCGCTCTCGACTTCACCCTGACCGCCGCGAACACCGGTGGGGAACGTCTCACCGACTACCGCATCGTCGACGTCTTGCCGCACACCGCCGACACCACCGAGCCGCAGGACGGGTTCGACGGCACCCCTGACTCCTCCGGGCTGAGCGGCGATGACGGTGACGGCCGCACGCCGCCGTCGACGTTCGCCGGCACGGTCGGCTTCGACTCGGTGACCGGGCTGGGCGCCGGAGACACCGTGCTCTACACCGCCGACGCACCCGGCTCGATCTCCCGCGACCCGGACGAGTCCTCCGCCCAGAACACCTGGTGCAGTGCGGCAGCCGGCGGCACCGCGGTGTTCGGGTCGGGGGCGTGCCCGACCGGAGCCGCGAGCGTCACCGGCATCATGATCCGTCGCGCCGAGCTGCTGCCCGGTGCCACGGTCAACTACGGTCTGCGGCTCACCACGAACGGCAGCGCCTGCGACGACCTGTACACCAACAGCTTCGGCTCCCGCGCCTCCGGCACGCCGGCCACAGCTCCGGCCCCGACGGCGACCGACATGCGCCTGGAGATGCGCTCCAACGACGTCTCCGCGATGGTCGGCTGTCCGGTCGACCTCGCCCTGACCAAGACGCCGGCCCCCGGCCAGTCCGGCCCGTTCTACGTGGGCAGCACCGTCGACTTCGTCGTCACCGTGCTCAACCAGGGCGGTCGCCCGGTGCAGCCGGCGACGGTCACCGACTACGTGCCCGCCGGGATGACATACCGGGCGAGCGACAACGCCGGCCGGTGGGGACCCGCCGACGTGACCGGGCCGGGCGTCATCCGCTCGACCGTCGCCGGACCCATCGCCCGCGGAGCCAGCACCGAGGTGCCCCTGACGTTGCGGGTCGACGCGACGGCGACGCCGGGGCCCCTGGTCAACCGGGCGGAGCTGAGCGGCTTCGACCTCGACGGCGACCCCACCAACGGCGACTGGACGGCTCCGGACCCGCTCGACGTGCCTAGCGACGGGGTCAGCGTGTTCACCGACGTCGACTCCACCCCGGACGGCGAGGTCGGTAACGACGTCGGCGGCGTGCCCGGCGGCCCGACCGACGACCTCGTGACCGGCACACCGACCAGCCCGACGGACCCCGACGAGGACGACGCCGACCCGGCCCGAATCCAGGTGGACCCGAGCCCGGACCTGGCGCTCGCCAAGGCGGTGGCCTCACCAGGGCCGTTCTTCGCCGGCTCCGTCGTCGAGTTCACGCTCACTCCGAGCAACGTCGGAGCGGCCGACGCGGCCGCCGGCTGGTCGGTCACCGAGGTGCTGCCGGCCGGGATGACGCTGGTGTCGGCATCCGGCACCGGCTACACCTGTGCCGGACCGACCTGTGTCGCGGACGGCCCGCTCGCGGCCGGTGACACCGGTGCGCCGGTCACGGTCAGCGCCCGGATCGACGCCGGTTTCGTCGGCTCGCTGCACAACGTCGCCTACGTGTCCCCGGCCGACGGCGAGGTGCCGGAGATCAATCCACTCGTCGTGCCGACCACGACGACGAACACCGACTCGACCGGCACCGACAACGACGCGCAGGCCGACCTCGCCGTCGGCTCGCTCGTCTCGATCGGCGACTACACCTGGGTCGACGTCGACGGCGACGGCCAGCAGGACTCCGGCGAGCCGCCCTTGGCGGGCGTCCAGGTGCGGCTGCTCGACGCCGGCGGTGCCGAGGTGGCCACCACGACCACGGATGCCGCCGGGTTCTACAGCTTCGTCGACCTCGTGCCGGATGCCGCGTACACCCTGGAGTTCACGCCACCCGCGGGGTTCTCGCTGACCACCACCGGCGACGGGCCCGGTGAGACGGACTCCGACCCTGACCCGGCGACCGGCCGAGTAGCGTTCACCGCTCCGGCATCCGGGGTCAACTCCAGGACCGCCCCCGACGACGCCTCGCTGGATGCCGGTCTCGTCTCGCTCAACCTCGCCCTCGACAAGGAGGTCGTCGGCGACGGTCCGTGGTACGCCGGCTCGACCATCACCTTCCGGCTGACGCCGCGCAACGAGGGGCCGGTACGGGCCCGGCCCGGCTGGTCGGTCACCGAGGTGCTTCCCGCGGGCCTGACGTTGGTCTCGATGGCTGGCTCCGGCTACGACTGCGACCCACTGCCCACGTGTGTCGCCGCGGCGGCGCTGCCCGGCGGCGAAGACGGGCCGGCCGTCACCGTCACCGCCCGGGTCGGGCCGGGGGTGAAGGGCCCGCTGAACAACGTCGCCTGGGTCGGACCGGTCGACGGGGAGATCCCCGAGACCAGCCCGCTCGTCATCCCCGACGCCGGGACGGACACCGCCGAGACCGCCACGGACAACGACGCCCAGGCACCGTTCGTTGTGGCCCCGCTCGTGTCGCTCGGCGGCGTCGTGTGGCTCGACGCCGACCGCGACGGCGTGCGCGAGCCGGGCGAGGCGCCGCGCGCCGGAGTCACCGTCACCATCCGCGATGCCGACGGCACGGTGGTCGGCACCGCGGTGACCGACGAATCGGGCGTCTACGCGTTCACCGACCTGCTGCCGGGCACCGAGTACGTGGTGTCGTACGGCGTGCCGTCGGGCTACCGGCTGTCGCCACAAGGGGCCGGCACGCCGGGAACCGACTCCGACCCGGACCCGGCGACGGCCCAGGTCACGGTGACGACACCGGACGACGGCGACAACAGCGCCGACGAGCCCGACGTCTCCGCCGTCGACGCCGGCCTGATGGTGGTGCGCTATGCGGTCGGTGACACGGTTTGGCGGGATGCGGACTTCGACGGGCTGCAGGACAGCGCGGAGCCTCGCGTGGCCGGCGTGACGGTACGACTCCTCGACGCGAACGGCCTGCCGGCCGTGGATGCCGACGGCCGCCCCGTTCCGGCGGTGGTGACCGGTGCCGACGGGCGCTACCTGTTCGACAACCTGCCCGCGGGCACCTACCGGGTCGGCTTCTCGGGCCTGCCCGGCGGCCTGGCCTTCACGACGGCGAACGCCGGGGCCGACGGGTCCGACTCTGACGTCGATCCGGGCACCGGGATCACCGCGCCGTTCGACCTGCGACCCGGTGCGCCGGGTGTGAGCGCGGTCGCACCGGGTGCCGACGACATCGCCGCCGAGTTCACCAACCCGACGGTGGATGCCGGGCTCCGGCCACCCAGCAACGGCTCCATCGGTGACCTGGTGTTCGTCGACGCTGACTCCGACGGGCGCCAGGACCCGGGTGAGCCCGGTGTGGGCGGAGTACGGGTGACGGTCACCTGGCTCGGCCCGGACGGGCGGCCCGGCGGGGGTGACGACGTGTCCTTCACCAGGGTCACCGACGCGAGCGGCCGCTACCTCGTCACCGGTCTGCCGGCCGGCGCGTACACCGTGACCGTCGACCCACGCTCGGTCCCGGCCCGGCTGCGCCCGTCGAGCGACCTCGACGGTGGCGCCGCGGTGAGCACGACGCTGACCCTCGGCCAGGGCCAGGCCCGAGGCGACGCCGACTTCGCCCTTGCTGATCCCCGCACGGGCAATGAGAGACCGCCCGGCGGCTCCGGCGGCGGTGGCTCAGGTGGCGGCTCCAGCGGAGGTGCTGGCGGCGACGGGGCCGGTGGCGGTGGTTCCGACGACGGTCCCCGGACCGGCGAGGACCCGTCCGACCTGGCGTTCACCGGCGTCCACCTCGCGGTGCTCGCCGCGCTCGGCACGATCCTCGTCGGGTTCGGCGTCGTCGTTCTCGTGATCGTCCGGCGGCGACGGTCCCGCACGGCCGGGACCGGGCCCGACGACCTGCTCTGGGGCTGACTCCTCGTCATCCGGGCCGGACCTACCTGGTCCGGCCCGGACCGGAGGGCCGGCGATCACGGCCGGCGTCGGCGGCGGCCGAGGTCAGCGCGGCGACGACCCGGTGAGGGCGTCCTCGACGCCGGGCTCGGCCGGCCCGAGCACCGGGTCGCGCCGGCTGAGCACGTCGAGGGCGGCCTTGACCGATGCGGGCACCTCGCGGACCGTGCCCTGAGCCCACCCCGCGCCGTATCGCCGTGCGCTCCAGTCGCCGACACCGTCGGCGTCGAGCCCGACCGCCCGGCAGATCGCCACGGCGCGCGGCAGGTGGTAGCCCTGCGACACCACCAGGACCCGGTCGACACCGAAGATCCGCCGGGCCCGCACGCAGGAGTCATAGGTGTCGCGCCCGGCGAAGTCGCGCACGATCGCGGATGCCGGAACGCCTCGCTCGACCAGCCCGTCGAGCATCGCGGTCGGCTCGTCGTAGTCGACGAACCGGTTGTCACCCGACACGAGCGCCACGCGCGCACGGCCGTTCTCGACCAGCTCCGCGGCGACGTCGAGCCGGGCGGCGAGGTATGGGCTGGGCCGCCCGGCGGCATCCAGGCCGGCGCCGAGCACGAGGACCACCGGGGCCGACGGCGCGTCGGGCGGCCGATGGACGTGGCCGGCGGACGCCACCCGGGTCCACGCCCATGGCCCGAGCCCGACCACCAGCGCGACAGCGAGTCCGCCGACGAGCATCCGGCGCCTCGGGCGTCGCAGGCGAGCCGCGAGCCCGGGCCACGAGCGCTGCGGGCTGGGAGGTGCAGGGGCGGCGGTCATGGCCGTCAAGGTACCCGGCACCGGCGAACGCCCCTCGAAAGCCGGTCGGATGACGAGGCGCTCACGTGCCGAGGTGCCCGCACAAGCCGATCCGAGGTCGGGCGGACGGCGTCGGGAGGGCGGGCGTCGGCGAGTCGCCCCCCCTCGCTCCGGGTGGCCGTCGTCAGGTGGTCAGTGCCGACGCGCTGTCGGATGACGACCGCTCACCGTGTGCGCGTGGCGTGACGACGACCTGCGCGCCGTGTCGAGGCACGCTGGTGATGTTGCGGACCCTCGGCTCCTCCTCGCCGACGGCCAGCAGCTCGTAGCGCGAGAAGACCTCGCGCAGCACGGCCACGCCCTCCATCAAGGAGAACCCGGCGCCGATGCACCGGCGGACGCCGCCGCCGAACGGGAACCAGGTGGTCGGCGGCGGGCTGGAGCCGACGAACCGCTCGGGCCGGAAGACCTCGGGGTCGGGGTGGTTCTCGGGAAGCGAGTGCGCCACGAGGATCGACGCGCCGACGGTGACGCCGGCCGGCAGGTCAATGCCGCCTACCGTGGCGGGCGCCTTGAGGGTGCGCGCCACCATCGCGATCACCGGATGCAGCCGCATCGACTCCTTGAGCACCGCCTCGAGCCAGCCGTCGTCACCGGTGTCGGCCGCTTCCTGCGCTCGTCGGCGCTGCTCGGGCGACCGGCCGACCTCGTACAGCGCCCAGGCCAGGGCCGTCGCGGTGGTCTCGTGCCCGGCGAGGAGCAGCGTGACCAGCTGGTCGCGCAGCTCGGCATCCGAGAGCCGGTCACCTCCGTCGTCGACCCGGATCAGCTGCGAGAGAACGTCGCTGCGGTCGTCGAGATCGACGGACGCGCGCCGCTCCCGGATCAGGTCGTAGATCACCCGGTCGAGCTCGGCGATCGTCCGGGCGGCCCGGCGCCAGATCCCGACCCGTCGCAGGCCGGGAATCGCCGGGCCGATGAGCACGACCGGCCGGACGTCGACGATGCCTCGCACGAGCGGCCGCAGCCGGGCGAGCCGGTGCTCGTCGGTGACGCCGAAGACGACCTGGAGGATCACCTCGAGCGTCAGCGCGTTCATCCGGTCCAGCGACCGGAATGCCACGCCGGGCTGCCAGGACGCCAGCTCGGCCCGGGCGACCTCGGTGACCAGGCCCTCGTAGCCGCGCATCGCCCGGCCGGCGAAGGCCGGCATGAGCAGCCGCCGGGCCCGCTTGTGGTCGGCCCCGTCGACCAGCAGCAGCGATCGTGGGCCCATCACCGGGCCGAGCACGCTGTTGGCCTCGCCGGCGTGGAACACCTCGGGGTCCCCGGCGAAGACGTCGCGCACGGCATCCGGCCGGGTGACCACGACGATCGCCCGCGGTGCGGGGATGACGCGCACGGTGAACACCTCGCCGTAGCGGCGGTGCAGCCACGGCACGAACCGGTGCCGGAAGCGGAGCATCCCGGCGCTCTGGACGACGCGCGGCAGCCGAGGGCCGGGCGGCAGCGAGGCCGGGCCGGATGGCCGTGGGGCGGCGCCCGACTGCAGCGGGGCGGTGCCGGAGGACGACATGCCTCATCGTCGCATCGGCGACCTGGAGGCGCCATGGCAACGACCTGGTGACCTGCTCGGCATCCGCACGGCGCGATCGTTCACGAGCTGCCGCGTGGCGCGATCGTTCAAGACACGACCGTCCGAGGTGCCTACTGTCGACACCACCTCATCGACGGGAAGGAGCAGCCGGTGGACGACTTCGCCAGCGCGGTGTTCGTCGCGGGCCTGCGGGCCGAGCTGTCCGTGCTCGGCGTCCACACTCAGATGCCGCCGACGACCGGCGCACGGATCACGGTGAGGGCCAAGCGTGCGCTGCTCGGCGACGTGGCGGCCACCCACGGCCTCGACCCCCTGCTGCGCGCCGGTGCTGCCCTGGTGCGCCACGTGCCCGAGCCGGCCCTGGCCGCGCTGCTCGCCGCCACCTCGGCATCGGACCTCATGGACCGGTGGTCGCGGCTCGAGCGGTTTCTCCACTCGAGCCACCGGGTGGTGGTGCGCGAGTTGGTCGTGTCGGGTCTGGTCGCCGTGCACACCGGCCCGCCGGGTCGGCCACCGCAGCCGGCCGAGGACGTCGTCGTGCTCGGGCTGCTCACCGGCCTGTTCGACGCCGTCGGCGCGCGCGGCCTCGTCGTCCGCACCGGTCCTGGTGGCGCGTTCGCCGTGGTTCGCGACGGGCGGTGGCAGGGTCTTCCGGGCGATGCGGGAACGGGGGAGTGGCGGCTCTGCTGGTCCTCGTGGCACCGTCCCACACGGCGCGTCACGGATGACGACGCCGTCGACGCACGCGACCCGAATGATGCTCCAGCCCCTACTGTCGACGCGCTCGACCGAGGCGATGCTGTCGACGCGCTCGCTCGGGCCGATGCTCCAGACCCGGCCGACGCTCTCCACCCGAACGATGTGCTCGCTCGCTGCCGTGCGCTCGTGGTGGCCGACCTCGGCCGGCGGTGGTCGGTGGATGCCGTAGGGACCGGTCTCGGCATCTCGCGCCGTACTCTCCAGCGCCGTCTGGGCCTGGCGGGCGGGCTTCGTGCCGTCGTCGGGTCGGCCCGTGCGGCCGCGGCCGCCGATCTGCTGATCAGGAGCGACCACCCGCTCGCGGTCGTCGGCTTCGCCTGCGGCTACGCCGACCAGCCGCACTTCACCCGCCAGTTCCGGCACCGCGTAGGGATGACGCCCGCCGCCTACCGCTCGGCATTCGCCGCGGTCGTCCCGGTCTACTCCGCGGCGGCCGGTTCGACCGCCGCCGCCACCGTCGCCGGAGCCGGCCGGTGAACCTCACCGGCCGCACCGCCCTGGTCACCGGCGGCGCCCGCGGCATCGGACGCGAGCTCAGCCTGCAGCTGGTGGCCGCCGGCGCTCATGTGGTGGCGGTGGGCCGCGCCCGGGCACACCTCGACGCGTTGCGCACGACGCTCGCCGACGACTCCGGCCGCCTCACGACCATCGCCACCGACCTCGCCGACCCGGCAGGCGTCGACGCGCTCCTCGCGGAGGTGCGCGAGCGTCATCCAGGTGTGTCGGTCGTCGTCAACAACGCGGGGGTACAGCGCCTCACCGACTTCGTCGCCGAGGACCCGGCGGTGACGCTGCCGGCGATGCGGCACGAGGTGGCGGTCAACCTCAGCGCCGTCGTCGCGGTCACCGCCGGGCTGCTGCCGCTGCTCGCGGTGCAGCCGTCGGCGGCCGTCGTCAACGTCACCAGCGGGCTGGCCATCGCGCCGAAGCGGTCGGCGCCGGTGTACTGCGCCACCAAGGCCGCGGTGCGCTCGTTCACCCGGGCGCTGCGCTACCAGTGCGCGGCCGGTGCGCCCGGGGTGCGCGTGGTCGACGTCGTGATGCCGCTCGTCGACACCGACATGACACGCGGCCGCGGTCGCTCGGCGATCACGCCCGAGGCGGCGGCACGGGCGACCCTGGACGGGCTGTGCGGTGATGCGGACGAGGTGCTCGTGGGCCGGTCGTCGGTGCTGAACGCAGCGATGCGGCTCTCACCGAGGCTCGCGTACCGGCTCCTGCGGGACGGATGACGTGGCGCCTCGTCGCGCGGCCGGGCGCACCGTGCGTGTCGTGTCGCGACTCGACGCCGCCGCGGACCGCTGGTGGTTCCTCCCGGCCGTCGGCGGATTCCCGTTCGCCGACTACGCCGCCCCGGTGCTGCCGAACCAGCTGCTGCTGATGGCGCTGTCGGCGTTACGGCCGGAGCGGTGGCGGACGCTGGCCGCCGTGTTCGTCGGCGCGGCGGTGGTCGGAGCGGTGCTCGTCGCCTCCGTGGTGCAGGTCGTGGGCCACTCGGTCGTCGATGCCCTGCCGTCCCTTCAGGGCCTCGACGGCGCGGTCCGCCGGGTCGAGCAGGACGGGCTGTGGGTGCTGCTGGCGCTCTCCCTGCTCCCGTGGCCGCCGCGGCTCGCGGTGGTCGCCTGCGCCCTGGCCGGCATCTCGCCGCTCGCCATCGGAGGTGTGCTGCTGGTCGGGAGGTCAGTGCCGGTGATCGCCACGGCCGCGGTCGTGGCCCGGATGCCGGGAGTGCTCCGCCGCTTCCGCGCGGTCGACCAGGTGGTCGCCGCGGTGCTGGCGGCGCGTGCTGCACGCGAGGAGGCCCGGGCACGATGAGGCGCCGTCGCGATGCCGCGTAGCAGTGCCCACGGAAGGGATCAACACCCGTTCGACAGGCGGCGAGTCACCGGATGACGGCGGCGATGGCACCGATCTCGACGAGAGCGCCGGGCACGCCGAGGCCTGCTACTCGGGCGCTGGTGACCAGTGGCGGTTCGTCGGATGCGAGGTCTGCGGCGATCGCTCCATAGGCAGCGGACAGGTCCACGCCATCGACGAAGAGCACCGTCCAGTGGACGACGTCATCGACTGTTGCGTCTGCTGACGCCAAGGCGGTCTTCACGTTGGCGAGAGCGCGCCTGGACTGTACGGCCACGTCCTCGGCGCCGACGAGGATGCCGTCTGCGTCGACCGAGTTCTGCCCGCCGACGTAGATCGTCGTCGCGCCGGGGGGAACCACGGCGACGTGGCTGAAGGCCGGGCTGGCGACGAGTCCTTCGGGACGGAGGCGCTGAATCGCAGGCATACCTCACGGTGGCACGCGCCACCGACACCAGCGCTCGCTATCGGTCCGAGTCGATCAGCTCGACGGCCGCACTGCGCGCCGCGAGGGCCGTATCGAAGGTCGCCAGTCGAGCTCCGTGGCTGTCGGCGAGCGCCAGCAGGTAGCTGTCGGTGACCTGGCGATGGCCGCGGATGCCGGCCAGGTCGACATCCGCGTAGGAGACCGAATCGGGCCAGAACTCGACTCCGGCGGCCCGGACAGCGGCGATCGCCTCCCGCACCGTGTGCGGCCGCTCGCCGGTCCTGACCAGGAATCGCGCCAGCGCCCCCTCGACGATCGGACAGATCGCCGTCCGACTGGTCTTGGCGAACCAGCGCTGAGCCGCCGGTGCGAACTCGTGACCGGTCACCACGAGCGGGATGAGCACGTTGGCATCGAGGAGCACGGCGGCCCGGTCGCCGCGTCGAGCCGTCATCCGCTCACTCGTCGTCGTTCAGAAAGGCTTGCACTTCGGCATGAGTGACCGGACGACCGATGTCGATCTGCGGCAGTCCGGTCTCGGGGTGGAGATCGACCGGACGAGCGTCGTCGTCCGTGTCGTCGAGCCCGCGTTGCACGAGCTCGGCCAGCACGCTGGACAGGGACCGACCGCGACGCTCGGCGAGGTCACGCGCGCGACGATGAGTGCTCGAGGGCAGATCGACAGTGGTGCGCATGACTGCATCATATCGTGATGTACTCGAGCGGGTCATACCCTGCAAGTCGGGTCATCCGGCGCCGGTCACCACCCTCGCCGCGGCTGAGCACCTACTGCTCCGGCGACGTCCCCCGGTAGCTGGCTCAGCGGCTGGTGTCGACGATGCAGAACACGGGTTCCGACGGGGTCGGCCAGCACGACGAAGTCGGCGTCGTCGGGGTAGTCCCATGGGATACGCGTGGCGCCGAGCGACTCGAGCCGGGCGACCTCGGCCCGCTGCTCCGTCTCGTCGTCGACCCAGAGGTCGAGGTGGGTGCGGTCGGTCTCGTCGAGATGCAGCCGAGGAGCGTGCGGGTCGGCCGGGCGCAGGAAGTCCGGGTTGGCGCCGCGCTCGTCGCCGCGCGCCCGGCACCCCGACCGATGGCGCGCTCGGGTCGATCGCCGCCGGCTCCGACCTCGCCGCGGTCGCGCCGCGGCGACTGGTCGACCTCCCGGGTGCGGCGGACGTCATCCGGTACCGGCTGCCGCTCACCGACCCGACGGTGCAGGTGGTGCAGTGCTGGCACGTGCGGAACGGCTCTGATCCCGGACATCGCTGGCTTCGCCGGCAGGTCCGTGCCGCCGTGACGACCGGTCGAGGCAGGATTCGCTCGGCGTCGTCCGGGCGAGGATGACGGCCACGCCCCACAGCCCGGCGGTGGACGTCATCCGGCGTCTCGATCGGCCCGGTCGAGCGTGGTGCAGATGCACACCCTGTTGCCCTCCGGGTCGGCGATGACGGTGAACGAGGGCGCCTCCGAGTCGTCGACGACCGTGCCGCCCGCGGCGACCGCTGCGGCGATGCGGCTCGGCGCCACGGACGGCTCGAGCCAGAGGTCGAGGTGCCAGCGCTGGCGAGGTGTCTCGTGGGCGTCGGTCTCCTGGAACCACACGGCCGGCAACCCGGGCGGCAGGTCGACGACGTCACCGTCGCGGTAGCGCCCGGCGTCGCCGGTGAGCAGGGCGGCCCAGAACCGCGACTGCGCGGGTACCGACCAGGTGTCGAGGCCGAGCTCGAGCTGCACGACGAGGTGCGGTTCGGCGACCGCACCTCGATCCCGGGCCACGGCGGTCACGGCTCTGGCGAGCTCCACATCGTCGGCAGTGACCCACAGGCCCTTCTCGTGACGAGTGGCGGCACGCAGCACCACCATGCGATGTCGCACCGTGAGCTCGAGATGGTCGGCGTGTGCTCCGGCCGCCTCGACCACGGCACCGGCGAACGAGACGCCCGAGGCGGCGTCCGCGACCCGGTACCGGGCATGCAGCCCCTGCGCGAGAGGCCGCCAGTCCTCCAGGGCGGTCGCCCGGATGGCGGCGTAGTCCAGATGCTCCATGGCCGGACCCTCCCACGGGCATCCGACGTGAGATGCGTCGACGGTCGCGTCGTCACGGCGGTTGGTGACGAATCTCGTTGGGCAGGCGGTGAGGTGGCCGACTACGGTCGAGAGATGAGTTGCGCTGGCATCTGGATGACGAGGCTGCGCCGTCGCTGACGGCGGAGCGCCCACGACATCCTCACCTGAGCTCCGCCGTCCGACCGGCCATCGCCGGGCGGCGGATGCCGCGCGCCCGGCTCCGTCCACGGACCCGCGGAGCAGCCAGTGCCCACCTACCGTCACGGCCGTCACGAGCACGGCCAGAACTTCCTGCACGACCGCCACGCCCAGCTCGCGGTCGTCGACCGGGTGCGAGCCACCTCCGGACCGATCCTCGAGATCGGTGGCGGCAGCGGCGCCCTGACCGATCGGCTCGTCCACCTGGGGCGACCGCTCACCGTGGTTGAGATCGACCGGCGGCTGGCCGGACGTCTCGCCGGGCGTCACGGCTCACGGGTCGAGGTCGTCCACGGCGACTTCCTGCACCATCGGATGCCGCCCGCCATCCGCGTGCTCGTGGGCAACCTGCCGTTCCACCAGACGACCGCGATGCTGCGGCACGTGCTGCACGCGCCGGGGTGGACCGATGCCGTCCTGCTGGTCCAGTGGGAGGTGGCGCGTCGCCGGGCGGGTGTCGGCGGCTCGACGTTGATGACGGCGCAGTGGTCGCCGTGGTTCACGTTCGAGCTCGGCGACCGGGTCCCGGCGCGGTCCTTCATCCCGGCACCGGGCGTCGACGGCGGCATCCTGACGATCCGGCGCCGTGCCGAGCCGTTGCTTCCCGCCCGGCAGCGGAAGGCGTTCCAGGCCATGGCGCACACCGTGTTCACCGGGCCGGGGCGTGGGGTCGCCGAGATCGTCACGCGGGCGGGCCTTCTCGGCCGGATGGCCGAGGCCAGGCGGTGGGCGACCATCGCGGGGCTCGACCCGACGGCGCTCCCCAGGGAGCTGCGGGTCGACCAGTGGGTCGGTCTCTTCCGGGCGAGCCGCACCTGACCGACGGTGCGCGGAGCGCCTCGACCGCGTGGTTGCGCGGGTCAGGTGCTGCTATCTCGGATGTCTCGGACCGGGAGCGACCGTGGCGTCCTCGTGGCCGTCGACCAGCCGGTGGAGTACGTGCACGTCACCGCGGCGCTCGACCGTCCCGACCGGCTCGAACCCGACCTTGACCAGCACGCGGGAACTCGCCGGATTGCGTTGCGACACATAGGCCCGCAGAGGCATATCGGCGGCATGTTCGCGGTGCCACGACACCAGGGCCCGCGCGAGCTCGGTCGCCAGGCCCTGCCGCCACCGGTCCCGCCGGATGGTGTAGCCGAGCTCTCGTCCCGCCTCGGCGGTGCCGAAGCCCGCGCGACCGACGAGCCTGCCCTCGTGATCGGCCACGCGCCACTTGGTGACGCCGGTGCGTTCGTACTCGGCCATGTACTCGCCGATCAAGGTGGCGACCTCGTCGCGGCTCTCCGGGCGGCCGTGGCGGACGAAGCGCATGGTCGCCGGGTCCGAGTGCACCTCGAACAGGTCGTCGACGTCGTCGAGATGCCAGCTCGTGAGGACGAGACGGTCGGTGCGGAGCACCTCACTGCGCGGCACGCCCTGATCGTTCCACGACGGGCAGCGCGAGAGCTTCCGTGCCCCAGCAGAGCCCGTCCGGCGCCCAGCCGACCTTGCTGCCGCGACGGTGACGATCGGCCAACGCCGGTCGTCTACTCGAGCTCGGATGTCCGGTGAGTCTAGGGATGACGGACGTCGACGAGGTCGTCGATGATCCGGAAGTCCGCGAGGTTGTGCGTGAGCACCGGAATCTGCTCCACCACTGCTGTCGCCGCGATGGCGAGGTCGATCTGGCGTCGGCGGGGCTGGCCTCCGCGCTGAGCGACTGCCGCTGCGAGGCGTCCCCACGCCCGCGCCACCTCTGCGGTCACGGGCAGCGGGTCAAACGCCGCCTCGACCGCAGCGAGCCGGTCGACACGACGCGCTCGTTCGTCGTCGTCCGTGGCCAGGAGAACACCGAAGTGCAGCTCGGTCAGCGAGGCCACGCTGATGGCCGCCTCCACATCGGCAGGGGCGTCGTCGCTGATGAGCACGGAGGTGTCGAGGATGGCTCTCACGAGACGAACGGGTCGGCGAGGTCGGCGCCGAAGCGGGCCAAGTCGTCATCCAGGGTGCGTGGCGCCGGACCCTGCCAGACCCGGGCGAGGGCGGCTCCGCTCACCCAGCGGCGGCGCTCGGCCGGACGAAGCTCGGCGACAGGACGGCCGGCGACGGTCACGGTGAGGGTCTCGCCCGCCTCGACCCGCCGGAGCACCTCCCCGATGTGGTTGCGGAGTTCCTTTTGTGGAATGACGTCCATGACAATCAAGGTAGCACTCCTGCTACCAGGCGTTGCCGACGATCAAGGGCATCGTCACACAGCGACGAGCGTCCAGCGCTGCAGCACGAGGTCGAGGACAGGGGCGTCGGGTGCCGGCCGGTCGACGGCGCGCCTACTGTGCATGTCGTGATCACTCGGATCGTCGTCCGTCTCGACGACGGCGAGGTCGCGGCCCTCGACATCGAGGTCGCCGAAGGCCGAGCCGCGAATCGCGCAGAGGCAGTCCGCCGAGGAGTCGCCCGCCTTCAGCGAGAACAGCGCTACCGGCGTGAGGAGGCCACGCTCGTCGAGCTCGCCCGACGAGGCGAGTCGGCGTACCCCGACCTCGACGGCATCCTCGACCTGCCGTCTCCGATGCCGGACTGATGCGCACCATCGCCTCGGTGCATCCGGGGGAGCGCCGCTGGACTCAACCGGTGACGCTGCGCAGGAAGGCGTCGAGTGCGGGTGCGGGGTCGAGCGCCGTGCCGATGTTCGCGGCGG
>JBOFBK010000018.1:0-2685 GCA_051645525.1 Dermatophilaceae bacterium | reverse complement strand
CGACTCGACCGCGTCGACCACCTCGCCGAGCAGCACGGCCTGGTCGCCGAGGTGGTCGCGCGTCTCATGCCGCTCGTGCCGTTCACCGCGGTGAACTACGGCTCGGGGCTGAGCGCGATGCGCCCGCGCGACGACATCGTGGGCACGGCGGTCGGGGGGGTCCCGGGAACGGTGGCCTACGTGGCCGTGGGGGCGAGCGCCGGACGCGACCTCACCACGGTGGTGCTCGCCATCGGCGCCGGGGCGGTGCTGCTCGCCGGGTCGGCGATCCTCGCCCGGCGCCTCCGGCGGGACGACCGGACGACCAGCGGCTGACGTCCGGGCACGGATGACCTCTGGGACGCGGATGACGTCTGGGTACGGATGACGTCCGGGACGCGGATGACGTACTGCCCAGGGCGTGGTGCGAAGGTCTCTCCATCCGGGCGCGCGACGTCATGACGCCGGCGACGACACCGAAGTCGTTGTGGTCGTCCCGGTTCCCGCGCTGTATCCAGCGTCACAGGAGCGCATCACGGATGCGGATCGCCCTCCGTAACAGGGCGCGGGTGCGAGTGAATGGCGGCGACCGGCGTGGTGGCCGCCGGCGTGGTGGCGACCGGCGTGGTGGCCGACAGCGACCGGCGCGCACCTTTGCAGTCGCCGAGCTCGCGCGGCGTTCGCGCAGAGGCGGGGTGCGTGGAGGCGGCGCTCAGGAGTCGGCGTGGCGGCGAGCCTGCGCCACGGCGGCGGCGAGGGTGTCGCGCGAGACCGGCGTGCCCTCGGCATCCCAGAACTCGCCGACACCGCCGCCATAGGGGCGGCCGTAGGCAGCCGTGTCGCGCTGGATGCGCCAGCCCTCGGCGAGCGGGCCGAGGTCGAGGGTGTCGTAGCCGACCTCGCCGATGACGCGTGCGGCCACCCGCTTGGCGTCGGCGTCGTCGCCCGCGATCGGCAGCGTGGTGCGGTCGGGCGCCCCGCCCGGGCGCGCCAGCGTGGCGAGGTGGCGGAAGAAGATGGTGTTGAAGCCCTTGACCACCCGCGCGCCGGGAGCGGCGGCCTGGAGCATCTCGGACGTCGTGGTCGACTCGTCCTCGAGCGCGTCGATGCGTCCGTCGCGGTCGGGGTAGTAGTTCATGGTGTCGATGACGACCGCGCCGTCGAGCGCTGCGAGCGGAAGCTCGCCGAGCGACCGCAGCGGCACGGTCACGACGACGACGTCGCCGGCTGTCACGGCATCCTCGGTGGTGCCGGCCCGAGCCCGTGGCCCCAACGCGGATACCAGGTCGGCCAGTGTCTCCGGGCCGCGACTGTTGCTGAGCACCACGTCGTGCCCCGCGTCGACCGCGAGCCTGGCCAGCGTGCTGCCGATGTTGCCGCTTCCGATCATTCCCCACGTGGTCATGCTCACCGAACCGGATGCCGGGCAACGGCATTCCCGTGATCGCCCAGCGGGCGTCGTCCTGGCGTCGGCAACCAGCCCGGCGAAGGGGCGAGCGCGTCGAAGCTCGAGATGACGCGACGCGCAGATGACGACGACGGCGAGCCGTGCGTGTCGCGTCATCTCGATGCGCCGGTCACGAGGTGGCGGGCGCCGAGTCTGATCGGCGCGCTGGTCACGGCTGATCGGCATCGAGTCGGACTCGTCCTGGGTGGCCTCTGGGTAGGCGGTGCGGACCGGGGTAGGTGAGCGGTCGTCATCCGCCATCGCCGACACCGTGGGAGGACCACCAGTGACCCGCTTCGGATTCACCCTGATGGGCGAGCAGAGCAGCCCGCGCGACCTCGTCGACCATGCCGTGCGCGCCGAGGACGTGGGCTTCGACCTGCTCGTCGCGAGCGACCACTACTCGCCGTGGCTCACCGAGCAGGGTCACGCGCCGTACGCCTGGACGGTGCTCGGCGCGGTGGCGCACGCGACCGCACGGGCCGAGCTGATGACGTATGTGACCTGCCCGACGATGCGCTACCACCCGGCCGTCGTCGCCCAGAAGGCGGCGACGCTGCAGCTGCTCGCCGAGGGGCGCTTCATCCTCGGTCTCGGCAGCGGCGAGAACCTGAACGAGCACGTCGTGGGCGGCGGCTGGCCCGGCCTCGACACGCGCCAGGGGATGCTCGCCGAGGCGGTCGACGTCATCCGGCAGCTGCTGACCGGCGAGCTCGTCACCTACCGCGGGGAGCACTTCAAGTTCGACTCGGCCCGGCTGTGGGACGTGCCGCCGCAGGGGCTCGAGATCGGCGTTGCCTTGAGCGGGCGCAAGGGCGTCGAGGCGTTCGCCGACCTCGCCGACCACCTCGTGGCGGTGCAGCCCGAGGCCGATCTCGTCGAGACGTGGAACGAGGTGACCGGCAGGCGGATCGGCGAGCAGGGCCGCGCGGTCGGGCAGCTCCCCGTCTGCTGGGATCCCTCCGAGGATGCCGCGGTGCAACGCGCGCACGAGCAGTTCCGCTGGTTCGGCGGCGGCTGGAAGGTCAACGCCGACCTGCCGACGCCGATGGGCTTCAGCGGGGCGAGCCAGTTCGTGCGGCCGGATGACGTGGCGCGGTCGATCCCGTGCGGCCCCGATCTCGACCGCGTCGTCGAGGCGGTCGCACCCTACTGGGAGGCGGGCTTCACCGACGTCGCGCTGGTACAGGTGGGCGGGGATCACCAGCAGGCCTTCCTGGACCAGGCCGCCGGACCGCTCCTGGAGAAGCTGCGCGCCG
>JBOFBK010000017.1:0-1013 GCA_051645525.1 Dermatophilaceae bacterium | reverse complement strand
GGGTGAAGGAGCGGCTCGGTGCGGTCGTGCCGTGGTTCTACATCAGCGCCTCCCCGCTGCGTAGCGGCAGCTGGCCGGCGACCATCGCCACCGGCGCCAAGCTGTGGGTCGCCTCCTACGGCCGCAACGACGGCAGCTATCCCGGGGAGCCGGACATCGGCACGGCCTACCCGGCGTGGGCCGCGCACCAGTACACCTCGGTCGGCCGGGTCGGCGGGGTGTACCCGGTGGACCTCAACCGAGCGCTCTCCACCGCCTTCGACCCGGTCACGGACGGCCCGGTCACGCCGCCTCTACCGAAGTCGTCCACCGAGCAGGACGGCGAACCGGGGGCCGTTCTCTACCAGCGGATGCAGAACTGGCTGCGGATGACGCAGGGCTACGAGGGGCCGATCGACGGCCTGCCCGGGACCAACACGTGGAGGGCGCTGCAGAGCGCGCTCCACCAGGACTTCGAGTACGCCGGCCCGGTGGACGGCGTGATGGGACCGCAGTCCTGGAAGGCCCTGCAGCTCCTGGCCCAGCGCGAAGGCGGCTACGACGGGCCGCTCGACGGTGTGATGGGACCGAACTCCTGGCGCGGGGTCGCGACCTTCCTCAACGCCGACCGGTGGGACTGATGCCCCGGTCCGCCCTCAACGCCGCCCACCGCAGTGACCACGACATCATCGACTGAGGAGAGACGACCATGACACGTCCACGACCGGAACCATCTCTGCAGCAGCGATCCCACGGGCTCGACCGCCGTCGCTTCCTCCGGCTCACCGGGGTCGGCGGGGCAGGGCTCGCCCTGGGGGTCGCCGGGGTGGGCCCGCTGGCCGGCGCCGCCCACGCGGCAGCCATCGACGCGATCACGCTCGGCAACCGCATCCTGTCGGCCAAACCCGACAGGGCGGACTGGGACCAGTGGTGCCAGGCGGCCCAGTACTGGGCCGTGAAAGTGGCACGCGGTGGTGAGCCGGCGTCCTATGACAGCGCCATCATCGCCTACCGGGCCAGCCCGATCGCGTCCA
>JBOFBK010000016.1:0-2258 GCA_051645525.1 Dermatophilaceae bacterium | reverse complement strand
GATGTTGATGGTGACCCCGTCGGACAGCCCGGCGTCGAGGGCGGCCTTGCCGGCGTACCGCACGGCGGTGTTCTTGGCGAGGATGGTGATGCCCTTCTCGCGCTCGAGCTCGCCGCTGTCCATGGCCCGCTCGGCCACGTGCTCGTGCTCGCCGAACGCCCCGGACTGCCACAGCATCTTGTCGACGAGGGTGGTCTTCCCGTGGTCGACGTGCGCCACGATGGCGACGTTGCGGAGGTCGTCGCGGCGGGTGACAGGCATACCCGCCAGTCTCTCAGGTGTTGCGGCACCCACCGAATCGGCTGGGGGGCCCGAGCAGTCCCCGAGTGACGCACCGCAGTGGCGGGCCGAGCGGACGAGGTGGTCTCACTTCGGTAACCACTCGCTCCCGACTCTTGTCTGCGCCGGTATCGACGCTAGTTTGCTTGCGCAACGGCGGATGTCGGCAGTTGCCCGCACCGTCCGCCTCACTCGGTCCTCCAACCCCGGATGCCGAGGTTCGCACCACCAAGCGAGGTTCGTCCGATGAGAGTGACACGGAAGGTGCCCGTCGTGCTCATGGCGGCAGCACTCAGCCTGACCGCGTGCGCGCAGTCCGAGCGGGATTCCGGCTCCGGTGACGATGCCGCCGGCGAGGTGAAGGACACGTTCACCTTCGGTGCCGCCGGCGCCCCCGAGCTCTTCGACCCGCTCTACGCCACCGATGGCGAGACCTTCCGGGTCACCCGTCAGATGCACGAGGGCCTGCTCGGCGTCAAGGACGGCAGCGCGGATGTCGAGCCGGAGCTGGCCGAGTCGTGGGAGTCCAGCCCCGACGGCCTGACCTGGACGTTCAAACTGCGCCAGAACGTCAAGTTCACCGACGGGGAGACCTTCGACGCCGAGGCCGTCTGCTACAACATGCAGCGCATGTTCGACCAGAAGGGCGCCGGCCAGACCGCCGCGCAGTACTGGAGCGACACTATGGGCGGCTTCAGCGACAAGCCCGCGGAATCGCTGTACAAAGGCTGCTCGGCGACCGACGCCTCGACCGCTGTCATCACCATCACCCGGCCGAGCTCGAGCTTCCCGACGGTGCTCTCGCTGGAGTCCTTCTCGATGCAGTCGCCGAAGGCACTCGAGGCCGGAAACGCCAACAACGTGGTCGCCCAGGGCGAGGGCTTCACCTACCCGGACTACGCCCGCAACCCGGTGGGTGTCGGCCCGTACAAGCTGGAGAAGTACGACGAGGCCAACAAGACGGTGACCCTGGTGGCCAACGACACCTACTACGGCGAGCAGCCGAAGACCACAAAGCTCGTGTTCAAGATCATCCCCGACGAGAGCACCCGCCGGCAGGAGCTCGAGGCCGGCTCGATCGACGGCTACGACCTGCCGAACCCGGTCGACTGGAAGGGCCTGGAGGACGCCGGCAACAAGGTCGAGGTGCGACCCGCGTTCAACATCCTCTACCTGGGCCTGAACCCCGGCAAGAACGCCAAGCTCAAGGACGTCCGGGTGCGCCAGGCGCTCTACCACGCGCTCAACCGCGACCAGCTGGTCAAGACCCAGCTGCCCGAGGGCGCCGCTGTGGCGACGCAGTTCTTCCCCGAGACCGTCGCGGGCTACAACGAGGACCTCAAGCCCACCGCCTACGACGTGGAGAAGGCCAAGACCCTGCTCAAGGAGGCCGGTGCCGAGGGGATGACGCTGCAATTCGCCTACCCGAGCGAGGTCACCCGGCCCTACATGCCGGACCCGCAGAAGATCTACGACGCGATGAAGAAGGACCTCGAGGCGGTCGGCGTCAAGGTCCAGACCGTCACCAAGCCGTGGAACGGCGGCTACCTCGACGGCATCGACAACAAGCAGTTCGACGCCTGGATCATCGGCTGGACCGGTGACTTCAACGCGGCCGACAACTTCATCGGCACCTTCTTCGGCAACCTCGAGGGCAACGACTTCGCCACCAACGTCCAGCCGTGGGGCAAGCAGCTCTCGACCGACCTCAAGGCCGCCGACGCCACCGTCGACCCGGCGGAACGGGAGGCCAAGTACAAGACGCTGAACCAGCAGATCATGGAGGAGTACCTCCCGGCGCTGCCGATCAGCCACTCCCCGCCGGCGCTGGTCACCGGCGGCAAGGTCGAGGGCGTCACGGCCAGCCCGCTGACCGCGGAGATGTTCGACACCGCCACGGCCGGCCGGTGATCGCCAGCGGTTCCGCCAGCTGACACCGTCCACAGTGCGGTGGCCGCCCCGACCTCGTGGTCGGGGCG
>JBOFBK010000015.1:0-4275 GCA_051645525.1 Dermatophilaceae bacterium | reverse complement strand
TCGTCCTCGACCGTGATCGGCCCCTCCAGGAGCCGCGCCAGCAGGCCGTCGACCACCTGCTCGGGGTCACCGACGGCGTTGATCGGGCAGTTCTGGCCGCCCTCGACGCACAGTCGGAGGAACTCGGTGAAGGTCTCGTTCAGCGATAGGTCCTGGCTGGTACGAACCCCGATCGGCCGGCGGTCGTTCTTGCCGACGTACTCGGTGGGGTCGACGTTGCCGTCGAGGATGAGGGTGCGCACGTTGTCGGGGAACAGCCGGGCGTAGGTCTGGCCAACGATGGTGCCGTAGGACAGGCCGTAGAAGTTCAGCTTCTCGTCCCCGACAGCGGCGCGCAGCACGTCCATGTCGCGGGCCACGTTGGCGGTCGACATGTGCCGGAACCGGTCCGGTGAGGTGGCCTGGCAGCGGGCGGCGATCTCACCGAGCCGCCCAAGGTACGTGACCTCGCTGAGGCGCTCACCCTCGAACGGAGGATCGACCTTGGTGGTGAAGAACTCGGCCTCCGCCTCCGCCGTCGGGAAGCAGGTGGCCGGGTCCGAGGCGTTGGTGCCGCGGGGGTCGAAGCCAACCAGGTCGAAGCGGGACCTCAGGTCATCGGGAAAGGCAGTTCCGTTGTTCTTGATCGTCGAGACACCGGAGCCGCCGGGTCCGCCGGGGTTGAAGAGGATGCTGCCGATCGTGGTGTCGGGATCGGTGGCGGGGAGCTTGGCCAGCGCGACCGTGGTGGTGCCGGCCTTCGGGTTGTCGTAGTCGGTAGGGAGCTCGACGCTCGCGCACTGCACGCCTGCGGCATCCGGGCAGGGTTGCCAGTCGATGGTCGGCACGGCCGGTGCGCTGGCCCCGGCCAGCCCGCCCCATCCTGTGGCCGGTGCAGCGGGAGCCGCGCTCGCCGGCGCCACAGCCAGGGCGCCGACCGCCAGACCGAGCACGAGCGCACCCGCTGTCGCCAGCGCTCCGGCGCGGGAAACCCCATAGCGTCGGCGGGGAGCCGCGGCAACACCGTCGCTGGAGCGACGCGGCTGACGACTCAAGTCCGGATGGTGGGTCGTTTCAAGATCCATGGTGAGCCAGCCAACGCCATGACACACGTCCGCGCGTCAGTACTTGTGCCCATCTCGACCGCAGTCTCAAGGCGCCATCTCGATGGACGTGGTATTGCCTGCGCTGACGGCGCGACGCGATTCGGGCTGAACCACGCCGACGAGGCCGCCCGGCCGAGGATCGGCGGCATCTGATGCAGGACCCGTCACACAGTGGCCAGTCTCGTTGCCGCACAGGGCATGTCGCTTCAGCGTTGTCGAAGTCCACGTGGTGACCGGAACACCACGGGTCGGCGGACCTGCCGATCCCGTCGCTCCGGGACGATGTCGACAGGCAGTCTTCCGCACCAGGGCCGGATGGGCGCACCGCACGCGCGCTCGACCGTTCGAGCCGTCTGCGCTGGTCACACCGTTCGGACAAGGTCGGACACGGGTCGCCCCCGCGAGCTGGCTGGTCTACCGTCACAGGTGGCACCCGTCGGCGCAGGAGGAACTATGGCACTGCACGCAGCCGGGTCGGTCGACCCCGCTCCTACCATCGTGGTCTCGGTCGTCGACGACCACCCGATGTACCGCCGGGCCATGTGCGACCTGGTCGAGCGGTCGCCGGGGCTGATATTGGGCGTGGTGGCCGGCGATCTCGCCGAACTCGAGGCGCGGCTCACCGGGCCTACGGGAGTCGTGCTGCTCGACTTGTCGATGCCCGGCCTGTCCGGCGTCGAGGCGGTGGAGCGCCTCGTGGGCGCAGGGCACCGCGTGCTGGTGCTCACGGCATCCGAACGGTCGCATCATCTGCTGGCCACCCTCGACGCCGGAGCCCTCGGGTACGTCAGCAAGATCGCGGACTCCGACGAGATCGTCACGGCGATCCGGCAGGTGGCCCGCGACGAGCGGTACGTCGCCCCCGAGCTTGCGGCGAAGCTGCTGCGCGAACGCGGCGGTGCCAGAGCGTCATCCGCGATGCAGGACCTCACCGACCGCGAACGTGAGGTGCTCACCTTGGTGGCCGACGGGCACACCGACCAGGAGATCGGGAAGCAGCTGGTCATCAGCATCCGCACGGTGCGCTCGCATCTCGACCACATCCGCACCAAGACCGGTGCTCGACGTCGTGCCGATCTGACCCGCCTGGCCCTCTCCGAGGGCCTGATCGACAACGACGTCGAGCACTGACCGGGGTCGTGCCTCAGCGACCGCCCGTGGCGGGCGGTGGGGCGTTCCCGATGACCGAGGGCGTCACCACCGTCTCGACGCCCCAGTGGTCGTCGATCTCGACGAGCCAGGCGGGGCCACGGTTGCCGTTGCTACCACCCGCACCGCCCATGCCACCCATCGGCATCATCGGCATCATCGGCATGCCGGTGCGCCCAAGACCGGATGCCGCGGCGCCCATCCCGGCTGTGGACCCGCCGGCACCGGCGAGCCCCGCCGACGGTGAGGCCACCGCCATCATCGCGCCGGCTCCGGCGCCGAACTGACCGACGCCCGCCGCGCCGGCGCCACCACCGAGGCCGCCGAGCCCGGCCGGACTGACGCCTCCGACGCCGCCCAGGCCCGACCCGCCGCCCACGCCACCGGCGTCGAGCGCGGGCGAGACCGTCGGCGAGAAGTCGTCGGTGCCGAACGGGTCGAACGTGTCGGTCGTGGTGGGGTCGAATGCGCCGAGCTCGCGGTCGAACGCATCGGTGTTGAGGCCGCCCGAGTTGGTGGCGAGATGCGGGTTGCCGTCGGAGTCGAACGAGACGCCCTGCGGTGACAGCGAGTTGGCCGCTCCGAGGTCGCCGAGAGCACCGGCACCGGCGCGGAACCCGTTGCCGAGCAGGCCGCCGTACGGCTGGCTCCCGGATGAGGTGCCCGAGTCGCCGTAGCCTGACGAGCCGGAGCCGCTGTAGCCCGACGAGCCGGAGTCGCCGTAGCCCGACGAGCCGGAGTCGTCACCATCGGAGCCGGAGGAGAACGGATCGGTGGTGCCGCCCGGACCCGCAGCCGTGCCGGATCCGTCGGAGGTGCCCTGGGTCGCCGAACTGTTGCGGCCTGGACCACCGGCGCCGGTACCAACCGTGCCGGTGCCGCTCGAACCGGTGCCGGTGCCGCCGTTCGTCGTGCCGCTGCTGCCGCCGCCCGGAGTGGTTCCGGTGGTGCCCGGCGCCGTGGAGCTCGTGCCGCCGGTACCCGATTGGCCGCCGCTGCCCGGCGCGGTTGCCGAGCCCATGATGCCGGTCCCGCTGCCGGTGTTCACGCCGGTCATCTTGGCGTTGACGGCATCCAGCACCGAGGCGATGGCCTGCTGGTTGCGTACGTAGATCGTGGCCAGGTCGGTGGCCGTCTGCGCGATCGCGGTCGCCATCAGCCCGCACCTCCGTCAGTGTCGCCGTTCGGCGCCGCCTCAGCGATGGCGGGGTACATCGCGCATACCTGCGCCAGGGCCGACGCCGAGGAGTGGACGATCTCACCGAGGTCGCTCGACATCGTGCCGACCACCGTGGTGGCCTCGATCAGCGAGCGCACCGACTCGGCGTACTGGTCGGCGGAGTCGCCGGTCCAGGTGGGCTCGAGCCGGCGGAACTCGACCTCGAGGTCGGTGGCCCGCTCGGCGAGCGAGACACCGAGATCGCTCCAGGCCGAGCCGACCTGGGTGAGTAGCTCCGGCATCCCGGCGTGGATGTAGGCGAGAATCGTCTGGTCGTCCATCGCCGAGAAGTCGGTGCGGGCCACCTGCTGCAGCGCCTCGGCCTTGACCTCCTCACCCGTCGGCGGCTGCCACCCGGTGTCGGCTGCCGTGCCGGCGTCCTGCTGCTGACCGGTCGTGTCGTTGGTCGTGGTTGTCATGTCACACCAGCTCTCCCACAGCCGAGTTCGGGTCGATGGTGAACTTGGCCAAGTCGGCCGCGTTGCTGTCGTCGGTGCCCTGGTAGCCGTTCGCCGCAGCCATGGCCACGTCGTCGCCGAACCAGTACAGGCTCTCGACCTTCCCGATCAGGTCGCGCACGTGCTGCAGCGCCTGCATGTGGACGTGGGCGATGGACTCCGCCTCGGAGAAGGCTCCGAAGATGTTGGTGACCCCGGAGGCGTCACCGATGTTGTTCAACCGCTCGTCGAGCTTCTGGATCGCCATCGCCTGCGATTTCAGGGTCTCGGCGAAGTCGCGCAGCACGTCCGGCTGCACGCTGTAGTTTCCTGCTCCGCTCATGTTCTCTCCTCCTTCTCACGACACCGGGTGCCGGACGCGCTG
>JBOFBK010000014.1:0-2398 GCA_051645525.1 Dermatophilaceae bacterium | reverse complement strand
GTGGCGCTGGTGTTCATGGGGACTCCCAAGGGGATACGGGGCGGCCCCGGAGGGCCGCCGCCGATACTACCTGTCACCAGAGCTGGCTTCAGCGGGTGTACGACTCGATGAGGAACGAGTGCGTGACGGTCGCCACCTCGGCCGCGCCGGCCGTGGCCGTCAGGACCAGGTCGTCGCCTTCCTGCGCCGCGGTCGCGACGGCAAGCGCCGCCGCTTCCGTGACCTCGAACGCCGTCGCTGCCTGCATGCCCGTCGACGCGGCCGCGAAAGCGGTCTGACCTGCGAGGCGGAAACCCAGGTTGAACGTGAAGTCGTTGGCCGAGTCGGGGTCAGCCGATCGCACGTTGGTGATGCGGCGGATGCGCTCACCGGCGAGGAAGCCGCCTGCGATGAACAGCACATCGTTCAGCGCCGGCGTGGCGTTGAAGGTGATGGCGCCGGTGTACTGGGCGAAGCGCAGGACCGTCTGGCCCGAACGCTCGGCCTGCGGGCCGCGGTAGATGAACTGGGTGGCGTTGCTGTTCGGCGCCGCGCCGTAGAGGTTGGAGAAAATGTTGGGCATGACTGCGGTTCCTGTCAGTGGAGCGCCGGGGCTAGCCCGGCGACTCCGTGGTGGGCGTGGATCAGGTCGGGTTCTCGGTGACGCCGCACTCGATGCGGACGACGTGCAGCTGCTGCAGGATCACCGGAGCATCCCACCAGCGGCAGGACACGAGGCGACGCTGGTTCGTCGGGTCGGACTTGTCGGCCTTGTCGAGCACCGTCATTTCCACGGCGCCGAGGGCCGCGCTGCCCAGCTTGAGGTTCGCCTTGCCCAGCGCGTCCTTGCCGAAAATCAGGTACGGGTAGACGTCGACGTTGGTGCCGCCGGCCGAGCGCAGGTTCAGCGACGACGGGCTGCCGGCGCCTTCACCGAAGAACGGCTCGAACTCCGGCGAGGTGATGAACATCACGTTGTCGACCTGGGCGAACAGCTGCGGCAGGTTGCGCGCGGCGCCGCCGATGTTCGGCAGCATGACCACGCCCGGCAGGGTGCGGATGTCCGTCTCGCAGTCGGTGTGGCAGATGCAGAGGTAGGCGGCCTCGACCGGCGTGGTGCTGGTGTTGACCGAGCCGTTGGCGATCTCGCGGATCGTCATGGCGCGGTTGTTCTTCAGCGTGCGGATCGCGACGCGGATGCGGCCGAGCGAGATCGCACCATTGACCTGCGCGCGCGCCGCGTGGGCCAAGCTGTTGAACACGCGATTGGTGCCGGCGCGGAAGGTGAACCACGCATTCTTCTCGCGGGTGCGCTTCATCAGGTCGATGAGGCGGTCCTTGGAGTCCATCAGGACGTCTTCCTCGCCCAGCTCGGCCTGGCGGCTCGAGACAGCGAACACCTCGGCGAACTCCTCGAACGTCTTGGTCACGTTCTCGTAGGTGAGCGCACGCGGCGCCGGGTTCACGCCCTCGGCGACTTCGGAAACGCGCGGGTCCGGCGTGACGGAACGCTGCATGTTGATCGTCTCGCCCTTGTTGGCGGCGACGGGGACGGTCTTGACGAGCTTGTCGAGAACCTCGACGACATCGATCGACTTGAGGATCTTGCCGAGGTTGAAAACGTTGGTCGGGTTGCCCGAAACCGGGTTGGTGGGCTGGTAGGTCTGGAGTGCCATGGTGGGTGCCTTCGGGAATGGTTAGGCCGAGTTGTAGCCTGCGAGGAACTGTTGCTCTGGCGTCAGGTCCGTGAGCTTCGGTGCACGGACGCCACCGGACGGGACGCTGGGAGCGGCGGAGAGTGCCAGCCTCGGGTCGACCTTGGGTGCCGCAGGCTGCGCGACCGGAGTCGGTGCAGGCGGTGCCGCGGTCGGCGCGGGCTGTCGCGAGGCCTTGTAGAGCGTGAGGATGTCGGCCACCGAAGCGGGGTCACTGAAAACCTGCTTGCGGTATGACTCGTCCTGCATGTCGCGGCGGATGATGGCCGGGAGCGTCCGCGGGTACTCGTCGCGCAGCCACTGCTGGAACTCGGGGCTGGCGTTGACCTGCTGGTAGTCGGGGTGCGGCTCGGTGAGAACCCTCAGCGAACGCTCATATTCCGACTGCTGCTCTCGTTCGGCCACCTGCTCGACAAGCGGGGCGATGCCGGCCACGCGCTGCTCAAGGTGAGCGATCTGCTGCCGCAGTCGCGTCTCGGTGGCGGTCACGGCGCCGGTCAGGATTCCCGCAAAGGCATTGGCCTCGTCGGGGAAACTTGCCGCGTACTGCTTCCAGTCTTCCCGATCAAAGAGCGCCGCGATGTCCTCGGGCGGTCCTTGCGGGGCCGGCGCAGCGGGCGCCTGAACCTGCTGCCGTTCCATGTCAGCGAGTCGCTGCTGAAGCGGCTTCAGCCTCCCGGCCACCGCGGCGTAGTCGTTCTGGA
>JBOFBK010000013.1:0-1093 GCA_051645525.1 Dermatophilaceae bacterium | reverse complement strand
ACGGCCTCGGCGCCGTTGGCCGCCTCCCCGACGACCACGATGTCGGGCTCGACCGACAGCATCATCGCGAAGCCGGAGCGCACCATCGCGTGGTCGTCGACGAGCAGCACGCGCAACGGGTCGGCGCCGGCCGGGGTGGTCACCGGCTCGTCTCCGCCTCGGCGGGAAGCAGGCTCGTCGAGGCGCCGTCGGCGGGCTCGCCCGGGCCGGCAGGCTCCCCGGGTGCGGCAGGGCGACCAGCGTCGGCCGGGCGACCGTTGTCGGCCGGCACCCCAGGTGCGGCAGGCCGACCGGCGTCGGCCGAGTGACCGGTGTGGGCGGAGCGACCAGCATCGGCCGAGCGACCAGCCTCGGCCGGTGGCTCGGATGACGTGGCGCCCGGTGTCGAGGCCCACGGCAGCCGCACCCGCACCCGGTAGCCACCGGTGCGGCGCGGCCCGATCTCGACCTCGCCGCGGTGCGACGCCACCCGCTCGCGGATGCCGAGCTGGCCGAGCCCGCTGCCCGACGACGCCGGCCGCGGACGACCGTCGTCGACCACCTCGACCTCGGCGAAGCCCCCGGGCCCGTCGGCAACCCGGACGACGACCGACACCCGCGTGGCGGTCGAGTGCCGTTCGACGTTCGCGAGCGCCTCCTGCACGGTGCGGTACGCCGTGTGCGCCATCGCGGCCGGGAGCCGGCCCGCGGCACCGGGTGATGACTCCACGACCTCGAAGTCGACACGGCGAGAGGGTGTCTGGGCCGCGTCGACCACGGCCGGCAGGTCACGAACGCCTGGCTGCGGGGCACGGTCGGGGGCCTCGGCGTCATCCGGCTGGTCCCGCCCGACCTCGCGGAGGGTGCCGAGCAGCCCCCGCATCGAGTCGACGGCCTCGCGGGAGGAGCTCTCGATGCTGCCGAGCGCGGCTCCGGCGGCGGCAGGGTCGCTACTCATGACACGACGGGCCGCTGCCGCCTGGATGCCGATCACCGAGACGTGGTGGGCGACGACGTCGTGCAGCTCGCGGGCGATGCGGAGACGTTCCTCGGTGACCGCGCGAGTGCGGAGCAGGTCGCCCTGCTCGGTGATGGTGGCGGCCTGGTCGGTGAG
>JBOFBK010000012.1:0-4104 GCA_051645525.1 Dermatophilaceae bacterium | reverse complement strand
ACGCGAGACCCGCCGACGGTTGCCGTACTCGACATCAGTGAAAGAAGGCTGAGTGCTGTCCACACCACATGATCCCCCACGCCCCGACACCGAACCGGCCCCCAACCCGGACCAGCCAGAAAATCAGCGATTCCCTAGGGTTCGAGGGTGACGCTTCTCCCGACGACCGAGCGGGCTCTCGACCACGTGCTCGCCACAGCCCAGCGCGACGGGCGGATGCCGTCGGTCGTGGCGGGCGTCGTCCGCGACGGCCGGCTGGTCTGGCAGGGAGCGGCCGGCACGCTCGACGGCAGGGCGGGCGGCATCCGGCCCGGTGCCGACACGCAGTACCGGATGGGGTCGATCACGAAGACGTTCGTCGCGGTCGTCGTGCTGCGGCTGTGCGACGCCGGACGGCTCGACCTCACCGACCGCTTCGAGCAGCACGTTCCGGGCACCCGGCTCGGCTCGGCGACGGTCGAGCAGCTGCTCAGCCACACCGGTGGGGCGCAGGCGGAGGGCAACGGCGCGTGGTGGGAGCGCACACCCGGCGGGTCGTGGGACGAACTCGTCGAGTCGGCCGTGGCCGAGCGGTTCCGCACCGGTCGGCGGTTCCACTACAGCAACGTCGGGTATGCCGCGCTGGGCCGGCTGGTCGAGACCCATCACGAGCGCACCTGGTTCGACGTCGTCCGCACCGACCTCCTCGCACCGCTGGGGATGACGCGCACGACGCTCCGGCCCGACGGCGAGGCCGCACCGGGCTGGGCCGTGCACCCGTTCGCCGACGTCCTGCTCGCCGAGCCCGAGCACGACGCCGGGGCGATGGCGCCGGCCGGCCAGCTGTGGTCGACGGTGACCGACCTGGCCCGATGGGCCGCGTTCCTCGCGGGCGACACGGCCGGGCTGCTCGCCACCGACACGCTCGCCGAGATGTGCGAGCCGCACCACGTGGCCGACGAGCCGGGCCGGCCGTGGACCGGCGCGCACGGCCTCGGGTGGCAGCTGTGGAACGTCGACGGGGAGCGCTTCGCGGGGCACGGTGGGTCGATGCCGGGGTTCCTCGCCGGCCTGCGGGTACGGATCGCCGGCGGTGACGGCACGGTGGTGCTGACCAACACCACGTCGAACACCACGGTCGGCGAGCTCTCCGACCGGCTCTTCGCGGCGCTCGACCGGTGTGAGCCGGCGCCGGTGGACGCGTGGTCGGCATCCGGCGACCCGGGGCTGCTGGAGCTGACCGGCACGTGGCACTGGGGGCCCGCGGTGTCGATTGCGCGCGTCGTCGGCGAGCACCTGGTGCTCGGGGATCCTGGGCGCGCCCGCGGGTCGCGGTTTGCCCCGGTCGGCCGGGACGAGTGGGTGGGTCTCGACGGCTACCACGCCGGCGAGCCGTTGCGCGTCATCCGGGGCGCCGACGGCGAGGTGTCGCACCTCGACCTCGCGTCGTTCCGCTTCACCCGCACGCCGTACGACCCGGCGGGCGACGTGCCCGGCGGCGTCGACCCGTCCGGCTGGCACTGAGCGTCGGCACGGTTCGATTGGCGGACAAGGGATCTGGGTCAGTTCGGGTCCGCCAGCTCCATCCGTACCGGACGGGGTGCACGGTCCGGCTGCCGGCTCAGCCCTGGTCGTGGGCACCGATCCGTCCGGCGGACTCGGCCGGGGCGGCGTCGTCGACCAGGGTGGCGTCGTCGACCAGGGTGGCGGCCTCGGCCGGGGCGGCGACGTCGATGGAGTCAGCCGGATCGGCCGGGGTGGCGACCACGACGTCGGGAGCACCACGCGACTCGTCGCGCTTGACCTGCTCGATCTCGTCGACGATCCGTTCGTGCTCGGCAGCGCCGATGTCGACGCCTGCCTGGTCCAGCCCGGCGTCCAGCTCGGCCTCGACGGTCTCGCGCTCGCCGCTGTACTCCCAGGACGTCACGTCGTCGACGACGTGCTGAGCCGCCTCGGTGGCAGCCTCCGTGAGCTCTGGGTCATCGGGCAGGTCGTCCACGTCGGCTCCTCGGATGACGCTCGGGTCTTCTCGGAGCACTACCCGCCGACATCGACGGCATGCGCTGCGTCCGGTCGCCCCGGTGACGACGCATTCGGGTACCGGGACCGGCTCGACCTGACGCCTGTGGACAGCGGCGGGGGTCGTGTGGGCTCGTCGGCCTACGGTGGGTGGACCATGACGACCCATCCGGATGACGCCCTCGCCCCGGCCGCCGCTCCGCCGTCGGCCTCTGCCACCTCCGGCCCGCTCGACGCGTCCGGTCCACGCACTGCGTCCGTCGCGCGCGAGACGACCGCGATCGGCGACTCGGGCTCCGGCACCGTGGGCGGCTCCCCGTCATCCGAGCTCGTCGACCGGGCCTGCGCGGCACTGCGGCGGCTGGTCGGCCGTGCCGACGCCGAGTTCCGCGACGGCCAGCTCGAGGCCGTGACGGCGCTGGTGGCCGATCGCAGGCGGGTACTCGTGGTGCAGCGCACCGGGTGGGGCAAGTCGGCCGTGTACTTCGTGGCCACCGCATTGCGGCGGGCCGAGGGCGCCGGGCCCACGGTCATCGTCAGCCCGCTGCTCGCCCTGATGCGCGACCAGGTGGCCGCGGCCGAGCGGGCCGGCATCCGGGCGGTCACGATGAACAGCGCCAACGCCCAGGACTGGGATGACGTGCGCGCGGCACTCGCCGCCGACGATGTCGACGTGCTGCTGGTGTCACCCGAACGGCTCAACAACCCGCGGTTCCGCGACGAGCAGCTGCCCGACCTCGCCCGGCGCTGCGGGCTGCTCGTCGTCGACGAGGCGCATTGCGTGAGCGACTGGGGCCACGACTTCCGGCCCGACTACCGGCGCATCCGCGACCTGCTCGCCGGGCTGCCCTCCGACACACCGGTGCTGGCGACCACCGCGACGGCCAACGCCCGGGTGGTGCACGACGTCGAGGAACAGCTGGAGGTGGGCGGGCGGCCGGTGCTCACGGTGCGCGGCGGGCTGGCCCGCGACTCGCTGCGGCTCGGGGTGCTGCGCTCGATGTCGCCCGAGCAGCGGCTCGGTTGGCTGGTCGCGCATCTCGGCGAGCTCCCCGGCAGCGGCATCGTCTACACGCTCACGGTGGCGGCGGCCGAGGACGTCGCCGCCGCGTTGGCCGACGCAGGTCACGAGGTGGCGTCCTACACCGGCCGCACCGATACGGCTGATCGGGAACGGCTCGAGATGCGGTTGCGCCGCAACGAGGTCAAGGCGCTCGTCGCGACATCCGCCCTGGGGATGGGCTTCGACAAGCCCGACCTCGGCTTCGTGGTGCATCTCGGGGCGCCGAGCTCGCCGGTCGCGTACTACCAGCAGGTGGGGCGAGCCGGCCGCGCCACCGACCGCGCCGACGTCATCCTGCTCCCCGGCCCGGAGGATCAGGACATCTGGCGCTACTTCGCGTCGGTGTCGATGCCGCGCGAGGAGCAGGCATCCGCAGTGCTGCAGACGCTCGCCGAGGCCGGCCGGCCGCTGTCGACCGCCGCGCTCGAGACGGCGGTCGACGTGCGGCGCACCCGGCTCGAACTGCTGCTCAAGGTGCTCGATGTCGACGGCGCGGCACAGCGCGTCACGGGTGGTTGGGCCTCCACCGGAGTGCCGTGGGAGTACGACGCGGCCCGGTACGTCCGGGTCGCCGAGGCGCGCGCGGCCGAGCAGCAGATGATGCTCGGCTACGAGCGCACCGACGGATGCCGCATGGCGTTCCTCCAGGAGACCTTGGATGACGCGAGCGCCCGGCCGTGCGGCCGGTGCGACGGGTGCGCCGGGCCGTGGTACCCGACCGAGGTTCCCGACCGGGTGGTCGGTGCGGCGCGGGAGCGGCTGGCGCGGGTGGGCGTCGACATCGAGCCCCGAGCGCAGTGGCCGTCCGGCATGGATCGGCTCGGGGTGCCGGTCAAGGGGCGGATCCCGGCGGGCGAGGCGCTGCTGGCCGGTCGGGCGCTGGCCCGCCTGTCCGACCTCGGTTGGGGCCAGCGGCTGCGTGAGCTGCTCCGGGACGACGCTCCCGCCTCGGCCGAGCTGTTGCGTGCGTGTGTCGGGGTGCTCGCCGGGTGGGGGTGGGCACAGCGCCCGGTCGGGGTGGTCGCGATGCCGTCGCGGCG
>JBOFBK010000011.1:0-33452 GCA_051645525.1 Dermatophilaceae bacterium | reverse complement strand
CCGCAGCCCTCCTCGCCGTCCCGTCGTGCCGACGGCGACGGAGCGGTCGCCACCCTCGAACAGCTGGCGGACGCGAAGCGTGGCGCCGCCGTCGCCGAGCCGGATGCCGAGACGCCGGCGGCGCCTGCGCCGGCTCCCGCACCCGAGCGGCCCGAGGCGCCGGCGGGGCGGCTGCGCCGGCTGCGGGCGCGACTGGCGCGCTCGAACACCGCACTGGGCCAGGGCCTGCTCTCGCTGCTCTCCGGCGGCAAGCTCGACGACGCGGTGTGGGAGGACGTCGAGGACACCCTCCTCGCGGCTGATCTCGGCGTCGCGGCGAGCACCCAGCTGGTCGAGGCGCTGCGCATCCGGGTCGCCTCGGGCGGCACCACCGACGAGGCCACCGCGCGCGGCTGGCTCCGCGAGGAGCTGCTCCGTCTGGTGGGGCCGGGGATGGACCGGTCGGTGGTGTCCTCCCGCGTCGACGGCAGGCCGGCATGCGTCCTCGTCGTCGGGGTGAACGGGGTGGGCAAGACGACGACCGTGGGCAAGCTCGCCCGGGTGCTGGTCGCCGAGGACAAGGACGTCGTGCTCGGCGCGGCCGACACCTTCCGGGCCGCGGCCGCCGACCAGCTGCAGACCTGGGGCGAGCGGGTCGGCGTTCCGACGGTGCGGTCCGACCGCGACGGTGCGGACCCGGCATCCGTCGCGTTCGACGCCGTGAAGGCTGCCGCGGAGCTCGAGGCCGACGTCGTGGTGGTCGACACCGCCGGCCGGCTGCAGAACAAGGCCAACCTCATGAACGAGCTGGGCAAGGTCAAGCGAGTCATCGAGAAGCAGAGCCCGGTCGACGAGGTGCTGCTCGTGCTCGACGCCACCACCGGTCAGAACGGCCTGCGCCAGGCGAAGGTGTTCGGGGAGGTCGTGGGTCTCACCGGCATCGTGCTCACCAAGCTCGACGGCACCGCGAAGGGCGGGATCGTGGTCGCGGTGCAGCGCGAGCTGGGCGTACCGGTCAAACTCGTCGGCCTCGGCGAGGGCCCGGACGACCTGGCGCCGTTCGACCCCGAGGCGTTCGTCGACGCCATCCTCGACTAGGACCTGGGGACGCCACTGCTTCTCGGGATGCGGGACGGATGCCGACCTGAAACGCAATGCTTACACTCGCGGCGCCGATGCAACACTGCCGAAACGTCGGGGCACGGGCGGTGAAACCGCTCGGCCGCACTCTAGTGCGCCATGAGCACCTTGATGCCCTTGGCGGAGGAGCTGCCGGTGGACTACGCGGCGACCGCGTTCCTCCTCCTCAGCGCCTCCCTCGTCCTCCTCATGACCACCCCCGGCCTGGCCCTGTTCTACGGCGGCCTGTCCCGGGGCAAGTCGGTCCTCAACATGATGATGATGTCGTTCGGCGCCATGGGCGTCGTCGGGATCGTCTACGTCCTCTACGGCTACTCGATGTCGTTCGGTCCGAACGACGTCGGTGGCGTCATCGCCAACCCGTTCGACAGGTTCGGGCTCTCCGGCACCACCGAGTCGGTCATCAACTTCTTCGGCTACGAGGGCTACGGCAACGTGCCCGAGCTCGCCTTCGTCGCGTTCCAGATGACCTTCGCCGTCATCACGGTCGCGCTGATCAGCGGTGCCGTCGCCGACCGGGTGAAGTTCTCGACCTGGATGGTGTTCTCGGCGTTGTGGGTGACCTTTGCCTACTTCCCGATCGCCCACATGGTGTGGGGCGGCGGCCTGCTCTCCGCGGCCGAGACCAGCCTGTCCTCGGCCATCTTCGGCACCGCGGACGGCGCGGCCAGTGTCGCCCCGATCGACTTCGCCGGCGGCACGGTGGTCCACATCAACGCCGGCATGGCCGGGCTGGTCCTCGCGCTGGTGGTCGGTAAGCGGCTCGGCTTCGGCAAGGTCGCGATGCGCCCGCACAACGTGCCACTGGTGATGATCGGCGCCGGCCTGCTGTGGTTCGGCTGGTTCGGCTTCAACGCCGGCTCGGAGCTGGCGGCCGATGCGACCGCCGCGCTGGTGTGGGTCAACACCGCGGCGGCCACCTGTGCCGCGATGATCGGCTGGCTGCTCGTCGAGAAGCTGCGCGACGGCCACGCCACGTCGGTCGGTGCGGCATCCGGGGTCGTCGCCGGCCTGGTGGCGATCACCCCGGCCTGTGGCGCCCTGAACCCGGTCGGGTCCCTCATCCTGGGTGCTGTCGCCGGCGGGCTGTCGGCTGTCGCCGTCGGGCTCAAGTACCGGCTCGGCTACGACGACTCCCTCGACGTCGTGGGTGTCCACCTCGTGGCGGGTCTGTGGGGCACCGTCGGCGCCGGCCTGCTCTCGACCTCCACCGGACTGTTCTACGGCGGTGGCGCCGACCAGACCATCCTGCAGGTGCTCACAGCCCTGGCCGCGATGGTCGTCTCCGGCGTCGTCACCCTTGTCATCGCACTCGCTCTCAAGGCGACCATGGGCTGGCGGGTGCCCGAGGACGACGAGGTCGCCGGCATCGACCAGTCCGAGCACGCCGAGTCGGGGTACGACCTCGTGTCGCGGGGTGGCCGGATGAGCGGCTCCGGTAGCGGTACCGCCACCGCCCGCACGACCGACACCTCTGCAGACCTGGAAGGAGCATCGACGTGAAGCTCGTCACCGCCATCATCAAGCCGCATCAGCTCGACGAGGTGAAGGAGGCCCTCGAGGCCTTCGGCATCCAGGGGATGACGGTCAGCGAGGCTCAGGGCTACGGCCGTCAGCGTGGGCACAGCGAGGTCTACCGCGGGGCCGAGTACACCGTCGACTTCGTGCCCAAGTCCCGAGTGGAGGTGCTCGTCGACGACATGGACAGTTCCTCGGTGGTCGACGTCATCCTCAAGGCGGCGCAGACCGGCCGCATCGGCGACGGCAAGATCTGGGTGGTCCCGGTCGACGACGTGGCCCGGGTCCGCACCGGGGAGCGCGGCATCGAGGCCGTCTGAGCCGATGGGCATCTCCTCGAGCGGAATCGGCTCCCGGAGGCTCGACCTGGCCGGCACCCGCGACTTCGCCGTCGCCGGTGCCGGCCGGTCGCGCCGGGAGGCTATCTCGGCGTTCAACCGGTCCTGGCTCGGCGAGGTCTGGCGGGACGCGACCGGCGGGGCCTCTCCCGAGGGGGTGGCCCTCGCCGCAGTGGGGAGCCTGGGCCGGGGCGACGCCGGTCCGCTCAGCGACTACGACCTGGTCCTCCTGCATTCCGAACGTTCGTCACCCGCGAAGGAACTCATCGCCCTTGCCGACCGGGTCTGGTACCCGATCTGGGATGCCGGGGTGCGGCTCGACCATGCCGTACGCACGGTGGGTCAGTGCCGTCAGGTGGCCGCGAGCGACCTGACCGCCGCGGTCGGCCTCCTCGACCTCGTGGCGGTCGCCGGTGACGAGGAACTGGTGGCCGCGGCGCGAGCCACCGTCGCGCACGACTGGCGCGGCAACGCTCGCAAGCGCCTGCCACAGCTGGTCGAGGCGATGTCGTCGCGGCACCAGCGCCAGGGCGACCTCGCCCAGTCGCTCGAGCCCGAGCTCAAGGAGGCACACGGGGGCCTGCGCGACATGACCGTCCTTGCCGCGCTGGCGGAGGCGTGGCTCACGGACCGGCCGCACGGCAGCGTCGACACGGCGCACGAGCTGCTGCTCGACGTCCGCGACGCCGTGCACGTGGTGACCGGCCGCGGTCGCGACCGTCTGGCCCGCGACGACCACGACGCGGTCGCGGCCCTGCTCGGGTACGACGACCCCGACGAGCTGCTCACCGCGGTCTCGACCGCGGGTCGGCTGGTCGCCTACGCGCTCGACGGCACGCTGCGCCGGGCCGGTCAGTCGCAACGGGCCCGCACCCTGCGGGTCGGGCCGCGCAGGCCGCAGATGACACCGCTCGGCCACGGCTTCTTCGCCAGTGACGGCGAGGTCGTGCTCGGCGCGGCGCGGCTCGCCGAGAGCGACGCCGGGATGCCGTTCCGTGCGGCGGTCGTGGCAGCGCGGGCGGGCCTGCCGGTCGCGCCGGCGACCTTGGACAACCTGGCCCACAGCGCGCCGTCGCTGCCGACCCCCTGGACTCCGGTCCTTCGCGACCTGCTCGGCGACCTGCTCGCGAGCGGGCCGGGGCTGGTCACCGTGTGGGAGGGGCTCGACCAGGTCGGCATCGTCGACACCTGGCTCCCGGAGTGGTCCGCGGTGCGCTCACGCCCGCAGCGCAGCGCGGTGCACCGGCACACGGTCGACCGCCACCTCGTCGAGACCGTCGTGCGCGCCGCAGGCCTGGTGCGCCGGGTGTCGCGGCCCGATCTCCTGCTCGTCGCCGCACTGCTCCACGACATCGGCAAGGTGCGTGGTGCTCATGACCACTCGTCCGTCGGCGCGGAGACGACCCGGTCGGTGGCCACCCGCTGGGGCTACGGCGAGCGTGACGTCGGGGTGCTCGTCGCGCTCGTCCGGGAGCACCTCACCCTCATCGGCCTGGCCACCCGCCGCGACCACCAGGACCCGCGCACCGTCGACGCCGCGGTGGCGGCCGTCGGCGGCGACCGCGACGTCTTCGAACTGCTGCTCGCGCTCACCGAGGCCGACGCGTCGGCCGCCGGTCCGCTCGCGTGGACGGACTGGCGCGCAACGCTGCTGGACCAGCTCGCGCAGGCGGTCCGTCACCGTCTCGACGCGGCCCCGGAGGGCGACGGAGCGTCGACGCCGGCTCCGGATGACGTCGCCGGCCGAGTCCTCGACCCGGAGCTGGCCACGGCGGTCCGCGACGGCAGGCCGCAGGTGCAGGTCATCTCGTCCGGAGGGAGCCACCGGCTCGACATCACCGATCTCGACCGGATCGGGCTCTTCGCCGACACCGCCGGGCTGCTCGCGGCGGAGGGACACACGGTGCGCACCGCCATCCTGCGCACCGTGGACGGGCTGGCCGCGAACGAATGGCACGTCGAGTCACCGAGCGGTGCGGTGCCCGACCCGACCCGGATCGCGCGCGGGCTGGCTCGGCTCGGCCGTGACGACCGAGGGCCGCTGCTGACCCTGGACCGGCGTCGCGCCCATCTCGCCCGGCCGTCGGGACGATCGGATCTCGGTGCGCCCGGCCAGGCTCGTGCGCTCGTGGTCCCCGGTGCCGGCAGCGACGCGACCGTGCTCGAGGTCCGGGCCGAGGACCGCCCGGGCCTGTTGCACGAGCTGGGTGCGACGCTGGCGCGGGCGGGCGTCTCGGTGCGCTCTGCGCACATCGCCACGTACGCGGGGCAGACCCTCGACACGTTCTACCTCACCGGGGCCGATGCGCGGGCGCTGTCGCCGGCGCGCGTCGCCCAGGTCGTAAGCGCCGTCATCGACACCTGTGACGGTCTCGCCCCCTGACCGCCCGGTCCGGCGCCTCGACCGCAGGGGGTCCGAGGTGCCGGACGGGGCCACGCCCGGGGCCGCAACGGCGGGCGGTCCGGCGGCTGCTGTCCGGCTCCGTCCCGGATCCGGGTGAGCGCACCGCGGCGTCCTGGGCCGCCGACCTCAGCCGTTAGCCTGGGTCGGTGTTCACGAGCTTGTCCGACCGGCTGACGGCGACCTTCCGCAACCTGCGCGCGAAGGGACGCCTCAGCGAGTCCGACGTCAACAAGACCGTCCGCGACATCCGGCTCGCCCTGCTCGACGCCGACGTCGCCGTGCCGGTGGTCAAGGAGTTCACCCACCGGGTGCGCGAGCGGGCACTCGGCGCGGAGGTCAGCGAGGCGCTCAACCCGGCCCAGCAGGTCGTGAAGATCGTCAACGAGGAGCTCGTCGGCATCCTCGGTGGCGAGACCCGCACGCTGCGGTTCGCCAAGCAGCCGCCGACGGTGATCATGCTCGCCGGTCTCCAGGGATCCGGAAAGACTACTCTCGCAGGCAAGCTCGGACAGTGGCTGAAGGCACAGGGGCACACGCCGCTGCTCGTCGCCGCCGACCTCCAGCGTCCCAACGCGGTGACCCAGCTCGAGGTCGTCGGGGAGCGGGCCGGGGTGCCGGTGTTCGCGCCCGAGCGGGGCAACGTCGGCGGGCACGACGCGGTGTCGAGCGGGGTCGATGGCACGCGGTCGTTCGGTGATCCGGTCTCGGTGGCCCGAGCGGGTGTCGCCGAGGCTCGCACCCGCCAGCACGACGTCGTCGTCGTCGACACCGCGGGTCGGCTCGCCGTCGACGCCGACCTCATGCAGCAGGCCGCTGACATCCGTGCGGCGGTCCAGCCCGACGAGGTGCTCTTCGTCATCGACGCGATGATCGGCCAGGCCGCCGTCGAGACCGCGGAGGCGTTCCTCGAGGGCGTCGACTTCACCGGCGTCGTCCTGTCCAAGCTCGATGGCGACGCCCGCGGTGGTGCGGCGCTGTCGGTGGCGTCGGTCACCGGGCGGCCGATCATGTTCGCCTCCACCGGCGAGGCGCTGCAGGACCTCGAGGTCTTCCACCCCGACCGGATGGCGTCGCGTATCCTCGACCTGGGCGACGTGCTCACCCTCATCGAGCAGGCCGAGCGGGCGTTCGACCGCTCGCAGGCCGCCGAGATGGAGCGCAAGTTCCTCGCCGCCGAGGACTTCACCTTCGACGACTTCCTCCAGCAGATGGCCGCGATCAAGAAGATGGGGTCGCTGAAGTCGCTGCTCGGGATGATGCCCGGCATGGGCCAGATGAAGGCCCAGCTCGACGCGTTCGACGAGCGCGAGTTCGACCGGGTCGAGGCGATGGTGCGTTCGATGACGCCGTTCGAGCGGACCCACCCCAAGCAGATCAACGGGTCTCGCCGCTCGCGCATCGCCAAGGGCTCGGGTGTCACGACCTCCGAGGTCAACCAGCTGCTCGAGCGCTTCGGCGAGGCGCAGAAGATGATGAAGCAGCTCGCCAAGGGCGGCGGGATGCCGGGGATGCCCGGGATGCCGGGACCGGGCTCCGGCCCGGGCAAGCGCGCGAAGCAGCAGCCGCAGCGCAAGAAGTCCAAGTCGGGCAACCCGGCCAAGCGGGCCGCCGAGGAGCGAGCCGCTGCCGAGAAGGCGACGGCGCGGCCGGCCGGTGCGGCGTTCGGCACCCGTCCGGATGACGCCGCCGACCCCACCACGTTGGACCCCGCCGCTCTCGATCCGTCGGCACTTCCTAAAGGCTTCGAGAAGTTCCTGGGCCGGTGACGCCGTCGTCGTGGCGGCGACGGTCGGGTGAGCCGGGCCTGACCGGCACGACGCAGATCCCGGGCGTGTCCTGCTTACTCGTGGCCTCTCGCCACTCGAGCCGCGGTCGTGCGCCGAGGCGTCCATGACGGCGCACCCGAGCGACCTACTGCACACGTCATCCGTTGGCACCGGCGGGCCGCGGGTCGCCTTCCTGCACGGGCTGTTCGGGCAGGGCCGGAACTGGGCGCAGGTGGCCAAGGCCGTCGCCGGTCCCGCCGACACCGGGGCTCGTTGCCTCCTCGTCGACCTGCCCGACCACGGCCGTTCGCCGTGGACCGAGGAGTTCTCCTACGAGCGATACGCCGAGGCGGTCGCCGACACGCTCGCCGCGACCGCGCCCGGGGAGCCCTGGGTGGTGGTGGGGCACTCGCTCGGAGGCAAGGTCGCGATGGTGCTGGCGCTGCGTCATCCGGATGCCGTCCACCGCCTGGTGGTCGTGGACATCGCCCCGAAGGACTACGGCGACCTGCACCGCTTCCGCCGCTACATCGACGAGATGCGCGCGCTACCCCTGGCCGAGCTCACGAGCCGGGCCGACGCCGAGGCCCGGTTCGCCGAGCCGGACCCGGGGGTCAAGGCGTTTCTGCTGCAGAACCTGCGCCGGCAGGGCGCGACGTGGTCGTGGCGGGTGAACCTCGAGCTCATCGCGGCCGACGCCGGGCGCGGCGCGGACTCCGCCATCGCCGGCTTCCCCGCCCTCGGCGACGCCTCGTGGGACGGCCCGGTGGTCTGGCTGGTGGGCTCGGAGTCGGGCTACGTCGGCGACGGCGATGTCGCCTCGATGCGTTCGCTGTTCCCCCGCACCCGGCTGGTCACCGTGAACGGCGCCGGGCACTGGGTGCACACCGACGCGCCCGCCGTGGTCGCCTCGACGGTGCTCCGGGTGGTCGAGGCCGCATCGGGTCAGCGGTGACTCGGCGCCGGCAGGGCAGGGTCGCCGACCACGGCGAGCAGTCGTAGGCGTTCGGCCGTCTCGGCCGTCGCGGCGGTGAAGACGAGCAGCGACTGGATCTGCTCCGCGTCGAAGAGCATCGTGCAGTAGACGTCGAGCTCGCCGACCTCGCGCGCGAGAAGCCGTTTGCGCTGCGAGTGCCGGTGCCGCACGTCGTGCCGCGCCCAGAGCCGCCGGAACTCCGCGCTCTCGCGGGTGAGCGCAGCGGCGACCTCGCCCGCCGAGGATGACGCCCCGTGCCGGGTGACAGCGGAGCGCAGGTCGGCCACCAGCTCGGCACCGCGCTGCTCGCGGTCCTCGGCGGGGTAGACCTCGCGCGACCCCGCGTCGGCGAACCATCGGTGGATGACGCTGCGACCCAGGCCCTCGCGGGCCGACTGGTCGCCGAAGATCGCTGCGGCCGGCGGGGTGACCGCGAGGCACTCTCCTCCCGGCCCGAGCACCATCGCCGGCGTGTCGTCGAGCCGGTCGAGGATCCGCATCAGGCCCGCGTCGACGTGCTGGTGCCGCCCGGCCCGGCTCGGCGGTGCGAATCCGCCGAGCTGGAACAGGTGGTCGCGCTCGTCGAGGCTCAGCCGCAGGCCCTGCGCCAGCGCCCCGAGCATCGCCTCGCTCGGATGCGGCCCGCGTTGCTGCTCGATGCGTCCCACGTAGTCGGCCGACATCCCGGCCAGCGCGGCCACCTCCTCCCGCCGCAGGCCCCGGGTGCGGCGCCGCGGACCGTGCGGGAGGCCGACGTCCTCCGGGAGGAGCGCCTCGCGGCGCGTCCGGAGGAAGTCGGCGAGCTGGGCACGGTCTCCGCGGGAGCCGGTCATGCCCGTCATCCTCGCAAGCCGGTGCGCGACGGCGGTCGGGTGGTCACAGGAGCATGCCGCCCGACGCCTCGATGCGCTGGCCGGTGACCCACCCCATCCGGTCCGAGGCGATGGCCGCGACGGCGGCACCGATGTCCTCGGGCCGTCCCACGTGACCCATCGCGATGACCCCGGCGAGGTAGGCGCGGGTGCCCTCGTCGTCGCGCAGTGCGCCGCCGCCGAAGTCGGTGGCGGTGGCTCCCGGCGCGATGACGTTGACCGTGATGCCGCGAGGTCCGAGCTCCTTGGCGAGGTAGCGGGTCCACACCTCGACCGCGCCCTTGACCGCGCCGTAGACCGCGTACGAGAAGGCCAGGCTGAACCGGGCGAGCCCCGTGGAGGTGTTGACGATCCGGCCACCGTCGGCCAGCCGGGGGAGGAGCGCGTCGGTGAGCAGCACCACCCCGGTGAAGTGCACGTCGACGAGCGAGCCGATGTGCTCCTTGGTGATCGACCCGAGCACGGTCTCGTCGGCATGGCCGGCGTTGTTGACCATGATGTCGAAGGTGTCCCGGCCCCACGTGCCGCGAAGGGTCCCGACGACGGCGTCGACGAACGCCGGGAAGGACTCGTGATCGCTCGTGTCGAGGCGAAGCGCGACGGCGACGCGGCCGAGTCGCTCGACCTCGGCCACGACGGCGCTCGCCTCCTCCTCGTCCGACCGCCAGGTGAGGAGGATGTCGGTCCCGTCGGCCGCGAGCGCGAGCACCTCCTCTCGCCCGAGGCCGCGGTTGCCGCCGGTGACGAGAGCGATCTTCTGGGTGCTGGTGTTCTCTGTCATGGCTTCACGATGCGACGTGCCGAATGGCGGATGAAGGCCGCACCGATCCGGGGATGATCTGTCCGCGGCACCGCCGTCGCCCGAGACCGCAGCTGCCGTCGCCGACCATGATGACGCGCACCGTACCCACGGTGCGCGTCACGCTGGACGACCGCCGAGGCCGCTCACCTCGTCGCCATACTGGTAGAGGCCGGCGGGACGACCCTCGACCAGCACGCCGAGCTCGTCGCCGACCGGCTCCACGGCGAGCACCCTGCGAAACCGGACCTCCTCGCCGACACCGACGGTCATCGTCACCTCGTCGCCCACTGCAAGCTCGCCGTGGTGTACCCGCCCGACGACGAAGGCGTCGTTCCCACGCGGTTCGGCGCGCTGCACCTCCATCGCGAAGTCGGCGGGGTTGCTCGCATCGCCGTCGGGGTGGATGAGGCACCCGCCTCGGAAGATCGCGCTCAGGTCGACGTCGTCGAGGACGACCTCCGCCTCCTCGTCGTGGTCGAGGGTGTCGACTGCCGCGCCGTCTCGGCTCATGGCCACGATCCGGGCGGACTGCTGACGAAAGACGCTCCCGAGCACCAGCACGTCGGTTCCGACCCGGACCGGGTGACGCCCCTCGTTGACGCACCACAACGGCGATCCGGGCTTGGTGTCCGTGGGCGTCCGCGTGATCGTGAGGTAGATCTCCGGGGAGGGCCGGGTCGACGCCTGCCGATGCTGCTCCCAGCGCCGATCGGCTTCCGACTTCCGGTCCTTGCGTGAGAACCACCTCATGGGGCGGACTGTATCGACCCGGCCCCTACTCGTGCCGACAGACGGCGCGGACATGTGCGGTGAGGTCGGCGCTGCAGGCCGCCACCGGCTCGCTCGGCCCGGGTTCGCAGCTGGCGCCGGTGCGTGACGTCGCCCGCCTGTCCGATGATCCCGGAGGCGTGGAGCGGCGAACAGGCCAAGGCCACTGGCTATGGTCGGCTCCATGGCACAGGTGCTGCACCTCACCGGGCCCGTACTGGCCGGTCCGGACGACGTGCGCCCCGAGGCGTGGGTCCTCCCCACCGGAGGTGGGGCCCGGGGTGGCCGGGTCACCTACGCCGCGCCCGGCGCCGGTCACGAAGTCACCGACGTCGCCGGCTGGGTGCTCCCCGGCCTGGTCGACGCGCACTGCCACGTGGGCCTCGACCGGCACGGCGCGGTCGACGACGCCACCGCCGAGGCCCAGGCCACTGCCGACCGCGACGCCGGCACGCTCCTCATCCGGGATGCCGGTTCGCCGTCCGACACCCGCTGGATCGACGACCGCGACGACCTGCCCCGCGTCATCCGCGCCGGCCGGCACATCGCCCGCACCCGGCGCTACATCCGGAACTACGCCTGGGAGGTCGAGCCCGACCAGCTCGTCGAGCGGGTCCGTATCGAGGCCCGGGCCGGCGACGGCTGGGTCAAGCTCGTCGGCGACTGGATCGACCGCGATGTCGGCGACCTCACCCCGTGCTGGCCGGCCGACGTGCTCGCCGACGCGGTCGCCGCCGCGCACGACGAGGGTGCCCGGGTCACCGCACACTGCTTCGGGGAGCAGTCGCTGCGCGATCTCGCCGCGGCCGGCACCGACTGCGTCGAGCACGCCTGTGGCCTGGACGTGAACACGATCGAGACGTTCGCCGCGCAGCGGATCGCGATCGTGCCCACCCTCGTCAACATCGACACGTTCCCGCAGATCGCCGAGCCGGCCCGGGAGAAGTTCCCCGCCTACCACCGGCACATGCTCGACCTCCACGCCCGCCGCTACGCGACGATCGCCGCGGCCCGGGACGCCGGCGTCCCCGTGTACGTGGGCACGGATGCCGGGGGCTCGCTCCCGCACGGCCTGGTCGCCCAGGAGGTCGAGCGGCTCACCCGCTGCGGGTTCCCGACCCTTGAGGCGCTCGCCGCGGCGACCTGGTCGGCTCGGGACTGGCTCGGCCGCCCGGGTCTGAAGGAGGGCGAGGAGGCCGACCTGGTCGTCTACCCGGACGACCCGCGCGAACACGTCGGCGTGCTTGCCCACCCCACCGCGGTCGTCCTCCGCGGCACCGTCGTCGCCCGCCCGTGACACTTTCTCGCCCCATGCCGGAACATGGGGCGAGGCACCCCGAATGTTCCGATGCTCGACCCCAGGTTGTGGCACGGGGCGAGAAGCGACTGGATGACGGTCAGGCGGTCGGTGCGGGAGCGCCCTCCTCGCGGGCCTCACTGCCCTCGATCGCCGCGAGCTGCCGCTCGACGGCCTGGTCGGCCCGGTGTGCCCGGAGCGACCAGGCGACAGCCGCGACCCAGACGAGGGCGACGGTGGCATACACGGTGGAGCGGGTGGCGTCCGGCGCGGCGACCCAGTCGCTACGCAGGATGGTGCGGATGTTGGTGAGCACGATGACGCCGCCGACGGCCGAGCCGAGCACGCGCGGGGGGATGTGCCGCACCAGCCAGGCCGCGATCGGTGCCGCGACCAGGCCGCCGAGGAGCAGCGCTGCGACCCAGGCGAGGTCGATGCCCTGCGACCCGAGCGCGAGGAGGAAGCCGATGCTCGCGGCGACGGCGACGAGGAACTCGCTGGTGTCGATCGAGCCGATCACCGTGCGCGGCTCGAGTCGGCCGCTGGCGAGGATGGCGGGCGTCCCCACCGGGCCCCAGCCGCCACCGCCGGTGGCGTCGACGAACCCGGCGACCAGGCCGAGCGGGCCGAGGAACCGCTTCCGCAGTGGGGAGTGGAGCCGGTCGCGGCGCAGGCCCTTCACGGTGAAGCGGACCAGGACGTAGACGCCGAGGGCGAGCAGGATGAGCGACATGACGGGCGCGGCGACGGAGGTGTCGAGGCTGGCGAGGACCGTCGCCCCGGCGAACGCGCCGACCGCTCCGGGGATGCCGATCCGGGCCACGACCGTCCAGTCGACGTTCCCGAACTTCCAGTGCGCGGCCCCGCTGGCCAGCGTCGTGCCGATCTCGGCGAGGTGCACCGTGGCCGATGCCGCCGCCGGGTTCGTGCCGATGGCGAGCAGCAGGGTCGTCGAGGTGACGCCGTAGGCCATGCCGAGCGATCCGTCGACGAGCTGTGCACCGAGCCCGACGAGGGCGAGAAGGACGAGACGTCGCACAGCGACCCCCTAAAGGTTGAGCGATATTTCCTACCGGACAACTAGGAAAGATAGAGATATCGCTCGGGTCCGGCAACCCATTCGGGCAAAGTCGTCGCCGGATGACGTGCCGCCGGGTGGCAGGATGGCTGCCGTGGACGTCTCCGCTCGCGCCGACTACGCCGTGCGGGCGCTGCTGGTGCTGGCGGCGGACTCCGCTCGCACGTCGAACCATTCGGCCGACGAGCTCGCCCGGCGCGCCCAGGTGCCGCCGAAGTTCCTCGAGGCGATCCTCGGCGACCTGCGTCGCTCCGGTCTCGTCGTCAGCCGCCGGGGGAGTGGCGGCGGCTACCGGCTGGCTCGCGACCCCGCCGAGATCACCCTCGGCGCCGTGCTCCGCATCGTCGACGGCCCGCTCGCCGAGGTACGCGGCCTGCGGGTCCACGAGGCGCGCTACACCGGGCCAGCCGAGCATCTCGGCACGGTGTGGGTGGCGGCCCGGGCGGCACTGCGCGAGGTCCTCGACCGCACCTCTCTCGCCGACGTCCTCCACGGCGACCTCCCCGACCACGTCCGGGTGATGGCCGAGGCCCCCGAGGCCTGGCAGAGCCGCTGAGGTGCAAGGCCGCCGGTTGGGCGTCGTCGTGACCGATATTGCCGGCGCCGCAGTCCGGTCGTCGCCCGTGGACGGCGAGCCGGCGTCATCCGGCACGCGGGCGGATTGTGTGGCCTCGTCACGGTTCTGGCAGACTGAACGGCTGTACCCGTCCGGTCGGATGCCGCGCCTCGTGCGCCGTCGGCTCGGACCGGACGCCTACACCGAGCACCCGGCACCCCGCGCGATCTCACGCGGTCTCGCCGCGCTCACGATGCACGAGGAGACCACCACCGTGGCCGTGAAGATCCGTCTCAAGCGCATGGGCAAGATCCGTGCCCCGTTCTACCGTGTCGTCGTCATGGACTCGCGCACCAAGCGCGACGGCCGGGCGATCGAGGAGATCGGCAAGTACCACCCCACCGCGGAGCCCTCGCTGATCGAGATCGACAGCGAGCGCGTCCAGTACTGGCTAGGCAACGGCGCGCAGCCGACCGAGGCGACGATGGCCCTGCTCAAGGTCACCGGCGACTGGCAGAAGTTCCGCGGCGAGCCCGGCGCCGAGGGCACGCTCAAGGTCAAGGAGCCGAAGCCGGCGAAGAAGGACCTCTACGAGGCCGCGGTGGCCGCCGCCGGCGGCTCGGCCACCGATGACGGGTCCGGCGCCACCACGCCGCGCAAGCGGGCCGCGAAGAAGGCCGCTCCGGCCGCCGAGAAGGCCGCTCCGGCCGCCGAGAAGGCCGCTCCGGTGGCCGAGAAGGCCGCTCCGGTCGCCGAGGCGGATCCTGTGGACGCGTCGGCGGAGACTCCTGCGGCCGAGTCCGCCGTCACCGAGACCCCTGCCACCGAGACCGCCGCCGACGCACCCGCAGCGCCGGAGGGTGCCGCGCCGGAGAGTCCCGCCGCCGACACCGAGGCGAAGGACTCCTGACCGTGCTCGAGGAGGCTCTCGAGCACCTCGTCACCGGCATCGTCGACCACGAGGACGAGGTGCAGGTGCGCCGCAAGGAGCTGCGCCGCGGCGAGATCCTCGAGGTGCGGGTGCACCCCGAGGATCTTGGTCGGGTCATCGGCCGCTCGGGTCGTACCGCCAGTGCACTGCGCACCGTCATGGGTGCGTTGGCCGGTGGCCGCCCGGTGCGCATCGACATCGTCGACACCGACCGGGTGCGCTGACCCAGGTGTCCACCCGATCGGCAGGGTGCCGGCACGCCGTGCGGTCAGGGCGCGTAGGACCGTGACCGACCCGGAAGGATGCCGATCGTGAGCATCGTGGTCGCCCGGATCGGCAAGCCGCACGCGCTGCGCGGCGAGGTCACGGTGCGACTGCACACCGACGAGCCCGAGCGCCGGCTCGCCGTCGGAGCCGTGCTCGGCACCGAGGCCGCATCGGGCAGCGGGGTTCCGCGGACTCTCACGGTGCGCTCCACGCGAGTGCACCGCGGCATCTGGCTCGTCGCGTTCGACGAGGTGCCCGACCGCACCGGCGCCGAGAGTCTGCGCGGCACTCGCCTCGTGGTCAGCGGCGACGAGGCCGAACAGGGCGGCGACGACGGCTCCTTCACCGAGCGGCAGCTCGTCGGCCTGCGCGTGGTCGATCCGAGCGGAACCGAACTCGGCGAGGTGGTCGGCCTGCAGCTCGGCGCGGCCCAGGACCGGCTCGTCATCCGGCTCCCGTCGGGCACCGACGCGCAGGTGCCGTTCGTCGCCGCGCTCGTGCCCGAGGTCGACCTCGCCGCCGGCCGGGTGGTGGTCGACGCGCCACCCGGGCTGCTCGACCTCGAGACGTGACCCCCGTGCGCGTCGACGTCGTCACGATCTTTCCCGAGTACCTCGCGCCGCTCGAGCTGTCCCTCATCGGGAAGGCCCGCCGCGACGGCATCCTCGACCTGCACGTGCACGACCTGCGGGACTTCGCCCACGACCGGCACCGCACCATCGACGACGCCCCGTTCGGCGGTGGGGCCGGGATGGTGATGAAGGCCGCGCCGTGGGCCGAGGCGCTGGGCGCGGTCGTCGCTGCCGGGTCGGGCGAGGGGATGACGGTTCCGCACCTCCTCGTGCCCGGCCCGGGAGGTGTGCCGTTCACCCAGGCGATGGCGCGCGCGCTGGCCGCCGAGCCGTGGCTGGCATTCGCGTGCGGCCGGTACGAGGGCATCGACGAGCGGTTCTCCGAGCACGCGGCGGCGCGGATGCCGGTCACGGTCGTCTCGCTCGGCGACTATGTCGTGAACGGTGGCGAGGTGGCGGCGCTCGCGGTGGTCGAGGCGGTGGCCCGACTGCTGCCCGGGGTGGTCGGCAACGCCGAGAGCCTGGTCGAGGAGTCGCACGAGGGCGGGCTGCTCGAGTATCCCGTCTACACCCGGCCCGCCGCCTGGCACGACGGTGCCGCCGTGCGGGAGGTGCCGTCCGTGCTGCTGTCCGGGGACCACGCGGCGATCGAGCGCTGGCGGCACGAACAGCGCCTCGCCCGGACCGCCGCGCGGCGGCCCGACCTGCTCGAGCCAGCGGGGGCGGCATCCGGTCTGGCCGACCTCGACGTGCGAGTGGCGGTACCGGCCGACGTGCCGGAGCTGCTCGTCCTCCAGCGGGCCTGCTGGCTGCCCGAGGGGCGACTGTCCGGCAGCTGGTCGATCCCGCCGCTCGACGAGCCTCTCGAGGCGGTCGCGGCATCGCTGCACGAGTGGACGACCTGGGTGGTGCGGTCGCGCCGGTCCGATGGCGCGTCCGGCCGCCTGGTGGGCTCGGTGCGCGGGCGCGTGCGCCCGGGTGAGGACAGGGTGTGGGAGACCGGCCGGCTCATGGTCGCACCCGACCTGCAGGGGCGCGGCCTCGGGCGGGAGCTGCTCGCCCTCGCCGAGGCGGCGGCACCGCCGTCCGTGACGACGTTCTGGATCAACACCGGTCGGGTCAGCGAGGCGAACATCCGCCGGTACCGGCGGGCGGGCTACCGCCTGGTGCCCGGCGAGGGTGCGTTTCCCGGCACGGTCGACCTCACCAGGCGCCGATCATGGTGACCGCCTCACCAGGCGCCAATCCGGGTGACCGTACCCTCAGGGCAGGTCGCGTCACGCGGCGCGGCGCGACGAGGGTCGCCCGCCGCGACGGCTAGATCCTGTTGCGAAAGGCGGTCGGCGTCATCACGTCACCAGGCCCCGGGCGGAGAGACTTTCGCAACACGCCCTAGGAGCGGAGCCTGGCTCGCAGGTCGTCGGGGAGCAGTCGCGCCTGGCGGATGAGGCGCTCCGCCGCGACGGCGGTCACCGTCTGCGCGGCCATGATGCCCATCAGCACCACGACCTGCGCGGTCGCCGCCTGTGCCGGGCTGCCACCGCCGAGCAGCACACCGATGAACGCGCCGGGCAGGGTCACGACACCGGCGGTGCGCACCTGGTCGAGCCCGGGAACCAGTGCTTCGGGAACCCGCCGGTGGATGACCTCGCCGATCGCCTGCTCGCGGCTCAGCCCGATGGAAAGTGCGGCCTCGTACTGCGCGTGCTCCTCACGCAGCGCGGCGAACGACCTCCGGCCGACGAGGGTGTGACCGTTCATGGTGTTGCCGGCGAGGATGCCGACGACGGGCACCAGGGCGATCCCCGACGCCGGGATGGTCCCGGTGAGCAGGACGACCGCGACCACCGGCAGCAGCCCGGCCAGCATCGCGACGGCCGCCCACGGCCATGCCCGCGGCGCCCCGACTCGCCGCACGGTGGTCGCCACCGCCACGGCGAACATGCCCGCGAGCAGTGCCACCGAGAGCACCAGGGAGCGCACCACCGCGGCGATGACGAGCGCGGCCACGGACAGCTGCGCGACGGCGCGCCCCGCCGCGGCCAGGGTCGAGACCGGAGCAAGCAGGTCTCCGACGAGATAGGCCGCGACGGTGATCACGAGCAGGCCGATGACGGCGAGCGCGACGGGCAGGCCGGGGTCGATCGTCACGGGCCCACGCTAGGCCTGGAGTGGTCACCGGACGAGGTCGGCAGGCGTCGAGGCCGGATGGTGCAGGCGCCGAGCGAGTGACGCGCACGGCGAGCGAGTGACGCGCCGACGCCGGATGACGCAGATGGCGAGCGGATGACGCGGGCCACGCCGTCCGCACGCCGGCTGCACGTGCGTCATCGGGCCGTACCCGGCAGGCTGGAAACCGGAGGTGGAAATGGACGACTGGCTGACGCCGCTGCTGGCGTTCTTCGGCGCTGCTCTCGGGGCCGCCGCGACGTGGTGGGGGACCCGCCGCGAGACCGACCAGCAGGCTCGGCAGGGACGCAGTGAGGAGTGGGGGCGCCGGTTCACGGCCGCGCTGGAGGACATCGTCGACGACGACCCGCGTCGGCGTGAGATCGGCAGGGTCGTGCTCGTGGAGCTGGCCGGGAGCGCCCTGGCCACCGCGGAGGAGCGCCGGCTGGCCGAACGGGTGCTCGACGCCGGAGCCCGGCTCGGTGCGGACGGCGACGACATCACCGACCCTCGCGTCGGGGTGGTGGACGAGATCGTGTTCGTCCAGGACACTGACGACCAGGAAGGAGTCGGACCGTGAGCAAGACGTACGTGCGAGTGTCGCCCGACCAAGTGCGGTCGGCGCGGGCTCTGATCCGGCTGGTCGGCGACGCCACCAAGGTCGACCCGGTCATTGTGAAGATCGCCAACGCCGAACGCGTGCCGCGCAACGGCCACGGCGCGGTCTGAGCAGTCTGGGCGGTGCTGCCGTCCGACGGGTGCGATGAGGTGCGCGATTTCGCCACCTCGGCACGCTCTGGCAGACTAGCGAGCCGCGCCCCGACTCCTTGCGCCCCCGCCACAGGGGGAGTGCCCCGGACCGAGGTCCGAACCGTGCACGCGGCCCGGGGCGCGCTCTCCACGACGAGTAGAACCCGACCCCCGCGGATGACCTGTGGCAGGCCGCGAGAAAGCGATTGCATCATGCAGCGTTTCGACGAGCTCGACCGGGCGTCGATCAGGACTGACCTCCCGGCGTTCCGCGCGGGCGACACGGTCAGAGTTCACGTCAAGGTGGTCGAGGGGACCCGGTCCCGCATCCAGATCTTCCAGGGTGTCGTCATCCGCAGACATGGGGGCGGGGTCGGTGAGACCTTCACCGTGCGGAAGGTCTCGTTCGGGGTCGGAGTCGAGCGCACGTTCCCGCTGCACACGCCGATCGTCGACCGGATCGAGGTCGTCACTCGTGGCGACGTCCGGCGCGCGAAGCTCTACTACCTCCGCGACCTGCGGGGCAAGGCGGCCAAGATCAAGGAGAAGCGCGAGACCCCGGCCGCGCACTGACGTCTTCGGCCCGGATGCGCTGCGCCCACGTCAGGACGCGCGGGCGACCGGCGACTAGGCTCGCGGGGTGAGCGTGCGCCCCGACGCCGAGTCCGCCGCGGTCGCCGCGGCAGACCGAGGTCCGCGCCGCTCTCGGGTCTTGGTGCTCGTCGTCGTCGCGATCGTGATCGCAGCCCTCGTCCAAGCGCTCGTCGTGCAGACCTATGTCGTGCCATCGGCGGCCCTGACCCCTATCGTCGAACCCGGAGAGCGTCTGGTCGTGTGGAAGATGCGCAGCGCACCAGAACCCGGCGACCTGGTGGTCGTCGACACGACCGACACCGCGGTCATCGACCGTGGGACCCCGGTCGATGACGGGCCGGTCGGCCGGGTCCTCAGCACGACGGCGGGGTGGCTGGGGGTCGACATCGGCACCCAGAGCCGGCTCGGCATGGTGACTACCGTCGCCGAGCACCGCGTCACGGTGCGCACACCCGACGAGCGCGTCGTCGAGAGTCAGGACGTCGTCGGCACGGCGGTGTGGCGGCTCTGGCCGCTCGACCGGTTCGGCAGTGTCGACGCGGGAGGAGCCCGGTGAGCGCCGAGCCCGACGACGCCCCGCGCGAGCTGACCGACGACCTGGAGTCGACCGTTGGTTCGGAGGGCGGCACCCACACCTATCGACCCACCGCTCCCCGCGAGCCGGGCGGCCCGAGTGAGCTCACGGGCGGGCCGACGGAGCTCACCCGAGCCGCTCGTGCCGAGAGGGACCGCGCACGCGGCGGCATCCGCGGATCGAGCCTCGAGCCCGGTGGTGCAGCTGGTGCCCGGCGCGGTCTGGTCTCCGGGGCTCTCGCCGTCGGCCGCGAGGTCGGGTTGGTGCTGGGGCTGGCGCTCGTGCTGTCGTTCGTCGTCAAGACGTGGTTCGTCCAGGCGTTCTTCATCCCGTCCGGCTCGATGGAGGACACGCTCGGCGTCGGCGACCGGGTGGTCGTTTCGAAGCTCACCCCCGGGCCGCTCGACCTCTCCCGCGGCGACATCGTGGTCTTCGAGGACCCTGGAGATTGGCTCTCGGCGCCGCCCCGTACCGAGCAGGGCGGCCTCCGGGGAGCCGTCGGCGAGACGCTGCGCTTCGTCGGGCTCCTGCCCAGCGAGAGCGAGAACCACCTGATCAAGCGGGTGGTCGGTCTTCCGGGGGACCGCGTGGTGTGCTGCGACGGAGAACGCCGACTGGTGGTCAACGAGGTGCCCGTCGACGAGCCCTATCTCAAGCCCGGAGACGACCCGAGCTCGCTCACCTTCGACATCAGCGTCCCGGCGGGCCGGGTGTGGGTGATGGGCGACCACCGCAGTGACAGCGAGGACTCGCGGTTCCACGATCCCCCGGGCGACGGGTCCGGCGGGTCGGTGCCGATCGACAGGGTCACCGGGCGCGCTGTCGCCGTGGTCTGGCCGCTCGAGCGCATGTCCTGGTTGTCCGACTACCCCGCCACGTTCGCCGAGGTCCGCGCCCCGCGGACGGCGCCATGACTCGCACGGTGTCTCGGCGACCCAGCCTGCGGGTCGAGCGTGCGCTACAGCGCGACGGCCACCGCGTTCTGGCGGGAATGGACGAAGTGGGCCGAGGTGCCCTCGCCGGTCCGGTCAGCGTCGGTGTCGTCGTCATCGACGAGCGGTGCCGCTCCGCCCCGTCGGGGGTGCGCGACTCCAAGCTGCTCCAGCCGGCCGTTCGCGAGCGAATGGTGCCCCGGATCGAGCGATGGGCGCTCGGGCATGCGGTCGCGCACGCGTCGGCAGCCGAGGTCGACGGCATCGGCATCCTCGCCGCACTGCGGCTGGCCGGGATCCGCGCGCTAGCGGCGCTCGACATCCGGCCCGACCTCGTCATCCTCGACGGCAACCACGACTGGCTCACCGCACCGGAGGATGTCGGGCTGCTCGCCTTCACGCACGACCACGAGCCGGCTCCGCCGGTGACCACCATGGTCAAGGCCGACCTCCGGTGCTCGTCCGTGGCGGCCGCGTCGGTGCTCGCCAAGGTGACCCGGGATCGGCTGATGGTCGATCTCGGTGTGGATCGCCCCGAGTACGGCTGGGTGGAGAACAAGGGCTATGCCGCCCCCGACCACCTCGCCGCGCTCCGGCGGCACGGGCCGTCGGCCTGGCACCGCACCTCGTGGCGACTGCCCGGGGTCATGGACGATGATGGCGCGGTGGTCGCAGGAGTGGGAGACGGATGAGCTCGGAGGACCTCGAGAAGTACGAGAGCGAGGCGGAGCTCGCGCTGTACCGCGAGTACCGCGACGTCGTCGGGTTGTTCACGCACGTCGTGGAGACGGAGCGGCGTTTCTACCTGTGCAACAGCGTCGACGTGAAGGTGCGCAGCGACGGCGGGGAGGTGTTCTTCGACGTCACGATGCACGACGCCTGGGTGTGGGACATCTACCGGCCGGCGCGGTTCGCGAAGACCGTGCGCGTGGTGACCTTCAAGGACGTCAACGTCGAGGAGCTCGCCAAGAACGAGCTCGACGTGCCGAAGGGCGAGTTCTAAGCACCGACGAGCCGCGGTGTCCACGGTTCCGTGGCAGGTGGGATAGACAAGAAGTCTCGGTCGGACGTATCGTCCAGCCGTGACCGATAGGCCACCGCTGGACACCACGCCGTACACGACGTTGATCGAGGCCGTCGTCGCGCTGCTGCATCCCCGCGCGGAGGTGGTCGTGCACGACGTCCCCCGCGATCGCATCGTGGCCATCTGGAACTCCTTCTCCGGCCGCAAGGTCGGCGACCCGTCGTTGCTCGGTGAGCTACCGGCGAACGACGACGGCCACCACGTGCTCGGCCCGTACGAGAAGGTCGGGTCGGACGGACACCGGATCACCTCGGTGACGGTCACCATCGCCGACGGCCAAGGACTGATCTGCATCAATCTCGACCGCTCGCCGCTCGACGAAGCGATCGCGATCCTGAGCCGGTTCGCCGCGCCGCTCACGTCACCACCACCTGAGCTGTTCGAGCGCGACTGGCGCGAGCAGATCAACTCGGTCGTCGACGACTGGCTTCGCCAACGGCACCTCGACCGCGCGCGACTCACGAGAGGCGACCGTGTCGAGCTCGTGCGCGAGCTCGACGGGAGGGGCGTGTTCGCGATCCGGCACGCCGCTCACCACGTGGCACGAGCGCTCGGCTCGTCGCGCGCCACCATCTACTCGCTGTTGCAGGAGGCACGGAAGTGAGACCTACCGACACCATCCGACTCGCGGGCTCGGTTCTCCCCGACTTCGCGCTCGAGGTCTATCTCGGTCGCCACGAGTTCGCCGTCGATCACCATTTGACCGCCTCGGATGCGCAGACGCTCACCGTCGGCGAAATGCTCGCGATGGCGACCGACGACGAGCGGGAGGCGTTCTTCGCGCTCGGGCTCACCTATCTGCCGACCTGGGGGACCACGCTGTTGCGGGACGCGGTCGCGTCGACGTACGACCACATCGGGCCCGACGGTGTGCTGTGTCTGGCCGGTGCCCAGGAGGGGATGTTCTGGGCGTTCCAACAGCTGCTCGCTCCTGGCGACCACGCGATCGTGACGGTGCCGAACTACCAGTCGATGGAATCGGTGCCGATCGCGAACGGGGTCGAGGTGGTCGGGCTTCCTCTTTGGCGAGGGGTGGGCACCGGCCTGTGCTGGACAGTTGACCTGAATCTCCTCGAGGACCTGTTGCGTCCGAACACCCGGGTGGTCGGGGTCAACTTCCCCAACAACCCGACCGGCTTCGTCCCCGACCACGAGACCTGGCGCTCCTTGGTCGAGCTGTGCGACGAACGCGGGATCGTCCTGGTGTCCGACGAGGTGTACCGCGGGATCGAGACCGACCCAGCGCGGACCCTGCCGCAGGCCGCCGATCTCTCACCGCGTGCACTGTCGGTCAACGTCATGTCGAAGTCGTACGGGCTTCCTGGACTGCGCGTCGGCTGGCTGGCGAGCCAGGACCGATCGTTGCTGGAGCGCCTCGAGCGCGCCAAGCACTACACGTCGATCTGCAACGCAGGACCGTCGGAGGCCCTGGCCACCATCGCGCTGCGCAACGGTGAGCGTATCCGGGCGCGCAACCGGGCGATCGTGCGGCACAACCTCGGCCTGGTCGGCGAGATGTTCGCCCGCTACCCCGACCTCGTCGACTGGAGCCCACCGATCGGCGGCTGCGTGGCCTTCCCCCGCTACCTGGGCGACGACGGGGTCGAGGCCTTCGCCGCATCCTTGATCGCCGACCAGCGTGCGGTCGTGCTGCCTTCGTCGATCTATCGCTCGGCGTTGGCCGACGTCCCGCCGGACCGTTTCCGGTTCGGCGTGGGTCGATCCGGTCTGGAACCCGGCCTCGTCGCCTTCGAACGGCACTTGACGAGCCGGCGATCATGAGGACCGTCGACCGGGCAACCGTGATGAGACTCGTCAGCTATCCCGACGCCGTCGATGCCATGAGGCGTGCTTTCGCCACCGTGGCGGATCGCCGGGCCGAGATGCCGGACGAGTTCCTGATGCGCCACCCCGTGAGCGGCGAGGTGCATGTCAAGGGTGCCCACCTGCACGGGTCCGCGTGGATGGTGGCCAAACTGGTGTCCGGCGGGTTCGCGATCGGCGGCAACCACGGTTGCTCGTTCGTGCTGAGCGCCGAAAGCGGTGCGATCGAGGTTCTGATCGACGACGGAGGGTGGCTCACCGAGATCCGTACCGCAGCCGCCGGAGCACTGACCGTCGACGTGCTCGCCCGCAAGGACGCGAGCAGCCTCGCGATCCTCGGGTCAGGCATCCAGGCCCAGTTCCAGCTCGACGCACTTCGTTCGATCCTGCCGCGGCTCGGCGACATCCGAGTGGCCGGCCGCACCGCGGCCCACGTGCGCGAGTTCGCTCGACGCAACGGTTGCGTGGCGGCGGCATCGATCGCCGAGGCGGTCGATGGAGCCGACGTGGTGGTCTGCGCCACCACCAGCCGTGCACCGATCGTGGAACGCATCGCTCCAGGAGTGCACGTCACCTCGGTCGGGGTGGATGTCACGGGCAAGCACGAGGTCGGCAGAGCGGCACTCGCCGCGGCCGCGACGGTCGTCGTCGACGACATCGGTCTCTCCCGGCGCGCCGGCATCCTCCAGGCCGACCCTCGTTGCCCGGCCGTATCGCTCGGCGACGTGATCGTCGGTCGAGCCCCTGGTCGTCAGCAGGAGGAGGACATCACCGTGGCGGGACTCAGCGGTCTCGGCATCCAGGACGCGGCGATCGCGGAACTCGTCATGGACGGCCTGGCCGGACCCTGAACGCGTTCGCCGTCTCGTTGGCCAGCCCATGACCGCGGCGGAGAGCACGTAGACCTCTGCCCAGTCGCACCGGAGCTCGGACGCTTCCGGTCGCGGCGTCCACAGGGACGTCGCGGCGCGCTCGTCATCCACAGGTTCGGGCGGATGGGTGGCGGTCGGTGGTCGTGGCAGGGGGCTGATCGGTTGGCTGTCGTCCATGCCCAGCCCTGCCGATCGCACCGCGACCACCCGCCCCCGGCTCGATCGTGGTGCGCTGGGCCGCTACGGCGAACAGCTCGCCGAACGCTACCTCCGGGACATCGGGCTGCGGGTGCTCGATCGCAACTGGCGGTGTGAGCACGGCGAGATCGACATCGTCGCGACCGATGGCGACTGCCTGGTTGTCTGCGAGGTGAAGGCGCGCAGCTCCACCGGCTACGGCTCGCCGGTCGAGGCGGTCACCACTGCCAAGGCGCTACGGCTGCGGCGCCTGGCCGCCGCCTGGTTGGCCAGTCACGATGTCCATCGCGGCCAGGTGCGCATCGACGTCGTCGGTGTGCTGTGTCAGCCCGGGCGCCCGCCGGTGGTGCGGCACGTGGTCGGGGTGGGCTCATGACCTTCGGCCTGGGTCGTACGCGTGCCGTGGCGCTGCTCGGTCTCGAGGGGGCGATGGTCGACGTCGAGGCCCACATCGGCTCGGGTCTGCCGCATTTCTCGGTCGGTGGTCTCCCGGATGCCGCATGTGCGGGCGCTCCCGACCGCATCCGTCCGGCGGCGGCGACCGCGGGCGTCGCGGTGCCGCCACACCGCGTCACGGTCAACCTCTCGCCGGCGTCGATCCCCAAGCGGGGGGCCGGCTTCGACCTGCCGATCGCGGTCGCCGTGCTCAGCGCCGCAGGAGTCGTCCGTTCGCCCCTGGCCGCGGAGGTCGTCCACCTCGGCGAGCTCGCACTCGATGGCCGCATCCGCGGGGTGCGAGGTGTGCTTCCCGCCGTTCTGGAGGCGGGCCGGCGTGGTGTCCGCCGCGTCGTCGTGCCCCGCGAGAACGTCGCCGAGGCGCAGCTGGTCGACGGGGTGACGGTCCACGGTGCATCGACGTTGGACGAGGTGGTCGGGTGGTACCGGTCGGTGGAGCTCGGCGGAGCCCTCCCGTCCGCCGAGGCGGCGACGCCTCCGTCCAGTCCGGCACCGGCTCGTCTCGACCTCGCCGACGTCGTCGGCCAGCCGGAGGCGCGGCACGCCCTCGAGCTGGCCGCGACCGGCGGCCACCATGTCCAGCTCACCGGCCCTCCCGGGGTCGGCAAGACGATGCTGGCCGAGCGGTTGGTGACGATCCTGCCGCCGCTGGCCCACGAGGAGGCGCTGGAGGTCCACGCCATCCGGTCTCTCACCGGACACGTGGGCGACGTCGCCGCCCTGGATCTCACGCCACCGTTCGTCGCTCCCCACCACACGTCGTCGGTGGCCGCGCTGGCCGGGGGCGGATCGGGCATCGCCCTTCCGGGCGCGATCTCGCGCGCCCATCACGGCGTGTTGTTCCTCGACGAGGCTCCCGAGTTCTCCACCGCCGCGCTGCAGGTTCTCCGCCAGCCGCTGGAGTCGGGCGAGGTGGTGCTCGCCCGGTCCCGTCAGGTCGTGCGCTACCCGGCGCGGTTCCTCCTGGTGATCGCGGCCAACCCGTGTCCGTGCGGTCGCCACCATGGCAAGGGCCTGGATTGCACCTGCCATCCGCGCGCCGTGCGTTCCTACACGTCGCGGCTGTCCGGGCCGTTGCTCGACCGGGTCGACCTGCGAGTGCACGTGCCTCCGGTGCGGCGGGCCGCCATCGGTGAAGCCACCGGCGAGCCGAGCCGGGCTGTGGCCGAGCGGGTTCGGGTCGCTCGCGAGGCGCAGGCGGCCCGGTGGCATGAGTGTGGATGGGCCGTCAACGGTGCAGCTCCCGGGCACGTTCTGCGACGTCCGCCGTACCGGCTGCCGGGCTCGACGACGGCCGTGCTCGACCGCGCCCTCGACCACGGACGGCTCTCGCTGCGCGGCTACGACCGAGTACTGCGGGTTGCCTGGTCGGCCGCCGACCTGGCCGGCCGCACCGTGCCCGGTCCGGACGACGTGGCGACGGGCCTGCTGCTCCGTGGTGAGGGAGGGGCTGCGGCATGACGGCGTCGACCCGGCCGGGCGGGCGAGAGCGGGACGAACGGTGGGCGCGCGTCGCCTGGTCGTTCCTCGTCGAGCCTGCCGATGTCGAGCTGACCGCCATCATCGTGGAGCATGGGGCGGCTGAGGCGTTGGCGCGGCTGCGCGAAGGCCGGCTCGAGAGCCGACGGCGGTTCGAACCGCGCCTGGCCCGGCTGAACGTCGACGACCTGGCGCATGCGGTCGAGGCCCGCGGTGTCCGAGTTCTCGTTCCCGGTGACCGAACGTGGCCGGCCGGCATAGACCGGCTCGCGGCACCTCCCTACTGCCTGTACGTCCGCGGCGAGCCCGACCTGGCGGCCCTTGCCGAGCGCAGCGTCGCCGTCGTGGGGTCTCGGGCGGCCACCGAGTACGGCCAGCGGGTCGCTGGCGACATCGGTGACGGGCTGTGCGCCCGCGGCTTCACAGTGGTCAGCGGCGCCGCCTATGGCATCGACGCGGCGGCCCACCGCGGCGCGCTGGCTGCCGGTGGTCCGACGATCGCGGTGCTCGCGTGCGGGGTCGACGTTCCCTACCCGCGGGCACACGCGAGGCTGCTCGACGAGGTGGCCCGTCTCGGTGCGGTGGTGTCGGAGGTGCCGGTCGGCTGCGCGCCGTACCGGTCGCGCTTTCTCGCGCGGAACCGGGTGATCGCCGTGTTGACCCGAGCGACGGTGGTCGTCGAGGCGAGCCTTCGCTCCGGGTCGCTGGTCACCGCGCGCCAGGCGCGTGAGCATCATCTTCCGGTCGGTGCTGTTCCCGGCCCGGTGACGAGTGTCGCGTCGGCCGGCTGCCACGCCCTGGTCCGCGAGGCCGGGGCGGTACTCGTCACGGACGCGGGCGAGGTGGCCGAGCTGGCCGCGCGCATCGGCGAGCACCTGCCCGATCCGGCATCGCCACCGCGCGAGCCCACCGACGACCTGGACCCGGTCACCTTCGCCGTGTGGTCGGCGCTGCCGCTGCGGCGCTCGGCCACCACTGCGGCCATCTCCGTGGCATCCGGAGTTCCGGTCGCGGCGGTCGGCCGGGCGCTGGCGGTGCTCGACGCCGAGGGCCTGGTCGAGCGGGTCGGGGCCGACTGGCGCAAGGCCCCGCGGACGGGCGCCGGACTACTGTTGTGGGCTGCACCGGACGACGACCCGCATCACCGCTGAGCAGGCGTTCCCGAGTCTCCTCCCTTCGGGTCGATTAGTACGGATGTCGTTGCGCCTCCCCTCGTGGTTTGACAGCGTGGCCCAAATGGACCGCACTTCAAAGCCCGACGCGCTGGTCGCGTTCGAGCGTCACCTGAGAGCCGAGCGTGGCCGATCGGTGCACACGGTGCGGGCCTACGGCCGGGATGTCGCGACGTTCCTCCAGGCGGCAGGGGTCGGGTCGGATGCCGAGCTCGCCGGTGTCACGCTCGCCGACCTGCGCGCGTGGCTCGGTCGTGAGTCAGCACGTGGTGGCGCGCGCGCCACGGTCGCCCGCCGCTCGGCGTCGCTGCGCACCTTCTTCGCCTGGTGCGAGCGCACAGAACGGGTTCCGGTCGATCCGTCACTTCGTCTGGGCTCACCGAAGCGTGGTCGCACCCTTCCCGCGGCACTTCCGCAGCATCAGGCCACGGCCCTGCTCGACGTCGCCGCGGTGGCAGCCGACGACGGCGATCCCGTGCACCTGCGCGACCTGGCCGCACTCGAGCTGCTCTATGCCACCGGGGTGCGCGTCGGCGAGCTCGTCGGTCTCGATGTCGACGATGTCGATCTCGACGCTGACGTCATCCGGGTCGTCGGCAAGGGCGACAAGGAGCGGCGCGTGCCTTTCGGCCGGCCGGCCGGCCGGGCGGTCACGAGGTGGCTCCAGGACGGTCGTCCCCGACTCGCGACCGCCGCCAGTGGCCCGGCCCTCCTCCTGGGGCGGCGCGGGCGTCGAGCCGACCAGCGGCAGGTGCGAGCCGCGACGCACCGGCTCGTCCAGGAGGTTCCGGACGCGCCCGACATCTCCCCACACGGGCTGCGACACAGCGCTGCCACCCACCTGCTCGACGGCGGCGCCGACCTGCGCCAGGTCCAGGAGCTGCTCGGCCACTCCTCGCTCGCGACCACCCAGATCTACACCCACGTGTCGGTCGAACGGCTCAGGCGGTCCTTCGCCCTGGCTCACCCTCGTGCCTGACGACGACCGCGGCCGGCGTCCTCGCCCGGATGCCGCTGCTGCACCGCCATCGGCGTCCGAGCCAGGGAGCGCCGACTCCGCCACCGTCGCGGACACGTCAGGACCTGACGATCTCCGCGAGCCCGATGTCGCCGTGTGGGTGTCCGAGATCCGAGAGCGCTACGTGGAGCCCAAGACCCGCGCGAGCCGCCATGGGGACCGGGCGCGCGGCACGCAACCACCAGCACCCGACCGATCGCCGGTCGCGGCACGGTCGTCGCCCATGCCCACACCTGTCGGCGGTGGTACGGCTGCAAGCTCACGTGCCGAGCGGCGTCGGAGCCGTGCTCGCGGCGTCAACCGACGAGGGTTGGCGGTGCTCCTTCTCCTGATAGCCCTCGCCGGTGTCGCATGGATGGTGCTCGGCTAGGGGCGTGTCTGCTGACCCTTGGCTCGGTGGGTCAGGACGACGATGCCGAGGGGGACGCCGCCGAGGTAGGTGACGGCGTACTTGTCGTAGCGGGTCGCCAGTCCGCACCGGAGGTCCCGGTCGTGAACGATGTCCGGGAGGTCGTACCGGTGAGGGGGAGGAGCACCACTCGGCCGCCGGTCAGCAGTGGAAGCGGGTCGAGGTAGCTGTCGCCCCGCCGCGCCCCCAGGTGGAGGCACACCGCGGTCCCGCAGTGGGCGATGGCACCCGCCGAGCCCGACAGCACCCCCAGGGGCGCACCGGTGGACACGCGGACCCCGCGGGTGACCTGCACGTCGAGCGGCTCGTAGGTGCTCTTGAGGCCGGAGTCGTGCCGCACGGTGACGGTGCCCCGACCGGCGACCTGGCCGGCGTGCGTGACGACGCCGTGGTCGACCGCCCGCACCTCCGCCCCTACCGAGCCGCCGAGGTCGAGGCCGCGATGGCCTGGCCCATACTCGCTGCGCGGCGCGACGAACTCCCGGAGCACACGAGGCCGCGGCGAGAGCGGCCACGCCCACACCGGGGTGGAACGGCCCACGGATGGCTGACCGCCCGCCTCTCCGGTGGCCGCCCGGACCTCGACGGCAGCCGCGGGCACCGACCGGGGCTCGGCGGCCAACGTCGTGGCGACCACGGCAGCACCGGCGACGACGAGGGCGGCAGCGAGAGCGGATGGCGAGGGCACGTCATCCAGCGTCGTGGGCCGCGCCGCCCACCGGGCGCCTCCTTCGGCGGCGACCGCCCATCTGTGGATGACGGTCGGCGAGCAGCGCCGCTGTGGACGACGTGACACCCGCCGGTCAGGGGCGGAGGGCCGCGAGCCGGCGCACGGCCTCGTCGAGCACGTCGTCCCGCTTGCAGAAGGCGAACCGCACGAGTGTGCGGGCGGCGTCGACGTCGTCGTGGAACACCGACACCGGCACGGCGGCGACACCCGCCCGTGCCGGCAGCTCCTGGCAGAACGACACGGCGTCGGTGGCGCCGAGCGGAGCCACGTCGGCGACGACGAAGTAGGTGCCCCGCGGCACGGCCACCGCGAGGCCGGCCCCGGCCAGTCCGGCGACGAGGCGGTCGCGCTTGCGCTCCAACGACGACGCGAGCCGCGCGTACACGTCATCCGGGAGGTCGAGCCCGGCGGCCACCGCCGGCTGGAACGGCCCGGACCCGACGTAGGTGAGGAACTGCTTCACCGACCGCACCGCCGCCACGGCCTCCGCCGGCCCCGACACCCAGCCAACCTTCCATCCGGTCGTGGAGAAGGTCTTGCCCGCGGACGAGATGCTCAGCGTGCGCTCCCACATGCCCGGCAGGGTCGCCACGGGCACGTGCTCGGCACCGTCGAACGTGAGGTGCTCGTACACCTCGTCGGTGACCACCCACGCACCCACCTCACGCGCCAACCTGCACACGAGCTCGATCTCGTTCCGCGAGAACACGTTTCCCGTCGGATTGTGCGGGGTGTTGAGCAGTACCAGCTTCGTGCGCTCCGTGAACGCGGTCCGCAGCGATGCCTCGTCGACGGCGAAGTCGGGAAACCGCAGCACCGACGTGCGTCGCACGCCGCCCGCCAGTGCGATGGTCGCGGCATACGAGTCGTAGTAGGGCTCGAAGGTCACGACCTCCTCGCCGGGTCGCACCAGCGCGAGCACGGTGGCGGCGATGGCCTCGGTGGCGCCCACCGTGACGAGTACCTCGCGGGCCGGGTCGACCTCCAGCCCGTAGAACCGCCGCTGGTGGCGGGCGATCGCGTCGAGCAGCTCCGGAGCCCCCGGGCCCGGCGGGTACTGGTTGCAGCCGCCACGGATCGCGGCCACCGCGGCGTCGAGCACCTCGGCCGGTCCGTCGGTGTCGGGGAAGCCCTGACCGAGGTTGATCGCCCCGTGCTCGGCGGCGAGTGCCGACATGGTCGCGAAGACCGTGGTCCCGAACGGCGCGAGCGCAGGGTGGCCGAGTGGCGGTTCCGGATGGCCGGTGGGCGTGGTCGTGAACGGCTGCGACGCCATGCCGAGCAGGGTATGCGGTGCTCTCGTCGACCGCGCCCCGGAGCCGGCCCGGACCAGGGCCCGCACCGCGACCGGCGCAGCAGGCCGGGCCGGATGACGTGCCGCCGCTTTGCGAGGATCGCCTGGTGACCGTTCGCGCACCCGCGCCGCTCGCCGCCGGTGACACGGTGGTCGTCCTGGCCCCGGCGAGCGCCGTCGCGGAGAGCCGCGAGCCGGTGGAGCGAGGGATGGCGGTCCTGCGCTCGTGGGGTCTGGAGGTCGTCGAGGCGGCACACCTCTGGGCGGCGCACCCGCACGTGCCGCACCTGGCCGGGCCGGATGACGCGCGAGCCGCCGACCTCGCGTCCGCCTTGGCCGACCCGGTGGTGCGTGCGGTGTTCTGCGCCCGCGGCGGCTACGGCACTGGGCGAACCCTTGCCGCACTTCCGCAGCCGGTTCCTGCGGTGCCGGTGACACCTGGGTGGTCGGCTTCTCCGATGTGACCGCGCTGCTGCACCACCTCGCCCGGCATGCCGGCCTGCAGAGCATCCACGGTCCGGTGCTCACCACCCTGGCCGATGACGCGGCCGGTGCTGGGAGCCTGCGTCGCCTGTTGTGGGGCCGAGGCTGCGACGAGCCGTTGCTCACCGGCCTGGCGCCGTGGTGCGGTGGCACGGCGGGCGGGCCGCTCGTCGGCGGCAACGTGGCCGTGCTCGCCGCGTCGGTGGGGACTCCCGATCTCGTCCCGGCACGCGGCGCGGTCGCCTTTCTCGAGGATGTCGGGCAGCCCGCCTTCGTGCTCGACCGTGGCCTGAGCCAGCTGGTGCGGAGCGGGTGGTTCGACGGGGTGCGTGGCGTCCTGGTCGGTGACGTGACGATGTCGTCGCCACCGGCCGAGGTGGAGGCGGTGCTCCGCGACCGGCTGCTCCCGCTCGGCGTCCCGGTCTGGGCTGGTGGGGCGTTCGGGCACGGACCGACGAACCTGGCCCTGCCGTTCGCCGCCGAGGTCGTGCTCGACGACGGTGAACTGCGCCGCGGCGCACCGTGACCCGGCCCTGCCGACCGTTCGAGCCGACCGCCCGAGGTCGACCGTTCGAGCCGACCGACGTCAGTAGAGCCGTCCGTCGGCGTGGGCGATGTCGTCGAGGCGATGCCACACGAGCGCGAGCGTGAGGCCGGCGCCGCAGAAGGCGAACCAGAACGGAGCGGCCGGGCCCCACGTCGTCGCGATGAGACCACCGAGCAGCTGGCCGATCAGCAGCCCACCGACCAGACCCACCCAGTACACGCTTCCCACCCGGCCCTGGAGCGCGCTGGGGGTCGCTCGCTGCCGCACGGCCGACGACAGCGACCCCCAGACGAACGTGTACCCGCCGAAGACGACCATGACCGCGAGGGCTACGGGCAGTGCGGTCGTCATCGCGAGGGCGAGGTGGGTGCCAACCTCCAGGGCGAGGCACACCTTCATCAGCCCGCCGAGTGGTACCCGGCGCTCCAGCCGGTCGTAGGACAGCACGGCGAGGATGCCGCCCACCGCTGACGCCGTGGTCAGCAGGCCGAATCCGACAGCCCCGGCGCCCAACCGCTCCTGCGCCCAGTAGACGAGCACCCCCCACGGTGCGCCCCAGGTGACGTTGAAGATCAGGATGACGATGGTGAGGGTGCGTACCGGAGCGTTGCCACGGATCCAGCGCAGCCCGTCGACGATGTCCCGGCCCACGTGCTGTTCAGCGCGCTCCCGGGTGCTGGCGGGCAGCCGCACCCGCGCGAACAGGCCGGCGGCGAGCAGCAGCGCCGCCCCCTGCACGCCGAACGGCACGGCCGACCCAACCGCGAACAGCGCGGCCCCGACGGCCGGGCCGAGCAGCTGGTTCGCGACGAGGAAACCGGCCATCATCCGGGCGTTGCCGATGCCGAGATCGGCCGGTGGCACCAGCATGGGAAGCACGGCCCGCCACGCGCTGTCGGCGAAGGTCTCGGCCAACCCGAGCGCGAGCAGCAGCACCAGCAGCAACCCGATCGACACGGCGCCGGTGACCATCGCCCCCACGAGCGCGACGAGTACAAGCACCCGCAGGAGGTTCGCCGTGAGCACCAGCCGACGCCGGTCGACCCGATCGGCCACCGCGCCGGCCAGCAGCCCGACGACCAGCCCTGGGAGGCGCTGCACCATCGCCGCAGTGGCGATCAGCACCGGGTCCCGGGTCTGGGTCGCCACGAGCAGCGGGCCGGCCGCGAGCGCGATCCCATCGCCGACCTGTGCCGCCCACGACGACGCGAGCTGCCAGCGGAACGGCCGGCCCATCCGCGGTGGCGCGACCGTATCGACGACGTGTCCGACCACCCGAGCGACCCACCCCACGAGGGCGAGACGTTACCCGAGGAGGCGCCCGTCATCCGACCGCTTTCCCTTGGGACGCCGCGGACAGCGCCGCCGCGGATGCCGATTTCCGGCCTGCCGCCCGTGGCCCGTACGATGTGCGGTGGCCTGCCGCGTGCTCGCACGTGAACGGCAAATTCGCGCGTCCGTCCCTCGTGACGAGCTCCGGCTCCGAACGGGGGCGCCACCCACGGCAGTGGCGCGGCACCGTCATCCCACCTGCGGATGTCGGCACCGCGTCCGGGGGTTGCGTCGGGCGCCAGGCAGGTGGTGCCGCCGAAGGCGGCAGCCA
>JBOFBK010000010.1:0-4060 GCA_051645525.1 Dermatophilaceae bacterium | reverse complement strand
GAGGTGCGGACCCGCTTCACCGCTTCGTCCAACGTGTCGACGACCGAGTCGAGCACGTCCGAGCGTTCCGGGTCGTCCAGCGTGCTCGCGACCCCTTGCACGCTCATCCCTGCCGCGAACAGCTGCTGGATGACGTGGTCGTGCAGGTCGCGGGCGATGCGGGTACGGTCCTCGAGCAGCGCCATCCGCTGCTGGTCCTCGCGGGCTTTGGCCAGCTCGAGGGCCACCGACACCTGAGCCGCGAACGTCGACGCCATCTCCAGCTCGGGCCCGGTGAAGGGGTGGGCCCCGGCTGGCCGGGTGGCCACGAGCACCGTGCGGCGCGGCCCGAGCAGCGGCAGCAGCAGCGCCGGGCCGTCGGCGCCCGGAGCCCCCGCAGGCAGGCCGCCCAAGCGCTCGACGGAGCGCGCGTCGCCGGTGTCGGCGGTGCGTCGCAGCGGGTCGGTGGGGATGACGACCGCGCCGGTGAGTGCCTCGGCGCCGGTGCCGGCCGCGTCGGTGCCGGCCGCGGCGGTGACGGTCGCGTCATCCGGACCGTCGTGCTCGAGCACCAGCACGAGCGGCGCGTCGGCGAGGGTGGCCACCGTCTCGGCGACGATCCCGGTGGTCACGGCGGCGACGGTGGACGGGTCGGCGAGCACCCGCCGGGTGAGGTCGGCGGCGGCGAGCAGCCACTCCTGGCGATGCCCGCTGTCGGCGTACAGCCGGGCGTTGTGCACCGCGATGCCGGCCGTCGCCGCCAGTGACACCGCGACCGCCTCGTCGTGCTCGTCGAACTCGCCGGCGGCGGCGTCGGTGAGGTAGAGGTTGCCGAACACCTCGCCTCGTACGCGCACGGGCACGCCGAGGAAGCTGTCCATCGGCGGATGGCCGGCCGGGAAGCCGACCGAACGCGGGTCGTCGGCGAGGTGGCGGAGCCGCACCGGTCGCGGGTCGGCGATGAGGGCCCCGAGGATGCCGCGGCCCTCCGGCAGGTGCCCGATCCGCTCCACGAGCTCGGGGTCCACACCGACGTGGACGAACTGCTCGAGGCCACGGCCGTCGGGCGCGATCACCCCGAGCGCGCCGTACCGCGCGTCGACGAGGTCGACCGCCGCCTCGACGATGCGGCGCAGCACGGTGGCCAGGTCGAGGTCGGAGACGATGGCCTCGTTCGCCGCGACCAGGCGGCGCAGCCGGGCGTCGGGACCGGGCGTGGTCGTCACCGGCGTCACCGTCCGCCGTCGGGGCCGAGCAGCCGGGTGGCGAGCACGGCGGCCTGGGTGCGCCGCTCGAGGCCGAGCTTGTGCAGCAGCACGGACACGTAGTTCTTGATCGTCTTCTCCGCCAACGACATCCGCTCACCGATCTGGCGGTTGGTGAGACCCTCGGCGACATAGCCGAGCAGGCGCTGCTCCTGCGGGGTGAGCGTCGCCAGCTCGGGCGCCACCTGGGGGCCGTGGCGCACCCGCTCGAGCACCCGGCTGACGAGGGAGGGGTCGATGAGCGACTGCCCGGCCGCCACCCGCCGCACCGAGTCGACGAGGTCGAGGCCCTTGACGTCCTTGAGCACGTAGCCGTCGGCGCCGGCCATGATCGCCGCGAACAGCGCCTCGTCGTCGTCGTACGACGTGAGGATCAGCGCCCGGATGCCGGAGTCGACCGAGCGCACGGTGCGGCATACCTCGATGCCGGAGCCGTCGGGCAGGCGCGCGTCGAGCACCGCCACGTGCGGGCGCAGCGCCGGGATGCGGGCTGCGGCCTCGCGCGCGGTGCCCGACTCGCCGACCACCTCGATGTCGCCCGCCGACTCGAGCAGCGTGCGCAGCCCCTGCCGCACCACCTCGTGGTCGTCGAGGAGGTAGACCCGCACCGGTGCGTCCGTCACGGGGTCCATTCAGGTGGGTCGGGGGCCGGCTGCGCAAGTCCGGGACTTTGGTCCCGCGGGGAGAGGCCGTCCTCCTCTGGGCGTCGCGTCGCGCCGGCGGGACGCTGAGCGGTGGACAGCGAAAGGAGCCGACGCCATGACTGTGTCCGCATACCCCGTCCAGGTCACCGGCCACCTCGACCGGGAGGTCAGTCGGTGGCAGTGGCTCCTCAAGTGGGCCCTCGCCATCCCGCACTGGGTGGTGCTCGCCGTCCTCTGGCTCGCGTTCGCGGTGCTGAGCGTGGTGGCGTGGGTCGGGATCCTCGTCACCGGGCGCTACCCGCGCGCCGTGTTCGAGTTCAACGTCGGGGTGCTGCGCTGGACGTGGCGGGTCACCTACTACACGTACGGCGCGCTGGCGACCGACCGGTACCCGCCGTTCAGCCTCGACCGGCGGCCCGACTACCCGGCCTCGTTCGACGTCGACTACCCCGAGCACCTCTCCCGCGGACTCGCCCTCGTGAAGACGTGGCTGCTCGCCCTGCCGCACTACCTCGTCGTCGGTCTGTTCGTCGGCGGCTCCTGGTACGCGCTCGACCAGGGTGCCGGCGTGCCGCGGGGCCCGGCCTGGACCGGTGGCCTCATCGGCATCCTCGCGCTGGTCGCCGGCGTCGTGCTGCTCGTCACCGGTCGCTACCCGCAGTCGGTCTTCGACCTCCTGCTGGGCCTGAACCGCTGGGTGCTCCGCGTCGCCGCCTACGCCGGTCTGATGACCGACGTGTACCCACCGTTCCGCCTGGACCTCGGCGGCGACGAGCCGGCCGTCGAGACGGTCACGCAGGCGGCCGGAGCGCCCGGGTCTGCGGCCCCCATGTCGGCCCGCACGGTGTCTGCCGCGCCGATGACTGCCGCGCCCACGCCCGCCGCCCCCACGGCTCCCGCTCCGACGACGGCGCCCGCCGACCCGACGACTCCCGCGCCGACCGCGGCCACCGCGCGGCCGACGGGCACCATCGGCGGGTGGCGCGCGCTCGGCATCACCATCGCCGCGGTCGTCGCTGCCCTCTCGCTCGGCGCGACCGGTGCCGGCGTAGCCCTGGCCGCGGTCGACGTGACCTCCAGGGACGACGCCGGCTTCGTCACCAGCCCCGCCGCCACCGTGACCTCGGACGGGTACGCCCTCGTCTCCGAGCGGATCGACCTGGACCGCTCGTGGCTGGCCGACGCCGTGTCCGACGACGTCACCGGCACGGTGCGCGTGACCGCACGCGGCGAGACCCCGGTCTTCCTCGGCGTCGCCCGGGCGGATGACGTCGACGCCTACCTCGCCGGTGTCCGCCGTCACGTGGTGGCCGGCCTGGGCGAGTCGTCGACCGGCACGGCCGTCTCGGGAACCGCCGCGCCGGCTGCGCCGACGGACCGTGACATCTGGAGCACGTCGGCATCCGGCGCCGGTACCCAGACGGTGACGTGGGACCTCGACCCCGGCCGCTGGACGGTGGTCGTGATGAACGCCGACGGCAGCCGCGGCGTGCAGGCCGAGGTGTCGGTGGGTGCCGAGCTGCCGGTGCTCGGCCGGCTCGCGGCCGGTCTCGCCGTCGCGGGCGTGGTGGGCCTGGTGCTGTGCGGTGCGGCCCTCGTCATGCTGTTCCGGTCGAGGCCTGCGAGCGGGTGACCACGGTGACCGCGACGACATCGCGCCCGGCTCGGGTGGTTCGCACCGGCGGGCCCTCCCGGTCGCGTCCGCTGCCGCCGCCTCCCCTGGCGCACCGGCTGGTCGCCACGGCGGCGGTCGGCGCGACCGTGGGTGCGCTCGGCGCCGGGTGGCTGCCGCGCGGGCCACGGACCACGACCGAGGCGCTCGTCGTCGTCACGGCCACGTTCCTGTCCGGCCTCGCGTGCGGCCGGCTGGCCGGCTCGCGCTGGGTCGTGCTCGTGCTCCCGGTCGCCTCGGCCGTGGCGTTCGAGCTGGTGAGGTGGCCGGTCGCCGGTCCGACCGTCGACCTCGTGCACGTCTCGAGCTACGGCATCCTCGCCCTGCTCTCGGGCCGGGGGGTGCTGGCCGTCCTCGGGACCTTCCCGATGGTCGTCGGTGCCGCGGTCGGGGCCCTGCGCGCGCGGTCCGGAAGACCGGTGGGGGCGGCGGTGGCGGTGATCGCGGTGCTGGCCCTCGCGGGGGTCGTGGCGGTCCCGGCCGGGCCCGCTCCGCTCGAC
>JBOFBK010000009.1:0-3497 GCA_051645525.1 Dermatophilaceae bacterium | reverse complement strand
CTGCGCATCGTCGACCGGCTCACCCGCACCGAGTCACTCGGCTCGCAGACGACGGCGATGAACTCGTCGGTGACCGCCGACCGGCCGTGGCTCGACCTCGCCTACCAGCTGGTGGGCATCGGACTGGCCCTCGTGCCAGTCGTTCTCGCCGTGCATCTCCTGCAGCGGGATGACGCCGACGCCCGCCACGCGATGGGGTTCGACCTGCGGCGGTGGGGCGGCGACCTGTGGCGCGGGGCGCTGCTCGCCGGCGCGGTCGGCATCCCCGGCCTGGCGTTCTATCTGCTGGCGCGCGAGCTCGGTGTCAACACGACGATCGCCGCGGCGAACCTCGGCGGCGCGTGGTGGACCATCCCGGTGCTCGTGCTCGCCGCGGCGCAGAACGCCGTGCTCGAGGAGGTGGTCATGGTCGGCTACCTGTTCCGCCGCTGGAGCCAGGCCGGCTGGGGGATGTGGCGCATCATCGTGGTCTCGGCCGTCATCCGCGGCACGTACCACCTCTACCAGGGCTTCGGCGGCTTTGTCGGCAACGTCGCCATGGGGGTGCTCTTCGGCTGGCTGTACACGCGCACGAAGCGGGTGATGCCGCTCGTCGTCGCCCATACCGTGATCGACGTCGTGGCCTTCGTCGGCTACGCCCTGTTCGCCCCCCACGTCACCTGGCTCTGACGGATGACGCGCCATCTCCTTCGAGGCGGCCATGAAATCATCGCGGGTCAGGCCAGAGCGACCACCGACGGGCAGAGTCACCAATCGACGACATTGGGTGGTGCCCACCCCGGACGATGATGGCGTGAGATCTCGGACTGACCGCCCACTCGCCCACCTCGACAACCAGCTGTCGGCGCATGCCGCCGAGTTGAGGAAGATCGGCATCGACGATCCGGCGGTCGCCTCGCGCATCTACCGCGAGCTCGACAACCTGGACGAGGGGGCTCGCCACCGGATCCGAGCCAGGATGACAATCGCGCCCGAGCGCTTTCGCGAGGAGCTGAGCGCATGCCAGGCGTTCCATGACGACCTCGACGGCCGAGATGCAGTGCCTCCGCCGACGGTTCGGGCTCAGATGATTGTGCTGCTGTACACGAGCTTCGTCATGCTCCGGGACTCCCTGCTTGCCCCGGTGCGCAAGGAGGTCGCACCCGACTCCGTGGCCGGGCGCGTTGTCGACTTCCTCAGCAAAGACGAGCTGCGACTCTTCCGGAACAGCATTGCTCACGGCCACTGGGACTACGCCGAGAACTTCAGCGGCTTGGTGTTCTGGGCGCGGCCCGGTCGAGACCTGCCACACCGTCGGTTCGGGATCGATCAGGCGACGTTCAACTTCTGGCAACGCCTCTCCCGGGCCACGAGCTACGCGACCGTCCTTGCCTTGACCGGCCCGGGCCAGCCAGCACGTCGGTGAGTGGCTCGGACCATCCTGGACGTCCCGGTAGCGACCCAGGCGCACTTTCCAAGCTGGTCGACGGGCAGAGACTCCTGCCGGGAGCGAGACACGTCGTCCACACCGGACGAGAGGGTTCGCTCCCGGCTACCTGACGCGGTATGCTCGTTTCGTTGATTTCGTTCTCTTCGTTGATTTCGTTTTGAGGTGATCCGCCATGAGCGTGCAATCCGAGGTGGCGCAGGCAGATGCCGCCGCGACGGCGCTCGACAGGGGCCGGGTTGTCGTCCTGCCCCGAGAGTCAAGGGGCAAGCCGGTCGAGGTGCCTGAGTCGGTGGTGAGGGTCCTTGCCGAGGTGCTCGACCACGCCCGTCGCGGCGAGGCGGTGCGAGTCGTCAGCGATGACGAGGAGATCACCACCCAGCAAGCCGCCAACCTGCTGGGCGTGTCCCGTCCGTACGTTGTCGGGCTCGTCGACCGAGGTGATCTCCCCTCTCGCAGGGTCGGCAGCCGACGCCGTCTCAAGCTCTCCGATGTTCTGCTGTACCGAGAGATCGACCAAGCGCGCCGCCTCGACGCCGTGAAGGCACTTGCTGCCGAAGCGCAAGAGCTCGGGGTCTACTGACTTCATGTCCGGCCCCGTGGCGTTGCTCGACGCTAACGTGCTGTATCCGGCACGACTCCGCGATCTTCTGATCCGGCTCGACATTGCCGGTCTCTACCGGGCCCGGTGGAGCGAACAGATCCTCGACGAGTGCTTCGAGAATCTGACCGCAGACCGACCTGACATCGCCGAGTACCGGTTGACACGCACGCGTCGGCTGATGAACACAGCGCTCCCAGGAGCGATCGTCGAAGGCTACGAGACACTGGTCGATGCGCAAGACCTACCTGACGCCGGCGATCGCCACGTGCTTGCGGCCGCGATCCACGCACGTGCCTCACATCTGGTCACCAACAACCTGGCTGACTTCCCGTCCGACAGGACTCAGGGCGAGCTGCTGATCGTCTCCCCCGACTCGTTCGTCACCGGACTGGCAGAACACGAGATCGAGACGGTGGTGCAGGTGGTCGAGACGCAAGCCGGACAACTTGACAGACCGGCCATGACGACGGTCGAACTTCTTGACGGACTCCGAGACGTCGGCCTGATCAGATTCGCGCACCGTGTGCGCGCCGTGGTCGAGTGACCTGCCGACCCGACCGAGACCGGTCAGAGGTCGACGAGACCTACGTAGCCCGCAGGGCGCGGCGGAGGTCCTTGTTCAGGGTCGAGATGACGTCCTGGGGGATGTCCTTGGGGCATGCGGTGGTGCAGGCGCCGACGTTGGTGCAGCCGCCGAAGCCCTCATCGTCGTGCTGGTCGACCATCGAGACCACCCGTGCCATCCGCTCGGGCTGGCCCTGCGGCAGCTCGGCGAGGTGGGTGACCTTTGCACCCATGAACAGCATCGCGCTGGCGTTGGGACACGCCGCGACGCAGGCTCCGCAGCCGATGCACTCGGCCGCCATGAAGGCACGGTCGGCGTTCGGCTTCGGCACCGGGGTGGCATGCGCATCCGGAGCCGACCCGGTGTTGGCCGAGATGTACCCACCGGCCTGGACGATGCGATCGAACGCGCCGCGGTCGACGACGAGGTCCTTGATCACCGGGAACGCCTCGGCGCGCCACGGCTCCACGGTGATGGTCTCGCCGTCGCGGAAACTGCGCATGTGCAGCTGGCAGGTCGTGGTCTTCTCGGGGCCGTGCGCTGCGCCGGAGATCATCAGACCGCACGAGCCGCAGATGCCCTCGCGGCAGTCGTGGTCGAACGCCACCGGCTCCTCACCCCGGGCGATGAGCGACTCGTTGAGCACGTCGAGCATCTCGAGGAAGCTCATGTCGGGGCTGATGTCGGCGACCTGGTACGTGTGCAGCCGGCCGCGGTGCCGCGGCCCCTCCTGCCGCCAGATCTTCAGGGTGAGCTTCATGTACTGGGCCTCATGGGTAGGTGTCCGAGGAAGACCGTTGAGGGTCGTCGGGGGGTTCACGGGGGGCGAAGCCCCCTGTGTGGGGTGTGCAGTTGTGGGGGGGGCCACGGGGGGCGAAGCCCCCCGTGCGGTACTTGTAGCT
>JBOFBK010000008.1:0-3126 GCA_051645525.1 Dermatophilaceae bacterium | reverse complement strand
ACGAGCCGGTTCCCCGCCGCCGACGAGGTGGTGGTGCAGTGGCCGCACCGGTATCTCGCCGCGGAGGTCGACGCCGGCCGGGTGGACCCTCGCACGGTGGTCTGTGTGCTCACCCATGACCCGAAGTTCGACGTGCCGGTGCTCGAGCAGGCGCTGCGCCTGCCCGACTTCGCATACGTGGGCGCGATGGGGTCGCGGCGTACCCACGACGACCGGGTCGCCCGGCTGCGCGAGGCGGGTGTGACGGATGCCGAGCTGGCTCGCCTCTCCTCGCCGATCGGGCTCGACCTCGGCGCCCGCACCCCGGAAGAGACCGCCGTCTCGATCGCGGCCGAGATCATCGCCTCACAGTGGGGCGGTGGCGGAAACCGGCTGCAGCACACCGAAGGACCCATCCACCACAGCACCGGCTGACGCTGTCCCGGCCGGCCCGCGATGTGCGGATCCGCTCCAGCGCCGGTGAACGAGAACTGTCTTGGCGATGATCGAGGCTGCGTCAACGACGCGCGAAAGTGTGTGCGACGTACGATCGGCCGATGCGGATGGAAGATCAGCGGCTCCTCGTCATCGGAACCGGGGCGATGGCCATCGCGACGGCTGTCCTCGCTGCTCAGGAAGGGGCGCAGGTGACGATCAGCAGTCGGGATGCCGATCGTTCAGAGCGAGCCGCGGTCGCGGCCGGCGCAGGAGTCGTTGCAGCTGTCGCCGATCCCGAGGACGTCGCCGGTCTGACGGCGTTGATGGAGCGCCTGACGCCGCTCGACCACGTGGCGGTCCTCGTCGGCGGTGTCGGAGCGCGTGCGGGTTCGATCCGCGACACCCCTCATGCAGAGGCCAAGGCGGCGTTCGGGCGTTTCTGGGCCTCGTACAACGTCGTGCAGGTCTCCGCTCGTCACGTGCGGCCCGAGGGGTCCGTCACGCTGCTCTCCGGCAGCTCGGGTCGTCGTGGTGTCGCGGGGCTGGGCGTCTGGGGCGCGCTGCACGGATCGATCGAGGCACTGGCGCGTGCCGCCGCGCTGGAGCTGTCCCCGATCCGCGTGAACACAGTGAGTCCAGGTGGGATCGGCATCACCACCGACCGGCAGCTGACGCCCCATCGGGGTCAGCCTGAGGACGTTGCGGCCGCAGTTGTCGGCCTCGCGGCCAACCCCGCCGTCACGGGTGCGCTGCTCGACGTGGACGGCGGCGAACGTCTTGGCACCTACAGCGCCTGAGCGCAGTCAGTTACCGGCTGTGGCATCCTGCGACACGTCGCCCGCCGACCAGGAGAACACGACCCGAGGTCTGCCGTCGGGCGCGACGTAGGTTGCGCACTCGACCCATCCGAGCCGTCGGTAGAGCGGGATGCCCGGCCCGTCGGGTGCGGTGAGCAGCCAGGCCCTCCGTTCGTCGCGCAACCGATGGTCCAACAGGCGGGTGCCCAGACCGCGGCGCTGTGCCGAGGGCCGCACCAGGACGTCGGGGAGCTCGCACGCGTCGAGGAGGTGCCGAGAGATTCCGTCCGGTCCGAGCGCAGCGGTGAGGGCCGCGTAGAACGGCTCGTCCGGAAGGGCGTCGCCGACCGAGAACGCGTAGCAGGCGCCGACGAGCTCCGTTCCCGACATGGCGACGGAGCATCGGAACCCGCCCCGGTGCGCGTGGTCCCGAAGGCGCCCGGGGAACGCCGCGAGCACTTCGGCCGGCTTGACCGAGCCGGGTGCGGTGTAGACGGCCGCATACAGCTCGTGCAGCTGTGGCAGCCAGTGCTCGACGTCGGCGGCGTGCAGGTCGATCAGCTCGAGACCCGAACCGGGGCGTCGGGCGACGGGCGGCGATGACGTCACGTCGGGCACGCGGCCCACCGTACGCGGCGGCTTGAGTCGGCCGCCATAAAATGATATTTATTTAATATCACATCGATTCAGGAGGAGTGAGCCCGATGACCACCTCGACGCCCCGGACCCCTCAGCCGACTGCCGCGCCCGACATCGGGGTGCGGATGCCGGCTGCTCACGTCGTCGAGCGGCCGGCCCGCGTGCTGCCCGGCTGGCCGGTCCTCGCCTGCTGCGTCGTCGCCGTCGTCGGCGTCTCCTCCGACCAGGATGCGCTCGCGGCGGTCGGCGCGCTGCTCGTCCTGCTCGCCCTCCTCGCCAGCCCCGGCTTCACCGCCGTCGCCCCCGGGCAGGCGCGCGTCATCCAGCTGCTCGGCCGGTACCGCGGCACGGTGCGCGCCGACGGGCTGCAGTGGGTCAACCCGCTCACCACCCGCGGGGTGGTCTCGACGCGGATCCGCAACCACGAGACCGGTACCGCGAAGGTCAACGACGCCGACGGCAACCCCATCCAGATCGCCGCCGTCGTCGTGTGGCAGGTCGAGGACACCGCCAAGGCGGTGTTCGAGGTCGACAACTTCGTCCAGTTCGTCTCCATCCAGACCGAGACCGCGGTGCGGCACATGGCGGGGAGCTACCCGTACGACGCCCACGAGCCCGGCAAGCGGTCGCTGCTCGACAACACCGACGACATCACGGCCGCGCTCTCGGCCGAGATCAGTGCGCGCGTGGAGTCCGCGGGCGTGCGGATCGTCGAGTCGCGCATCACCCAGCTGTCGTACGCGCCCGAGATCGCCCAGGCGATGCTGCGCCGGCAGCAGGCGGCGGCGGTGGTAGCCGCCCGCCAGCAGATCGTCGCCGGTGCGGTCGGGATGGTCGAGATGGCGCTCGGCCGGCTCGACGAGGACGACGTCGTGGCGCTCGACGAGGAGCGGAAGGCGGCCATGGTCAGCAACCTCATGGTGGTGCTCTGCGGCGACCGCGAGGCCCAGCTTGCCTCGCAGCTGGCGGATGCGCTGACCCGCCGAAAAGCCCCAGGCTCATCCGTCTCGCCCCTGTCGCGAAGCCCCAAGCCTCTAGGGAATCGCTGATTTTCTGGCTGGTCCGGGTTGGGGGCCGGTTCGGTGTCGGGGCGTGGGGGATCATGTGGTGTGGACAGCACTCAGCCTTCTTTCGCTGATGTCGAGTACGGCAACCGTCGGCGGGTCTCGCGTCGGGAGCGGTTCTTGGAGGCGATGGATGCCACGATCCCGTGGGCGGCTTGGGTGGGGGTGGTCGAGCCGTACTACTACGTGGACCGGCCGGGCAAGAGGGG
>JBOFBK010000007.1:0-2501 GCA_051645525.1 Dermatophilaceae bacterium | reverse complement strand
GACCGAGCTGTACGGCGTCTCGCTGGCGGGCCGGCTGCGGACCGGACCGCCGGCCTACGCCGAGGCGTGCGCGATCGCGCTCGACCTGCTGACCGGGCTGGCGGCGGTCCACGCGCGCGGACTCCTGCACGGCGACGTGACGCCGTCCAACGTCATGCTCCGGGCGGGCCGAGCCGCGCTGGGCGACTTCGGCACGGCGGTCTTCCTCGCCGACGCGAGCACACGTGCGGCCGGCGGTACCGAGCAGTACCTCGCGCCCGAGGTGGCCGCCGGCGCTGCGGCGACCACCCGCTCCGACGTGTTCAGCGCCGCGCTCACCCTCCGCCGACTGTTCGACCCGCTGCCGCCCGGGCTCGAGCCGGTGCTGACCCGCGCCGCCTCGTACCGTGCGCAAGATCGACCCGAGGATGCCGCGGCGCTGCTCGGTCGGGTCCGCGAGGCCCTGGACCTGCCGGAGGAGACGCGTCGCGCGCGGGCGGACCGCGGCACCGGTCGTACCCGGGTGGTCGGGGCGGCAGTCCTCGTCGCCCTCGTCCTGGGCGCCGGCGCGGGGACGCTCTGGATGCAGGGTGGGCCGGACGAGCGGTCCGCGGGCGGTGCCGCGGCATCGGCATCGGCGTCGCCGGGGTCGGGCCTCTCGTCATCGGGGCCGTCGTCGACGGCATCACCCTCGCCTCCCGGCACCGCGGCGCAGGTGAGCGTGCTGGCTCGCGACCGCGCGGCGGAGGTGCGCTGGCCCGCCGCGACCGCGGCGACCACGGCGACGCACTGGACGGCGACCGCCACCCCCGACGCCGACGACATGCCCGCCACCAGCTGCCGGGCGCCGGCCGGGGCCGGGCGGTGCAGTCTCGACGGCCTGGTCAACGGCGTGACGTACCGAGTCACCGTGACCTCCGCCGGCGGCGGCGATCCCGGCATCCGTCCGGCCACCGTTGTCCCGTACCCGGCCGCGGTGCTGGTCGCACCGCAGCTGGCGACCTGGCTGGACGGCGCCGACCCGGCCACGGCACGGGCGTCGGCGTCCTGCGGCGCCGACCCCGCCACGACCGCGGTGCCCTGCTGGGCGGACCGGTCCGGCCGCGGCAACGACGCCGTTCAGGATCGGGCAGGGTCACGTCCGACGCTCGGGACGGTGGGCGGGAAGCGGGTCCTGGAGTTCACCGGCCGCGACTCGCTCGTCCTGCGACGACCCGACCTGATGCCCGCAGGCGACTCGCCGTCGACGGTGTTCGTCGTCGCCTCGGCGGGCAAGCCCTACATCGGCACCCCGAGAGTGGCGCTGTTCTGGGGTCCGACGGACGGGGAGGGGCGGGGGCGCGTGGTCTACAAGCGCGCCGCGTCCGCCCGGGCGCAGGTAGGGGTCGATGTCGAGGGCGGGGCCTCACCGGCGCCCTGGACGGAGGCGCTCTCTCTCGTCGTCGGCGTCCACGAGCCGGGGCGGGTCGCGAGCTGGCAGGGCGGGCGACGTGCAGAGCGGGAGCTCGCGGTGCTCGACACCCGCGCCGATCAGGCCATCGTCGGCGGGCACCCCGAAGGGCTCGGATGGCGTGGTGCGGTCGCCGAGATCATCGTCCTGAACCGGGTGGTCACGAGCGCGGAGCGGGCCGCGGTCGAGGACTACCTGGCGCGTAAGTGGGGCGTCCGGCCGGCAGGGTCCGGATGACCGGGGTCGTCTGGGGGCGACGCCCACCGGGCCTGGATGACGCCGGCTACAAGGAGTAGGGCTGCGACGGGCTCGTTCTCAGCCGCAGCGCCGATCCACCCGCACCGACCAGCGGTGTCAGGCCACCTGTCGTCGGCCGGAGTGGACCGTCCCCATCGGTGCGGGTGGGCTTCGTCCGCCAAGTCGGCACAATGTCTTAGATGACGCCCGCCGCCGACGACTCTTCCGGTCACGGCTTCGGGGACCGCTCCGAGCGGCCCCTCGAGGCGGGCATCGCCACCGACTTCGACCGGGCGATGTCATACGGCGACTACCTCGACCTCGATACGCTGCTCTCGGCCCAGCGCCCTCGTAGCGATCCGCCGCAGCACGACGAGCTGCTGTTCATCGTGCAGCATCAGGTGGCCGAGCTGTGGCTCAAGCTGCTGCTGCACGAGCTGCACTCGGCGAGAGCGCTGTTGGCGTCCGACGAGCTGGCGCCGGCGCTCAAGCGGCTGGCCCGGGTGAAGCACGTGCAGCGCCAGCTCGTCGACATGTGGGACGTGCTCGCCACCCTGACGCCGAGCGAGTACGCGCAGATCCGGCCGTTCCTCGCGACGTCGTCGGGCTTCCAGAGCGCGCAGTACCGGGCGGTGGAGTTCCTGCTCGGCAACAAGAGCGCCGACATGGTGCGGGTGTTCGAGCACGACGAGGCGGCCCGCTCGGCGCTGTCGGCGGTGCTGCACGAGCCGACGCTCTACGACGAGTTCCTCCGCTACCTCGCCCGGCGCGGCTACCCGGTGCCCGGCGCCGTGCTCGCCCGCGACGTCGCCGAGCCGTACCGGATGACGCCCGC
>JBOFBK010000006.1:0-4746 GCA_051645525.1 Dermatophilaceae bacterium | reverse complement strand
CGCCGCGACCACGCCGTCGCGCACGAGCACGTCGGCGGCATCCGCGCCGAGCACGCGGGCCCCGGTGACGAGCAGGTCCGCTCGGGCGTGGTCTCTCGACGTCGAGGCTCGTCCACCTGGACGATCCCTCGGGTCGGTGAGCAGGTCGCTCACGCTGAGCTCCCTTCACCGGCGAGGAGGTGGTAGAGCACGGCCATCCGCACCGCGACGCCGGCGCTCACCTGATCCAGCACCAGGCTCTGCGCGGCGTCGGCGGCGTCGGCGCTGATTTCGAGCCCGCGGTTCATCGGCCCGGGGTGGCAGACCACGGCATCCGGATTCGCGTCGAGCAGCGCCCGGAGTCGATCGCGAGTGAGCCCGAACCCGACCGTGTACTCGCGCGGCGTCGAGAAGAAGCCGCTCGTCATCCGCTCGCGTTGCACCCGCAGCATCATCACCGCGTCCGGGCCGGCGGCGAGCGCCTCGTCGAGCTCGAAGGTGACGTCGAGGCCGTCGACCTTCGCCCACGACCCGATGCCGCTCGGCATCAGCGTCGGCGGCGCGACGAGCGTCACGTGCGCGCCGAGGGTGCGCAGCGTGATCGCGTTCGAGCGGAACACCCGGCTGTGGATGAGGTCGCCGACGATCGCCACCCGCCGGCCCTCGAGGTCGCCGAGCCGCTGCTCCATCGTGTACGCGTCGAGCAGCGCCTGGGTCGGGTGCTCGTGGGTGCCGTCGCCGGCGTTGACGACGCTCGCGTCGACCCACTGCGCCACCTGGTGGCACGCCCCGCTCGCGGAGTGCCGCACGACGAGCGCGTCGACGGCCATCGCGTCGATGGTGCGCACCGTGTCGCGCAGCGACTCGCCCTTGCTGGCCGAGGAGCCCTTGCCGGTGATGTTGATCGTGTCGGCGCTCATCCACTTGCCGGCGATCTCGAAGCTGGAGCGGGTGCGGGTGGAGTCCTCGAAGAAGAGGTTGATGACGGTGCGCCCGCGCAGCGTGGGCAGCTTCTTGACGTCGCGGCGCTGCACCTCGTGCATCTCGGCGGCGGTGGCGAGCAGCGTGCGCACGTCGTCGCGGCTGAGGTCGGCGCTGGAGAGCAGGTGCCGGCGCATCAGGCGCCCACCCCGCCCGGTGCGGATGCCGCCCGGCCGTGCTCGGATGCCGCCCGTCCGGCGATCGCGGATGCCGCCCGCCCGTCCGCCGTCGACGGACGCCCCGCGCGGGTCCGGCCGGCGGCGATCGTCACCGAGTCGCCATCCGCACCGACGTCGTCGACCCCGGTGAGGCGGACCATGACCCGCTCGGTGTGGCTGGTCGGGAGGTTCTTGCCGACGTGGTCGGCGCGGATCGGGAGCTCACGGTGACCGCGGTCGACGAGCACCGCGAGGCGCACGGCCCGGGGCCGACCGAGGTCGGCGAGGGCGTCGAGCGCGGCGCGGATGGTGCGACCGGAGTAGAGCACGTCGTCGACGAGCACGACGACCCGGTCGTCGACGCCCGTGGGCGGGATGCGCGTCGGCAGCGGGGCCCGGGTGGGCTGGGATCGCAGGTCGTCGCGGAACATCGTGACGTCGAGCGCGCCATGGGGGACGGCGGTGCCCTCGACCTCCTCGACGAGCCGGGCGAGCCGGCGGGCGAGCTCGACGCCGCGGGTCGGGATGCCGAGGACGACGAGGTTGTGGGCACCCTTGTTTCGCTCCGCGACCTCGTGGGCGATGCGGCGCAGCGCCCGGGCGACATCGGGGGCGCTCATCACGGTGCGGGGGGACCCGGGGGCCTCCGGCTGAGCCGGTCCGCTGCCGGGCGGCATGTCGTCGGCGCGTGCCATGACGCGGTCGACCTCCTTCCCCGCCTCACAGGACGGGTCGTTAAAGGACGTCTGGTTGCGGGGAGTCTACGTCGGTGCGGCATTCCCGTGCCGAAGCGTCTCGGCGCGTCGGGTCAGCGTGACCTCGCGACCGCCCTGGCGCGCCACCTCGGCGTTCACGGCGTCGAGCAGCGCGCCTCCCACTCCCCGGCGCTGGCACGCCGGTGACACGGCGAGCTGCTCGAGGTGCCGGTGCCCGTCCAGGTGGAGCATGTGCGCGAAGCCGGTCACCGGCCGGTCGGCGACCAGGATGACGCCGGGCCGGGCGGCACGCTCGGTGCCCTGAGTCGGCGGCGGCCAGTCCACGCCCCGAACAGCTCGGCGAACATCGCGTCGCCGGCCTCCTCGATCGCAGCGAGCTGCGGCAGGCCATCGGCGGTGGCGAGCCGGATGACGGTCACCTCACCAGTCTGGACAGCCGTGGGACGACCAAACCACGGGATTCCGCAGCCGGCCGTCGACGCCCCGCTCGAGGCAGCGGGAGAGCCGGTCAGCGTCATCCGGCATCGTCGTCAGAGGGCCTACGCGAGGGTGGGCTTGACCTCGGCGAGCCGGCCGAGCAGCCCGCCCACGAAGCGCGGGCTGTCGTCGGTGGACAGCTCGCCGGCGAGCGCGACCCACTCGCTGATCGCGACGGTCTCGGGCACGTCGGGCGAGTGCAGCACCTCCCACGCACCGAGGCGGAGGATGGCGCGGTCGACCGCCGGCATCCGGGTCAGCGTCCAGCCCTGCGCGTAGGTGGTGAGCAGCTCGTCGATCTGGTCGCGGCGCTCGATCACGCCGCTCACCAGGTCGGCGGTGAGCTCGGCGAGCGGAGCCTGCGTCACCGGCGCCGCGAGGCGCTCGCGCAGCAACTCACCCGCGTCGACCCCGCGCTGCTCGGCCTCGAAGAGGAGGTCGAGCGCGCGCTTGCGGGCCTTGGTGCGGGCGGCCACGGGTCAGCTGACCCGGCCGAGGTAGGAGCCGTCGCGGGTGTCGACCTTGACCTTCGTGCCGGTCTCGAGGAACAGCGGCACCGCGATCTCGGCGCCGGTCTCCAGCGTCGCCGGCTTGGTGCCGCCTGTGGACCGGTCGCCCTGCAGGCCCGGCTCGGTGTAGGTGATCTCGAGGACGACCGAGGCCGGCAGCTCGACGTAGAGCACCGCGCCGTCGTGCCGCGCGACGATGGCGTCCTGGTTCTCGAGCAGGTACTTGGCGGCGTCGCCGACGACCTCGGGGCTGACCGGCAGCTGGTCGTAGGTGTCGGCATCCATGAACACGAAGTCGGTGCCGTCGTTGTACAGGTACTGCATCGTGCGCTTGTCGACGTTCGCCGTCTCGACCTTGACGCCGGCGTTGAACGTCTTGTCGACGACCTTCCCGGACAGCACGTTCTTCAGCTTGGTGCGCACGAACGCCGGCCCCTTGCCGGGCTTGACGTGCTGGAACTCCACCACGGACCACAGCTGGCCCTCGAGGTTGAGCACCAGGCCGTTCTTGAGGTCGTTGGTCGATGCCACGGGCGGTGTCGCTTTCTCATCGAATCGGATGCCGCGCCGCCGCGTCGTGCGGGCACGCGTCACCCCCGCGAGGGGGTGGGGATCGGCAGCGAGTCTAGCGCGGCGCGCAGGAGGGCCCGCTCCCCGCAGTCGTCGCCCCCGCTCCCGCAGCCGTCGCCCCCGCTGGTCATCTCACCGGAGTCGGATCGGCTCGCCCCACCCGAGCCCGGCGACCCGCCCACCCGGATCGAGTCACCCGGCGCGAGTCGAGTCCCCCACGCGAGTCAAGCCACCCCATGCGAGTCAGGCCACCCCGCGAATCGGGTCGCTGTCCTCTTCGGGAATCGGGTCACCCCACGCGAGTCGAGTCCCCCACGAATCGGGTCGCTCTTCGGGAATCGGGTTCGGATGCTCGGGTGGCGGTGACCTGGCGCCGCCACCCGAGCAGACCGCCGCCACTCCGGCATCCGAACCCGAGCGGGGAGCGGCAGTGGCGTGCTGGACGACCGCCGAGTCACGCGGGCCGCGCGCCGAGGTCGACCCAGATCGCCCGCGGCAGCGGTCGGATCCCCTGTTCGCCGAGGAGGCGGACCATCGGCGCGCCGCTCGCGGCATCCGCCCACACCCACCGGCCAGTCGCACGCGTCGACGCAGCCGGTCCTCGCGGCGCTTCTCCCGCCACAGGACCTCCGCCCCCTCTTCAGCGGTCATGTCCTCGCCGACGCCGTACTTACAGCGACCGTCGAACTCGCCGACGACGCCGTCCCAGCCGAAGTCGCAGACCCCGATCGGCCCGGTGTCGTCGTCGATCGGCACCTGGAGCGCCGGCCGTGGGAGGTTGCGAAGAAACATCTGCGCACGGGACAGGCTCTCCCCCGGCGACATCGAGGTGGCGTCGGCGAGCTCGGCGACGAGGACCGCGGCCGGTCGACCGCGCACCCGCGGACGGACGTCGGACGCGGCGGCGAGCAGCTGCGCGCGGCTGCACAGCTCGTGACGTGGCGCATGGTCGGCAGCGCAGAGCGCGGTCGCGAACGAGCCGGTGCGGGCGAGGTCGACGAGGGTGCGTGCGACGTCGGTGACGCGCACGCCGTTCACGAGCACGCTCATCGCCTCGTCACCCACGTGAATCCGGATGAGGCGCGACCCGCGAGGACGCGCCCCGCTGGCCAGCACGTCGAGGTGCTGCGGCCACGGCTCGACTCGCGGCAACCCCCAGACCGCGGCCGCGGACTCGTAGGCGTACAGGTGCGTCTGCGGTGTGCGACACGACAGGTCGGTGGCGTGCACGACGGCAGCGTGGCGCTGCTCGGGCGTGAGCAGCTGCCAGACGTCGTCGAGGATCCACACGCCGCGCCGGACCTGGTGCCATCCGGAACGACGAGGATCGGCACCGAGCCGCCGGACGTCGGCCGA
>JBOFBK010000005.1:0-1014 GCA_051645525.1 Dermatophilaceae bacterium | reverse complement strand
ACTTCGGCCGACCGGCACGCGAGAGCGGCCACAGCCGGGTGCCCGCTCCCCCGGCGGGCACGATCGCCCAGAAGCTCTCGACGGCCGGCATGGCCGCGCACATTACCGCCTCGCGGGTGGTGAGGAGACACCGGACAGTTCCCTCGCCACGATGAACCGGACGCCCACTGCGTGCGTGAGCCGGACGGCGTCCGCCGCGCCGGATCGGACCGCAGTCGTCGTCGTGACCGCACACCGGACAGCCTCCCGTCATCCGACCGCCATCGAGATCTCGCCGGCAGGTCGCCCGCCACGCTCCGCCGGTCGGCAGCCTGGACAGGTGCGCGTCGCGGTCGTCACCGAGTCGTTCCTGCCCACGCTGAACGGGGTCACCACCAGCGTGTGCCGCGTCGTCGAATGCCTCAGCGCTGCCGGGCACGACGCGCTCCTCGTCGCTCCGCGGCCGGCGCCGCGGGAGTACCGGGGGGTCCCGGTGGTCACGATGCCGTCGGTGTCGGTGCGGGCGTTCCCGACCGGGGTGCCGACGCGTGCGATGCGAACCGCGCTCGCGTCGTTCGGGCCGGATGTCGTGCACGTCGCCTCACCGTTCGTCGTCGGGGCGCGCGCCCTCCACGACGCCGTCGCGCTCGGGGTGCCGGCCGTGGCGGTGTACCAGACCGACATGCCGAGCTACCTCGCGCAGCACGGACCGGGGCGGATCGGGAGCGGCGCGGCCTCGGCGGCGTGGCGCTGGACCCGGCGGGTGCACGGGCTCGCGGCGCTCACCCTCGCCCCGTCGTCGGCCACCGTCGCCGAGCTGAACGCGCGCGGCATCCGTGACACCGCCCGCTGGGGGCGCGGTGTGGACTCGGTGCTGTTCCACCCGGAGCGCCGCTCCGGGGTCGGTGCCGCCCGGGCCGAGCTCGCTCCCGACGGCGAGGTGCTTCTCGGGTACGTCGGGCGCCTGGCGCCCGAGAAGGAGCTGGGCCGGCTCGAGGAGGTCGCGCGCATCCCCGGGACCCGCCTGGTCGTCGT
>JBOFBK010000004.1:0-4021 GCA_051645525.1 Dermatophilaceae bacterium | reverse complement strand
CGCACGCTGGCGGGCAGGCTGGTGTTCTTCCTCTTCTTGGTGGTCATCGGATGTCGCTTCCGAGCGTGGCGGGCCGATCCCCAGTCCGTCTGGCCGCTCACGATGAAGGAGGGCGCGGCAGCGCCCGTGATACCTCTGCGCCCTCCCGCCCGCCGCACGCGCGCGGCGGGCGCGGAGGAATCGCGCGCGTACCGCGCAGGAACCGCGTCTGCTCGGCGTCGGTCAGCGGCTCTGCAGCGCGTCGAGCGCCACCGCCATCGCGGCGGCCACCCGGAAGTCGAGACGCGTGTCGGGCACGGTCACCTCGTAGCGGTCGCGGATCGCCTTGCGACGCTCGCTGGTCAGCACCGGTGCACCGGTGGTGGTGTCGACGAAGTCGAAGTGGAACACGAACGGCACCCAGATGTCACCGAGGTAGGGGATGAGGTCCCAGACCCTGCGCAGCACCGCGATCACCGGCCGGCGCTCCTGGCCGCGCGCCTGCACGCCGGCGCTGCCCATGGTCCAGGTCGAGCGGATCAGACTGGCTCCGAACTCCTTGCGGAACCACCCGATCGGGGTGCCGTACTCGTCGAACACGTCGTGTTCCGCGCTGACATCGAGCACCTGCCTGGCCTTGAACGAGAAGACGACCCGCTGCTTCGACTCGTCGGCGAAGAACCGGATCTCCTCCTTGAGCTTCATCCGCTTCTGCTCCGCGAACGCGAGCAGCTGTCCCTGGCTGCCGTCGGGGTTGGCGGCGTACACCTGGTAGCGGTTCACCATGACGGTGATCTTCTGACGGACGTGGAAACGCGGTACGTACATCGCTGCCGGAGTGAGGTTGTCGGTCACGCCGGCCAGTGTGTCAGGTCCGGTGCTCGACCGGCACGGTCGCCAGGGCCGGCGTCGGCGCCGGCCACCTGGCACCGGGTCCGTGCCGAATCTCGTCCGTCGCCGGGCCGCCCCCGGTCCGACGTGGTGGCCGGTCTGCCCACGCGCGAGCTGCCCGCGAGCCGGCCCCTAGACTTCCGCGCATGGCCGACCTCACGCGCGACGACGTCGCGCACCTCGCCGGGCTTGCCCGGATCGACCTTTCCGACGCCGAGCTGGACCGGATGGTCGGCGAGCTCGCCGTCATCCTCGAGAGCGTCGCCACCGTGCAGCAGGCCCCGATCGCCGACGTGGAGCCGATGAGCCACCCGATGCCGCTCGTCAACGTCACCCGTCCCGACGTCGTGCGGCCCTCGCTCGGCCCCGAGGAGGCGCTCGCCGGTGCGCCCGCGGCCGAGCAGCAGCGCTTCAGCGTCCCCCGCATCCTGACCGAAGAGTGACCCCACCCGTGACCACCGACCTCACCCGGTCCACCGCCGCCGACCTCGCCGAGCTCCTCTCCCGGGGCGAAGTGTCCTCGCGCGAGGTCGTGCAGGCGCACCTCGAGCGCACCGCTGCCGTCGACGGCGCCGTGCACTCCTACCTGCACGTCGACACAGACGGCGCCCTCGCCAGCGCCGACGACGTCGACCGCCGCCGCGCTGCCGGCGAGCCGCTGTCCGCCCTCGCCGGGGTGCCCGTCGCGGTCAAGGACGTCATGGCGACGACGGGGATGCCGACCACCTGCGGGTCTCGCATCCTCCGGGGCTGGGTGCCGCCGTACGACGCCACCCTCGTCACCCGGTTGCGCGAGGCGCGGATGCCGCTGCTCGGCAAGACGAACATGGACGAGTTCGCGATGGGCTCCTCGACCGAGCACAGCGCGTACGGCCCGAGCCGCAACCCGTGGGACCTGGACCGGATCCCCGGCGGGTCCGGCGGCGGGTCCTCATCCGTGGTCGCCTCGTTCCAGGCCCCGCTCGCGATCGGCACCGACACGGGGGGCTCGATCCGCCAGCCGGCCGCCGTCACGGGCACCGTGGGTACCAAGCCGACGTACGGCGGGGTGTCGCGCTACGGCCTGGTCGCGCTCGCGTCCTCGCTCGACCAGGCCGGCCCGTGCTCCCGTACGGTCCTCGACGCCGCGCTGCTCCATGAGGTGATCGGCGGCCACGACCCGATGGACTCCACCTCCATCGACGCCCCCGTCCCGCCCGTCGTCGAGGCCGCCCGCCGGGCCGACGTCTCCGGGATGCGCGTCGGGATCGTCCGCGAGCTCACCGGCGAGGGCTTCCAGTCCGGGGTGCAGCAGCGCTTCGACGAGGCGGTCCAGCACCTGCTCGACGCCGGGGCCGAGGTCGTCGAGGTGTCCTGCCCGAGCTTCACCTACGCGCTCGCCGCGTACTACCTCATCCTCCCGAGCGAGGCGTCGAGCAACCTCGCGAAGTTCGACGCCATGCGCTACGGCCTGCGGGTCTCGCCCGACGGCGTCGCCGACCCCAGCGCCGAGCAGGTCATGGCGGCCACCCGCGACGCCGGCTTCGGCGACGAGGTCAAGCGCCGCATCATCCTCGGCACGTATGCCCTCTCCAGCGGGTACTACGACGCCTACTACGGCTCGGCGCAGAAGGTCCGGCGGCTCATCGCCGGCGACTTCGCCCGCGCGTTCGAGGCCGCCGACGTCCTCGTCAGCCCCACCGCGCCGACCACGGCGTTCCGGCTCGGCGACAAGCTGGACGACCCGATGGCCATGTACCTCAACGACATCGCCACGATCCCGGCGAACCTCGCCGGCATCCCGGGCATGTCGGTGCCGAGCGGGCTCGCGCCGGAGGACGGCCTGCCCACGGGGCTCCAGGTGCTCGCCCCCGCCCTGGCCGACGACCGGCTCTACGCGGTGGGCGCCGCGCTCGAGGCGCGCCTGACCGTGCAGTGGGGCGGCGGCATCCTCGACCGGGCGCCCGACCTCGCGACCGCGGAGGTGCGCGGATGACGACCACGGCCACCGAGGCGGTGCTCGCCTACGACGACGCTATCGCCGCCTACGACCCGGCGCTCGGTCTCGAGGTGCACGTCGAGCTGCACACCGCGACGAAGATGTTCTGCGGCTGCCCCACGGCCTTCGGGGCCGAGCCCAACACCCAGGTGTGCCCGGTCTGCCTCGGCCTGCCCGGTGCGCTGCCGGTGGTCAACGAGAAGGCCGTGGAGTCGGCGGTGCGGATCGGGCTGGCGCTCAACTGTTCCATCGCACCGTGGTGCCGGTTCGCCCGGAAGAACTACTTCTACCCGGACATGCCGAAGAACTTCCAGACCTCGCAGTACGACGAGCCGATCGCCTTCGACGGGTGGCTCGACGTCGAGCTCGAGGACGGCACGGTGGTGCGGGTCGAGATCGAGCGCGCGCACATGGAGGAGGACACCGGCAAGTCGCTGCATGTCGGCGGCTCGACCGGGCGCATCCACGGCGCCACGCACAGCCTCGTCGACTACAACCGGGCCGGCATCCCCCTGATCGAGATCGTCACCCGACCGGTCGTCGGCATGGGGGAGCGGGCCCCGGAGGTGGCGCGCGCCTACGTCGCGACGCTGCGCGACCTGCTGCGGGCGCTCGACGTCTCCGACGTGCGGATGGAGCAGGGCTCGATGCGCTGTGACGTCAACCTCTCGCTGTCCCCCAAGGGTTCTGGTGTGCTCGGCACGCGCACCGAGACGAAGAACGTCAACTCGCTGCGCTCGGTGGAGCGCGCGGTGCGCTACGAGGTCTGCCGGCACGCCGCCGTGCTCGCCGCGGGCGGGTCGGTGGTGCAGGAGACCCGGCACTGGCACGAGGACACCGGCATCACGACGTCGGGCCGGGTGAAGTCCGACGCCGAGGACTACCGGTACTTCCCCGAGCCCGACCTCGTGCCCGTCGCGCCCGACCCGGCATGGGTCGAGTCGCTGCGCGCGACGCTGCCCGAGCCGCCCGCGGCCCGGCGCAAGCGCCTCCAGTCGGACTGGGGCTTCGCCGACCTCGAGATGCGCGACGTCGTCAACGCCGGGCTGGTCGAGCTCGTCGAGGAGACGGTCGCGGCCGGGGCGACGCCGGGAGCCGCCCGCAAGTGGTGGTCGGGCGAGATCGCCCGCCGCGCCAACGGTGCCGGGCAGGACGTGCCGGCCTACGCGTCAT
>JBOFBK010000003.1:0-1703 GCA_051645525.1 Dermatophilaceae bacterium | reverse complement strand
TCTCCTGCATCCGGGTGGTGGCCACCGCCGGGTCGAGCGTGGCGATCTCGGCGAGCAGCGGCGTCGGGTCGTCGTACCGCGTCCACAGGCCTTCGAGGTCGAGCACGGCCAGGCCGCCGAGCCCACCGAACGCGATGGCGGATGCCGGCGACATCACCGAGTCCATCGGTGCCGCGATGACCGGGATGTCGAAGTGGTAGGCGTCGATCTGCCAGCCGACCGACACCTCCTGCGGGTCACGAGTGCGCCGGGAGGGGACGATGGCGACATCGTCGAAGGAGTATGCCCGGCGGCCGCGCTTGCCGCGCCCGATCTCGATCTCGTTCACCGGGTGAGCCTATCCACGCCGCCACTCTCCACTTTCCCGCCCCATGGCGGAACCTGGGGTGAGACCCAGGGCCCCGGAAAGGTCGTGTTTCAGCAGGTCAGGGCGCAGGTGATGGCTCGTTCGGGGTTGCGGGCGTGGTGTCGGGTGGCGGCGGCGATGTTGTCCCAGCCGGTCAGGCGCAAGATGGTGATGGCGGTGTTGCGTAGTGATGCCATGACGTGGGGGGCGTTGCCGGTGCGGGTCTGGGAGCGGTCCTCGTCGTAGGTGACGTCGCGGACGTGGTGGAGCCGGTTCTCTATCGTCCAGTGTCCTTTGACCCAGGCGGCGAGTACCGCTGGTGGTGCGTCGTGGTGGCCGGCGGAGGTGATCAGGTAGATGACCTCGACGGTCTTCTTCCCCGCCCTGGTGACGGTGCGGCGTAGCTGGGCGACCTGGGCGGCGCCGGTGAGCTGCGGCCAGCCGGGAAGGTCGGGGACTTGGATGACCTTGATGGTGCGGGTGGCCCTTCGGCCGTGACCGGTATCGGTGGAGGTGGACCCAGTCGGGACCTTGGCCCAGGGCAGCGCTTTGACGGCGCCCCGCAGGGTGGGCCGGTTGGCCTTGACGGTGAACACGTAGTCCGCGCCGGCGGCCAGGATCGCCGCGGCGGTGTCGTCCTGGGTGTGCATCGCGTCCACTGTGACAACGCATCGGTGCAGCTCGGCGGGGTCGAACCCGGCCAACAGGTCACGGACGGCGGGGATCTCGTTCGACTTGGCGTCCACCTTGTCCTGGCCGAGGACGACACTGGTGGCGTGGTCCAGCGCCGCGACCAGATGCGGGGCGGTTGCGGTGGCGGTTCTCGCGCCGCGCACCGTCTTGCCGTCGACCGCGATCACCCGCCGACCCCCGATACGACGGGTCCGGGTCCAGGCGAGCACGGCGAGCTGACGGTCCAGCGCCGAGGCGTCCAGGCGGACGAACAGCTTCCGCAGCGTGGACTCCACCGGCGCCCGTTCCAGCCCGAGCCGGTCCAGCTGGTCCGCGCCGAGGTCCACCGCCCACTCCCCGACCGCGGCGAACGAGCGTGCACCGGCCAGGACCGCGCAGACCGCGACCGCGATCATCCCAGCCAAGGGGTACCTGACCCCGCGCGGGTCGCGCGGATCGGGCACCCGAGCCAACACCGTGAGCAGATCCTGGGCGTCCTGGCCAGCACTGGCCGAGGTGATCGGGGAAGATGCCATGAGCGGATGGGGTCCTTGCCTGAGCGGGTGAGTGTGAGAACCTCCATCTCAGTCCCACGGACCCCATCCGTCCCACACGCCACGCCGCTCACACCGACACATCTCCCCAGGTCACAGCCCTAACAGCCGACCTTTCCGGAGCCCTGGGG
>JBOFBK010000002.1:0-4819 GCA_051645525.1 Dermatophilaceae bacterium | reverse complement strand
GTGCTCGGTGCCAGCCCGACCGACGAGACGCAGGAGGTTCTCCGGTGACGTGGGTCTACTTCACCCTCGGCGTGCTGTTCATGGCGGTCGGCATCGCCGGCTCCATCGCGCTCCACGAGGTCGGCCACCTGGTGCCGGCCAAACGGTTCGGCGTGCGCGTCACGCAGTACATGGTCGGCTTCGGCCCGACGATCTGGTCGCGCCGGCGTGGCGAGACCGAGTACGGCGTCAAGGCGATCCCCCTCGGCGGCTACATCCGGATGATCGGCATGTTCCCGCCGCGGCCGGGGGAGAAGCCCGGCATGGTCCGCGCGTCGAGCACCGGCCGGTTCAGCCAGCTCGTCGACGAGGCGCGCGCGGCCACGCTCGAGGAGGTCCGCCCCGGCGACGAGAACCGCGTGTTCTACAAGCTCTCGGTGCCAAAGAAGCTCGCCGTCATGCTCGGCGGCCCGGCAATGAACTTGCTCATCGGCGTCGTGCTCCTGACCTTCCTGGTCACGGCGCACGGTGTGCTCGAGCCGCAGACCGGCGCCCGGGTCGAGAGCATCGCCCAGTGCGTCGTCCCGGCTGGCGATGCCGGCGCCACCACATCGTGCGCCGGCCGTGCACCGACCCCGGCGCTCGCGGCAGGACTGCGGCCCGGCGACGTCATCCGCGAGATCGACGGCGTGCCGATCGAGGACAACCGCGGCGTGTCGGCCGCCATCCGACCGCGCATCGACCAGCAGGTCGAGCTCGTGGTGGAGCGCGGTGGTGAGCAGGTCCGGCTCACGGCCACGCCGATCCGCAACGTCGTCGTCGAGGTCGACGACGAGGGCGCGCCGGTCACCGGGCCCGACGGCCGGGTCGCCACCACCGAGGCGGGCTTCCTCGGCGTGACGTCGAGCACCCCCACGGCCTACGTGCGCCAGCCGCTGAGCGCCGTGCCCGCCATCCTCGGCGACGGCGTGGTGCGGACCGCGGAAGGGCTGGTGAACATCCCGCAGCGGATGGTCGGCGTCTGGGATGCCGCGTTCGGTGACGCCGAGCGGGAGGTCGACAGCCCGATGTCGGTCGTCGGCGTGGGACGCATCGCCGGCGAGGCGTCGTCGGGGCGGCTCGACGCCCTCGTCGGCGGCGAGCCGGCCGACCGGTTCTTCTTCCTGGTCAGTCTGCTCGCCTACCTCAACCTCATGCTCTTCGTGTTCAACCTCGTGCCTCTTCTGCCACTCGACGGCGGCCACGTCGCCGGGGCGCTCTGGGAGGGGCTCAAACGGCAGGTGGCTCGGGTGCTGAAGCGGCCGGACCCCGGGTACGTCGATGTCGCCAAGGCGCTGCCGCTCGCCTACACGGTCTCGATCCTCCTGCTGGGGATGACGCTGCTGCTCGTCTACGCCGATGTCGTCAGCCCGGTCCGCCTCGGCGGCTGACCATCGGGGATGACGCTCACGCACCGAGGAGCGAGGCACGCGGCCCGCTCGGGTCGGTCTGCGAACCGCCTGCTCGGGGGTCGACCTGCCCGGCTCGGGTCGGGCTACGCGACTCGGGTCGGTCTGCTCGGATGGCGGTGCCATGGCGCCGCCATCCGAGCAGATCACCACCACCCGGCCATCCGGACCCGAGCCTGCTGCCGCCGGTGACCCGCAGCGGGGTAGCGGATCGCGGTGGGGGATGATGGGCACATGAGTGTCGGTCTCGGCATGCCCACGCTGCCCCCGCCCGTCATCGCCCCCCGCCGTGCGTCGCGCACGATCCGCGTCGGCACGGTGGAGGTCGGCGGTGACGCGCCGATCTCGGTGCAGTCGATGACCACCACCCCCACCACCGAGATCGACGCGACGCTGCAGCAGATCGCCGAGCTCACGGCATCCGGCTGCGACATCGTCCGGGTCGCCTGCCCCAGCCAGGACGACGCCGAGGCGCTCCCGGCCATCGCGCGGAAGTCGCAGATCCCGGTCATCGCCGACATCCACTTCCAGCCGAAGTATGTCTACGCCGCCATCGACGCGGGGTGCGCCGCAGTGCGCGTCAACCCGGGCAACATCCGCCAGTTCGACGACCAGGTCGGCGAGATCGCGAGGCGCGCGAGAGCGGCCGGCGTCTCCATCCGGATCGGCGTCAACGCCGGCTCGCTCGACAAGCGGCTGCTCGAGAAGTACGGCAAGCCGACCGCCGAGGCGCTCGTCGAGTCAGCGGTGTGGGAGGCGAGCCTGTTCGAGGAGCACGACTTCCACGACTTCAAGATCTCGGTCAAGCACAACGACCCCGTCGTCATGGTGCGCGCCTACCAGCTGCTCGCCGAGCGCGGCGACTGGCCGCTGCACCTCGGCGTCACCGAGGCCGGCCCGGCGTTCCAGGGCACCATCAAGTCCTCCGTCGCGTTCGGCGCGCTGCTCTCGCAGGGCATCGGCGACACGATCCGGGTGTCGCTCTCGGCACCGCCGGTCGAGGAGGTCAAGGTCGGCATCCAGATCCTCCAGTCCCTCAACCTGCGCCCCCGCAAGCTCGAGATCGTCTCCTGCCCCTCGTGCGGCCGCGCGCAGGTCGACGTCTACACCCTCGCCGACCAGGTCACCGCCGGGCTCGAGGGGATGACGGTGCCGCTGCGGGTCGCCGTCATGGGCTGCGTCGTCAACGGCCCCGGCGAGGCCCGCGAGGCCGACCTCGGCGTCGCCTCCGGTAACGGCAAGGGCCAGATCTTCGTCAAGGGCGAGGTCATCAAGACCGTCTCCGAGAGCCAGATCGTCGAGACCCTCATCGAGGAGGCGATGCGGATCGCCGAGGAGATGGGCGAGCCGGTCGACGAGGAGTCCGCCGGGGCCCCGAGCGTGACCGTCGGCTGACCGCCATCCGGATGACAACCACCCACACCGGATGACGCCCACGCGCCGGCCGAGCGGCATCTGGGTCGAGACAGCGTGACATCCGGGTCGAGGTAGTGGGCCGCACTGCGGCATCCGGCGGAACGCCTCGGACGGCGAGATGTCCGCTTCGGGTTGCTGGGGCCTAGGCTGACCTCGTGCTCCGCACGCGCACCCCGGTCCGCCCGCTCTCGCTCGACGACCGCGACGAAGCGCTGGCCGTCTGTGCTCGAGACCTCCCGGCCGGCGTGTTCGTCGCTGCCCGGGTGATCGAGGGGTCGCGCACCGGGTCGATCGGCTCGGTGCTCGGGCACCGGGTCGACGGCGATCTCACCTCGCTGTGCTGGGCGAACGCCAACATCGTCCCGGTGGGCACCACCGACGAGAGCCGGGCGGCTCTCGCCGAGCGGATCCGCCGGTGGCGAGGCCGGTCGGCGTCGGTGTTCGGCCCACGGGACGAGGTGAGCGATCTCTGGGACCAGCTGGTGCCGCACTGGGGTCCGGCCCGGGCCGTGCGTGCCCACCAGCCGCTGCTCGTCACCGATCGACCGCCGTCGACCCTCGGGGTGCCGATCGATCCTCGGGTGCGGCCTGCGACGGCGCAGGAGGTCGATCTGGTGGCGCCGGCGGCCGAGCACATGTTCACCGCCGAGATCGGGTACCGGCCGTACTCGGGCAGCGATCGCGGCTTCCGGGCGTCGGTGGCCTCGCTCATCGCCCGGGGCCACACCTACGTCGTGGTCGAGGACGGTGAGGTGCTCTTCAAGACCGACATCGGCAGCCTCGCCCTCGGCTGCGCACAGCTGCAGGGCGTGTGGGTCACTCCGCGGCTGCGCGGCCGGGGCCTGGCGGTGCCCATGCTCGCCGGGGTCCTCGAGCAGCTGATGGCCGGTGAGGCGCCGCTGGTCACGTTGTACGTCAACGACTTCAACCTCCCCGCACGGGCCACCTACGACCGCCTCGGCTTCCGCCAGGTCGGCGAGTTCGCCACCGTGCTGCTCTAGGCGCCGGTGTCGACCCCGGCCTGGACCCCGCTCACGGCGGCTGACCTCACCGACCTGTCCGGCCTGGCCCACGACTGCCTGCAGGTCGACGGCGGCCTGCCGCAGCTGGCTCACGAGCCGACGCTGCGGCGCCTGTTCCTGGCCGGGCCCGGCATCGGCGGGCGGGACGAGACCGGTGACCTCGTGGCGGCGGCAGCGGTGTTCTCCGACGCGGGGCGGCGCACGGCCACCGGCCTGGTGCGGCCGTCGGCGCGGCGGCAGGGTCTCGGCGACCAGCTGGTCTCCTGGTGCGTCGAGCAGGCCGGCGGCGACCCGCTCCGCGTGCTCACCGAGACCACCTCTCCGGACACCGACGCCTTCCTGAGCCGGTTCGGCCTGTCCCGGGTGTTCGCCGAGCAGGTGATGCGTCACGACCTCGTCGACATCCCCCGCATCCCCCGGCCGGGCGGCACCACGGTGCTCCCGTGGCGGGTCGACACCGTGCCGCTGTTCCATGCCGCGTACGTCGCGTCGTTCGGTGACCGCCCCTTGTTCCCCGAGTCGCCTCCGGGTGTCCAGGAGTGGGCGGCGGAGGTCGAGCACGACCCCGGCTTCCACCCGGAGTGGTCGCGGGTGGTCGTCGCGGACGACGGCAGCGCGGCCGGGCTCGTCGTGCTCACCGACGACTGGGTCGACCAGGTCGGGGTGGTGCCCGCCTGGCGCGGCCGACGGCTCGGCACGCACCTCGTCGCCCGGTCGCTGCGCCGGTACGCGAAGGCGGGGATGCCGGCCGCCTGGCTCGCGGTGGACGTCGACAACCCGGCCGGTGAGCTCTACCACCGGCTGGGCTTCGCCGATGCCGGGACGCGCGCCCGCTACGAGCTGGGCGTGCCGCCTCCCCGCGCCGGATGACGCCCGCTCGCCTCTCCGCGCCGGATGACGCCCGCTCGCCTCTCCGCGCTGGATGACGCCCGCTCGCCTCTCCGCGCTGGATGA
>JBOFBK010000001.1:0-14891 GCA_051645525.1 Dermatophilaceae bacterium | reverse complement strand
CGGCCGGCGGGACGGCGGCACCATCCGAGACGCGGGGCGGCATCCGACCAGTAGGCGGCATCCACCAGCGGGCGAGCTCCATCCGGCCGGTGGGCAGGCGCCATCCGGCCAGTAGGCGGCATCCGGCCGTCATCCCGTGGGCTGACCCGAGGACCGGACGGTGGCCTGACGACCGGGCGGGCCCGGCTTCCTAGGTTCGAGGGCATGACCTCCACGACCTCTCCCCCGACCCTCGCCACCGCGGCCTCGGCACACGGGCTCACCCGCACCTACGGCACCGGCGACACCGCCGTGCACGCGCTGCGGGACGTCGACCTCGACCTCGTCGCCGGGCGGCTCACCGCCGTCATGGGGCCGTCGGGGTCGGGCAAGTCCACCCTGATGCACTGCCTCGCCGGGCTGGACAGCCCGACCTCGGGCACGGTCACCGTCGGCGGTGTCGACGTGGGCGCCCTCGACGACACCCGGCTGACGGTGTTCCGCCGCGAGCACGTGGGGTTCGTGTTCCAGGCGTTCAACCTGCTGCCGATGCTCGACGCCCTGCAGAACATCGTGCTGCCGCTCGAGCTGGCCGGGCGGCGGGTGGATGCCGGCCGCCTCGCCCACGTGGTCGGCGTGCTCGGCCTCGGCGAGCGGCTGACGCACCGGCCGCACCAGCTGTCCGGTGGGCAGCAGCAGCGGGTGGCCATCGCCCGGGCGGTCGTGTCGGCGCCCGACGTGGTCTTCGCCGACGAGCCCACCGGCAACCTCGACAGCGCGACCTCGGCGGAGGTGCTCGGGTTCCTCCGGCGGTCGGTGCGCGAGCTCGGCCAGACCGTGGTCATGGTCACCCACGAGGTGGCCGCAGCGGCCTACGCCGACGACGTGGTCGTCATCCACGACGGTCGGGTACGCGACCATCTCGTGCAGCCCACCCCCGAGGCGCTGCTGGCGGCGCTGCGCGGCGAGGCGACCCGATGAGGTCGGTCCTGGTCGCCTCGCTGCGGATGCACACCCGGCGCTACGTGGCGGCGGTGGTGGCGATCGTCGTCGGCGTCGGCTTCATCATGGTGACCGCGTCGCTGACCTCGGCGACCCGGGAGGGCCTGCTCGACGCGGTCGGGGTGCCGTACGAGGGCGCCGCGGTCGTCGCCACCGGCGTGTCCGCGACGCAGGCGGCGGCGCTGCGCGACGGGGCGGCGGATGCCGGGGCGCGGGCCTCGGTGCTCGGCTTCGCCCGGGTGCCGGCGAGCGGTGCGAACACCCGGCTCGCCGGCGAGGTCGACGTGGCGGAGCAGCCCGTCGACCCCGCCCTGCGCTGGCAGGAGCTCACGTCGGGACGCTTCGCGGAGCGGGCCGGCGAGGCGGTGGTCGACGGGAACGCGGCACCGGGCGGAGGGATCGAGATCGGGGACCGGGCCCGGCTGGGCAGCGGGCCCTCGGCCACCGAGGTCACCGTGGTCGGGCTGGTCGACTCGCCGTCCGTGCTCGTCTCGGCGACGTTCTACCTCACCTGGAGCGACCTCTCGGTGTTCGAATCCTCGCTCTACGTGGACTCGGTGGCGTGGGCCGGCCGGGGCGACGCCGCCGCGCAGATCGGGGCCGTCCGGGCGCTCGTGCCGGACGCGACGGCACAGCCCGTCGACGACTTCCTCCTCGACCGGCAGGAGGAGGCCAACAACGGCGTCGACGTCATCGCGGTCCTGCTGCTCGTGTTCGCCGCGGTGGCGCTGGTCGTGTCGGTTCTCGTCGTCGCGAACACGTTCTCGGTCCTCTTCGCGCAACGGCGCCGCGACCTGGCCCTGCTGCGCTGCGTGGGCGCCACCCGCCGTCAGGTGCTGCGCTCCATCCGGATGGAGACCTTCGCGATCGGGCTCGGCGCCTCGGCGCTGGGGATCGTGGCCGGGCTCGCTACCGGGTCGGGCGTCGTGGCTCTCGCCCTGCGGCTGTGGCCGTCGGCGACGCTCGGCACACCATCGGTGGGCTGGCCCTGGTACGTGGGCGCGTTCACCGTGGGGCTCGTCGTCACCGGGGTGGCGGCCTGGCTGCCGACCCGTGCGGCGACCCGGGTGGAACCCCTTGCCGCGCTGCGGCCGGAGGAGTCCACCGCCGTGCACATGGGCGCCGGCCGGTGGCGCATCGCGCTCGGCGTCCTCGCCGTGGCCGCCGGGTCGGGCCTGCTCGCGGCCTCGGTGTCGGCGTCGAGCGTGGCCGTGATGATCGCCGGCGGTGCGGTCGGCTTCGCCGGGGTGGCGCTGCTCGGGCCGCTCGTCGTGCCGGCCGGCATCCGGGGGCTCGGCTGGCTGGTCGCGCGCTGGTGGGGCGCCCCGGGCCGGCTCGCGGTCGGGAACGCGGTGCGGCATCCGCGACGGACCGCGGCGACGGCCATATCGCTCCTCGTCGGGGTGACGCTCACCGTCGCGATGCTGACCGGGCTGACCAGCTCGACGTCGGCGGTGAACGAGGAGATGGCCGCCCGGCATCCGGTCGATCTCGCCGTCAGCTCGACCGGAGAGCCGATCCAGGATGACGTCGCGCGCCGGCTCGCGGCCGTGCCGGGCGTGTCACGCTCGGTCGCGGTGGAGGGAACCCGCGCCGAGGTCGAGGGCGTCGGCGCGCTCACCGTGGTCGGTGCCGGCGCCGGCACGGCGTCGGTGCTGCGCACGGGCACCGAACCCGAGGTCGGGCCCGGCGAGATCGCCGTGCCGCACGAGGCGTTGGACGAGCCGGCCGTCGGTGACACCGTCACGGTCTCCACCGGTGGGACGTCGATCCGGCTGCGGCCGGTCGGGGTCGACGGCTACGGCGGCACCGCGCTCGTCGCCCTGGGCACCTTGACGACCCTCGACCCCGACCCGGCCGTGATGGCGGTCTGGCTGCGCGCCGACGACGGCGCCGACCCCGAGGAGCTCGGCGGTGCCATCGGCGCGGTGCTGCCGACGGGCGAGGTCGAGAACGGGCTGGCGAACCGGGCGTGGGTCGACCTGCAGCTGGAGGCGGTCACCGCGACCGTCGTCACCCTCCTCGCGGTGGCAGTGCTCATCGCGCTGGTCGGGATCGGCAGCACCCTCGGCCTCTCGGTGCTCGAACGGCGGCGCGAGATCGCCCTGCTGCGGGCGCTCGGGCTGACCCGCCGGCAGCTGCGCACGACGCTCGCCATGGAGTCGGTGCTGCTGTCGGTCACCGTCACGCTCCTCGGTGGGCTGATCGGGGTGACGTTCGCCTGGGTCGCCGTCGAGGCGGTGGTTCGCCCCGTGCTCGACGCGCCGCTCGTGCTGCCCGTCGGCCGGCTGCTGCTCGTGGTGCTGGTCGCCGGCCTGGCCGGGCTCGCTGCCGGGGTGCTGCCCGCACGACGTGCCGCTCGGGTGGCCCCGGCCGCCGGCCTCGCCCTCGAGTGAGGACCGCGTTGAGGCATGACGGTCGACACTGTCGACCCGGGACACCGCGAGGCGAGCCCGGTCAGGAAGGCGAGCCTGGTGAGGGGGCGGGGCGGCTGCTGCTCGGGAGGCGGCTGCTGGTCGGGAGGCGGCTCCTGGTCAGAACAATGCGCTCATCAGGGCGGTGCGGCCCTGGCGCACCCGCTCGTCGGCGTTGCCGACGACGGCGAAGAGGTCGAGGAGATGGGTGCGCACCCGGTCACGTTCGTCGCCGGAGGTGCTGCGCACCAGGTCGAGCAGCCGCGCGAAGGCGTCGTCGACGTGGCCGCCGAGCACGTCGAGGTCGGCTACCTGCATCGCCACCACCACGTCGCCGGGGTCGGCCGCCGCGGTGGCCCGCACCTCGGCGGCGTCGAGCCCGGCGGTGCGCTGCATCAGCCGCACCTGGGCCAGGCCGAGCTCCGCGTCGGTGTCGCGAGGGTTCGCAGCGAGTGCCTGCTCGTAGGCGGCGGTGGCCGCGGCGAGGTCGCCACGCTCGATGGCGTCGAACGCCTCCTGGTGCAGCGGCGGCAGGGCGTCCTCGGCACCGTCGGGCGATCCGGGGACCGGGCCGAGCTCGACCCGGCCGGTGATGCCGTTCTGCACGGCGGCCCGGAGCAGCTCGTCGAGCAGCGAGCGCACCTCCGCCTCGGGCTGGACCCCGGGGAACAGCGGCACCGGCTGGCCCTGGAGCAGTCCGAACGTGGCCGGCACGGTGGGCTGGCCGAACGCCTGCACGAGGATCGGCTGGAACGCCTGGAGCAGCTCGGGGACCGCGGTGAGGTCGGCGGTGAGCACCAGCACCCGGCCCTCGAGCGCGGCCCCGACGCGCACCACGGTGTCGACCAACTCGCGGGTCTGCGGGTGCGCCGAGGACCACAGCACCAGCACCCCGGGAACCTGGAGGGTGCGCGACAGCGCCTCCTGGAGATTCCCGGCGTCGACCTCGACGACGAGGCCGGCCGGGACGCCACCCCCGCTGCCTGTGCCTCCCGGGACCGGCGCGGATGACGACCCGCCGGCGCCTCCGGCCGCGGACACGCCGGACAGGTCGACGGCGCCCCGGGCGCCGGGCGGTGGGGTGCGGGCTCCCATGGACGGGGTGTGGGCGCCTGCGGACGGGGTGGGGTCGCTCATGCCGCCGATTCTGTCAAACACCGTGACGGCGCGGTCGCCCGCGGTGATGCCACCGGGGCCGGGTCAGCTGCCGCGTCCGGAGACGAGCACCTCGGTGGCGCCGATGACCGAGGCCCTGCCGCTCGGGGGGACGAGAACCACGACCGGTTCCAGGGTGGTCACCGTCGCCGATCTCGTCACCCTGGCCTTTCCGACGGCCCTGGCCCACTCGTCGGTCAGGGTGAGCTCCTTGGCCGCCGGCCGTGCGGTGGCCGTGTCGGTGCGGGTGAGGAGGGCGAAGGCGACCACTCCGCCTCGAGCCAGCCGGAAGGTGACGGCATCCTCGAGCGACGGAGCATGGGTCTGGGCGTAGGTGCCCAGCGCTCCGAGGCTCCTGACGTTCTCGGCTGCGGCGGCTCTCATGCCGGCGGCGAAGGGGTCGTCGATGGAGACCTGAGCCGCCGGGCCGGGCTTCGGATAGCGCAGTGCCGCCGCATACTGCGCGATGGCGGTCGCCGGCGCGACCGCGACACCGTCGGTGGTGGCGAGCGGTGCGAGCGCGGCGCCCTCGTTCCGTCCGCCGATCGCGGGGAGCGTCGCGCCGGGGAACATCGGCACCGAGGCCCGCACGCGGTACGGCGCCGCCGGGTCGTCGGACACGAGCACGTGGAGGTACTGCGTGGCGCTCTCCCGGTCGAGCGTGGAGGCGAGAACGGCACGCGGCCAGTCGCGGCCCCGCGACTGCGCCACGACCACCGGTGGCTCAGGCTTGGCGAGCTGCGGTGGCGGTTCCTCGCCGGGCGCACGAGCAGCGGCGGCGTCGGCCACGCGGAGGGCGTCGCCGGCCAGGACCGCAGCCCGCGCCCTCGTCCCGGCGTCGCCGGGCTGGGTGGCGGCTGCCTCGGCGGCCCCGAGCACCCGGGACGCAATGGCGGTGGCGCCCTCGGTGTCGAGCGGTGCGCTCGCGGTGAGCTCCCGCGGGGCCGGCTCGATGCCTACCAGCGCGTCCCGGGCGGCACCGCATCCACCGAGCGCCAGCGCTGCGACCACCGCGACGACGACGGTGCGCGGATGACGCCCGCTCGCCTCGCGTCGTACGGAACGAGACGCACTGCCGAGAGACCGCAAGCTCACCGAGCTCATGTCGTGACCTCCGTGGTAGTCGGCGGCGTCGGTGGCGTGGCCACCGCCGGCGTACTGCTGTCCGACGAGGCCGTCGGCTCGGCCGGCGCGGCGCTCGGGGCCGGCCGCTGCGGCCAGACGAGCAGCACGCCGGCGACCACGAGGAACAGCCCGACCAGCGCGGCGACCACCGACTCGACGAACCACGTCTTGTCGCGCACCGTCATCCGCACGGTCTCGATCCGGGAGTCCTGCGCCGCGACGACGAGCGTCTTGGGCGACCCGTCCTGCGCGACGGTCAGGGTGACCGGGCCCTGCGCCTGGTCCTGCTGGCGCCACAGGTCCGCGGCGCCGAGCTGCGGGGCGTCGGCGGTGCCGCGGGCCCTAGTCGTCAGAGCCCAGTCCCGTACCTCGACGCCGGACACCTCGACCCGTCGGGCGTCGCCGAGCACCGCGGCGGCGTCGGAGGGGTTGGCGAGCGCCATCCACGCCGTCCCGCCGGGCGCCGGGGTGGCGGTGATCACGACGTCGGCCTCGACCCGGTTCAGCACGTCCGGCCCGATGAGCACCGGGTCGGCGGCACGGGGCCGGGTGGTGAACTCGGCGGTGCCGTCGGGGCCGAGCTGCACGGCGAACCACACACCGACGGCGGAGCCCGCGGCACCGACGAGGGTGAGGATCACCCCGCCGAGGCGGATGGCGATGGAGAGCACGGTCGGTCCTTGCGGGTCACGGGACCCTCGGCGTGAGCCGAGGGCGGGCTGGTCTGCTCCACCACGATGACCCGGCAGCCCGCTCGAGGACAAATCGCGCCCTCGGGACGGCGACACGGCATCCGGCACGTCACGGCTCGAAGTCACCCGCGGAGACCCGGATGTCGCGCAGCAGCGCGAACAGCTGGCGGTGCTGGTCGTCGTCGAGCATGCCGAGCCCGAAGTCGTCGGCCTGGAGGTCCGCGGTCACCGCCTCCATCGCCTCTCGGCCGGCATCGGTGAGCACGGCGAAGGCGCCGCGCCGGTCCACCGGGTTGGGGACGCGCTCGACCAGTCCCTGGGCCACGAGCCGCTGGACGATGTGACTGGCGCTGGTGGGGTGCACCATGAGCCGCTCGCCAATGGTCGACATCGACAGTCGCCCCTCGCGGCTGAAGGCGAGCAGCACCAGCGCCTCGTACCGCGCGAAGGTGAGGCCGTGCTGCCCCGCGATGGCGTCGAGCCGGGCCAGCAGCAGCTGCTGGACGCGCAGGATCGACGTCGCCGTGGCCATCGACGACACCCGGGAATGCTCACCCCAGCGCTCGACCCACCGCACGCCGGCTCGCGCGATCGGGTCGAAGGGCAGTCGTGCCGGCGGGCTCACGCCACACCACGCTAGCGTTGTCGCCGTGAGTGGCCCGAGCAGTGTTTCCTGGCAGCGGTACGACGCCGTGCTCTTCGACCTCGACGGCGTGCTCACGCCGACGGCGACGGTGCACATGGCCGCGTGGGCCGAGATGTTCACCGACTTCCTCGCCGGTGTCGACGTGCCGGGCGCCGACACCTCGCCGTACACCGATGCCGACTACTTCGCCCACGTCGACGGCAAGCCGCGGTACGACGGCGTGCGCGACCTGCTTGCCGCGCGCGGCATCCGGCTACCCGAGGGCTCACCCGAGGACCCGCCCGACGCCGAGACGGTGTGCGGGCTGGGCAACCGCAAGAACGAGGTGTTCACCGCGGTGCTCGAGCGCGACGGCGTGCGCCCCTACCCCGGGTCGGTGGCCTTGCTCGACCTGTTGCGCGACAACCGGATTCCGCTCGCCGTGGTCTCGTCGTCGGCGAACGCTCCGGCGGTGCTCGACGCGGCCGGGCTCGCGGACCGGTTCGGCACGGTCGTCGACGGCCGGGTCGCGGCGGCGTCGGGGCTCAAGGGGAAGCCGGCGCCCGACACGTTCGTGCACGCGGCGCGGGAGTGCGGCGTCGACGCGACCGCCGCGGTCGTCGTCGAGGATGCCGTGTCCGGCGTACGAGCCGGTGCCGCAGGCGGTTTCGGGCTCGTCGTCGGTGTCGACCGCGGCGCCGGCCGCGAGGTGCTCGAGGCAGCCGGCGCCGACGTCGTCGTCGCCGACCTCGGCGAGCTCACGTGAGGACCGACCCGGTCGAGCCCGACCCGCTCGACCGGCTGCGGTTCCCGGCCGACCCCTGGCGGCTGGTCGAGTGCGAGCCGTCGGCTGCCGATCTCGGCGTGACCGAGACCCTGTTCACGGTGGGCAACGGCTACATCGGCATGCGGGCCAACCCCGAGGAGGGCCGCGAGGTGCACGAGCATGGCACCTACCTCAACGGCTTCCACGAGACCTGGCCGATCCGGCACGCCGAGGCCGCGTACGGCTTCGCCCGCACCGGCCAGACGATCGTCAACGCCCCGGACGCCAAGCTGATGAAGCTGTACGTCGACGACGAGCCACTCGTCGTCGGTATCGCCGACCTCGAGCACTACGAGCGCTCCCTGGACTTCCGCGACGGTGTGCTGCAGCGCAGCCTGGTGTGGCGCACACCGTCGGGCAAGCGGGTGCAGGTGAAGTCGACCCGCATGGTCTCGATGACCCAGCGGCACCTGGCGGTGCTCACCCTGGAGGTGACCATGCTGAGCGGGGACGCCCCGGTCGTGGTCTCCTCCCAGCTGCTCAACCGGCAGGACGGGGAGGACGAGTACCACGAGACGCCGGCCGAGAAGCTGGCGCTGAGCGACCCGCGCAAGGCGGGCGTCTTCACCGGCCGGGTGCTGCTCCCCAGATACCACGAGGCCTCGGCGGCGCGGATGGCGCTGGGCTACCGGTGCGCGAACTCGCGGATGACGGTCGTGGTCGCCGCGAACCACACGGTGCACACCGAGGACCCGCTCGACGTGGTGGTGCGTGACGAGCCCGACCTGGCGAAGGCGGCGTTCCACGTCGACGCCACCGAGGGGCGCACGCTGCGCATCGAGAAGCTCGTCGCCTACCACACCTCGCGAAGCCTGCCGGTGCGCGAGCTGGTCGACCGAGCCGGGCGCACCATCGACCGGGCGCTGCGGTACGACGTCGACCACTACCGTTCGGAGCAGCGGGCGTGGTTCGACCGGTTCTGGGCGGCGAGCGATGTCGTCATCGGCTCCTCCGACGCCGCCACCGACGCCTGGCAGCAGGCGGTGCGGTTCAACCTGTTCACGGTGGCGCAGGCGAGTGCGCGTAGCGACCAGATCGGGGTGCCGGCCAAGGGGGTGAGCGGCTCGGGCTACGAGGGGCACTACTTCTGGGACAGCGAGATCTACGTGCTGCCGTTCCTCACGTACACCCAGCCCGACATCGCCCGCAACCTGCTGCAGTTCCGCAGCCTGATGCTGCCCGCGGCGCGGGAGCGGGCCCGCGAGGTGTCCCAGCGCGGTGCGCTGTTCCCGTGGCGCACCATCAACGGGGAGGAGGCGTCGGCCTACTACGCGGCCGGCACGGCGCAGGTGCACATCGACGCCGACGTCGCCCACGCGCTGGTCAAGTACGTCGCCGCCACCGACGACGTGGGCTGGCTGGTGCGCGACGGCCTCGCCGTGCTCATCGAGACCGCGCGGCTGTACGCCGACCTGGGGTTCTGGCGGCACAACGCCACGTCGAGCTTCCACATCCATGGCGTCACCGGCCCCGACGAGTACACCACCGTGGTCAACAACAACCTGTTCACCAACGTCATGGCGCGCTTCACCCTCGAGCAGGCCGCCGCGGCCACCGACCGGGTGCGCACCGAGCATCCCGAGGAGTTCGCCCGCACCGCAGGCCGGCTCGGGCTGGAGGATGCCGAGATCGTGGAGTGGCGGCGGTGCGCCGAGGGCATGCACATCCCGTTCGACGACGGGCTCGGCATCCACCCGCAGGACGACTTCTTCCTCGACCGCGAGGTGTGGGACCTCAGCCGCACCCCGGCCGAGCTGCGCCCGCTGATGCTGCACTACCACCCGCTGGTCATATACCGCTTCCAGGTGCTCAAGCAGGCGGATGTCGTGCTGGCCCTGTTCCTCCAGGGTGACCGTTTCACCGCGGCGGAGAAGCGCAACGACTTCGAGTACTACGACCCGATCACCACCGGCGACTCCACGCTCTCGGCCGTGGTGCAGGCCATCGTCGCGGCCGAGGTGGGCTACCACGACGCCGCGTTCCAGTACTTCCTGCGCGCCCTCTACGTCGACCTCGCCGACCTGCACGACAACACCGTCGACGGCCTGCACGTGGCCTCGGCCGGTGGGGTGTGGGCGGCGCTGGTGGGCGGCTTCGGCGGCATGCGCGACCACGGCGGTGTGCTGCGGCTCGACCCGCGCCTGCCCGACCCGTGGGACTCGCTCTCGTTCCGGCTCACCTGGCGCGGCACGCGGGTGCGCGTCGACGTCGAACCGGCCCGGATGACGCTCACGGCCGAGGAGGGCACGGCATCCGTGCCGGTGATCGTCCGCGGCGAACGGTACGAGGTGGCGCCCGGTGCCCCGGTGGTCGTCGACGTCGACGGGCGCGGACTGCGGCTCGCCGGTGAGGTGGACGAGACCCCGCAGACCGGCGGCATCCGCGCCGACGGCAGCACCATCACCGCGGGCGTCCCCGACCCGATGCCCGCGGAGGTGCTCGACTCCCCCGACGCCCTGCTCACCGACCCCTCCGGCCACCAGTACATCGACTGACCTACTGCCAGCCCCGCTTGCCACGGACCCCGCGTCGGGGTCGGGGGCGACCTGGCGTCGTTCTGCTCGGTGGGTGCAGCGGCCCGGACGATCACCGGGCGGCGGATCCGTTGATGACGTCGAGAGACTCGGCGATGTCGGTGAGGTCGAGCCGCGCACCACCACGCGATGTTCGTTGGACGACAGGTGGCTGTGCCTCATGAGCCGCCACACCTCGGCGGATCAGCTCGTTGACCGCGGCGCTCGTCCCCACCCCTCGCTCCTGCCGAACGGCATCCACCGCTGCCGCCGCGTCGGGTTCGAACGTCACCGTCGCACGCATGCGATCACGATGGCGCGACGATGCGGCGCATGAACCACCCGCGGCGAATCGCCCACGCCACCAGCGTGATCGGAATCGTCGACTCATCGACCGATGCCCGTGGGCGCCCGGTCGTCAGAGCGTCTCGACGGCGACGTCGTGCCCAGCGGACCGGGCCAGCTTGGCATCCAACGTCACCAGAGGCGCCTGCAGAACGTCGGCGAGGGCCAGATAGGCGGCGTCGTAGGCGGTGACGTTGTCGCGCAGTCGCCAGATCCGGGGAAGCAGCGGTTCGTGGTCGTGGGTGGTGACGTCGAGATCGACCAGATCTCTCAAGGCATCGCTCCCGCGCTCGGGAGTCACCGTTCCCGCGAGGACGTAGCGGCGCACGACCTGGGCTGTCTCGATGCTCAACAGGTGGGGTGCGTGCAGCGTGAGATCAGGGTCGGCGATACGGCCGGCCACGAGGCCCGCCTTCGGGCGACCGAGCACGAGCTCGACGACCGCGGAGGCGTCGATGACGATCAACGAGCGTCACGCTCGGCGCGCACCGCGTCCGCTGCGTCCTCGCCGCCCGCGGTCGCGTCGCGGTCCGCGATCCTGGCGAGGAGCTCTCTGCGAGTAGGACGGTCGAGGGACCGACGGAGCTCGGAGAGCGCGAGTTCGGAGAGCGAGACGCCCTCCAAGGCCGCGCGCGACTTCAGGCGACGGTGGATGTCGTCCGGCACGTTGCGGATCTGCAGCATGGACATGCGCTGAGCATACAACCATGTACATCACATGGTGCGGTGGTTCGCGGTGCGCACCCAGCCGCGCCCGGCACGAAGCTGTCGTGGACGTCGGCGGTCGCCTCGTTGCCAGGTTTGTCGACCAGACGGCAAGCTGGTGGTCGGAGACAAGGGAGTGCGCCATGCGGGAAGAGCCGAAGGAGACCCCCGCCGTCACATGCGTCCCTCCCAGGCGTACGTCATGTCGGGTTCGTTCTCCTCATTGCGGCTGCCGTCATTCGAGTCCACCTGCCGAAAGCCGTGCCGCTCGTAGAACGCTCGCGCTTCGGTATTGCGAGTGAACACTCGCAACCTGATCCCGGCCGGCCTGGCCTGACGCACCTGCTCCAACAGCAGCGACCCGAGGCCCTGTCGCCGGACGTCGGGTCGTAAGTAGAGGTGTTCCAGCACCTCGCCCTCGAGGGCTGCGAAGCCGACGATCTCGCCCGTCTCGGGCGCCTCGGTCACCCACGTCTCACACCGCACCAGGACGACATGCGTAAAGAACGCCTCGGTTCGCTCGTCGTCGTATCGCCGCGGTAGATACGGCATCGCCACCTCCCGCGATGCGCGGAACACCTTGGTGATGGCGGCACCATCCGTGCTGATGGCAGGCCGGATCATGGCTACCTCGCACCCGTCGGTTGAGGCTTCGGATGGCCGGGCGGCTCCCGGACGCTGAGGTCGATCACTACTCGATGCCCCCCGATCACGGAGGACCCGGGCCACGACCGCGGAGGTCTGCTGCGAGCCGCAGCACGGCGGCGACAGTCTCACCGGGACGAGGCGTCGGGTGCCAGATGGTCGGCGTCGAGTGCCATGTCGGTGGCGCCGATCGGCTCGCCGTCGAGCTCGTACACGCCGTCCCGGTGCCCGGTCACGACATAGCCGAGCTCGTCGTAGACCCGGCGCGCGCGCAGGTTGTGGTCGAAGACCTCGAGGGTGATGCGGCGCAGCCGCAGGGTCCGGATGCCGTACGCGCTCACCATCGCGACCGCCTCGGTGCCGCGCCCGCCGCCGCGGCCATCCGGGCCGAGCAGCACCCGCAGGTTGCAGGTGAGCGCGTCCCGGTCGAGCTCGTTCAGCACCACCTCGCCGATGAGTCGCCCGGTGGCGGCATCCTCGACGGCCAGGTCGAGCCGGTCGGGCTGGTCGTTCCTCGTGGCGTACCAGTCCCGCAGCCGGTCGTCGGCAGGCTGCGGCTCGTGGGCCTCCGCCGTGGTGTCCACACTCCCGGTGAGCAGCCGCACCTCGGGGTCGGACAGGATGCCGGCCATCACCTCGGCATCGCCGTCGCGGAACGGGCGCAGCGTCACCAGCCGGCCCCGCAGGGTGGGCTTCGCGGCCAGGTCCAGGAGATCGGATGTCGCGGCCGCGCCCGAGAGACCAGGTGCGCTGGCCCCGTCCGGGACGGCGGGCGCGGTGGTGGGATCCGGCGGGTCGGGGTCGGGAGTCACGAGCGGCGAGTCTGCCCCTCGAGGCGCGCCACGTCATCCGGTATTCCGGTGCGTGCTGCCCCTCTCCGGTCGAGAACGTGGGTGATCATCGTCGACAGGACGACCGATTTCATCCACGTTCGCGGAGGGTCAGTGGTCGGTCCGGACGAGCGCGTCGGCCGCGGCATAGGGGTCGAGCCGGCCGGTCGCGACCTCGGCGGCGAGCCGGGCCAGCCGGTCGCCGCCGTCGGCGGTCGCCAGCCGAGCGCGTATCGCCTCGGTCGCGACGGACTCGATCTCGGCCCGGGCGCGGCGTTCTCGACGTTCGCGAATGCCGTTCTCGCCCAAGCGCTCTCGGTGCTCGTCGATCATGTCGGCGAGCTCCTCGAGACCCTCGCCGCGGACCGCCTCGGTGCGCAGCACGGGGACGCGCCACGCACCGTCGGGCCGGTCGGCGAGGCCGACGGCGTGGCGCAGCTCGCGCACCGTGCGGTCGGCTCCGTCGTGGTCGGCCTTGTTGACCACGAGCACGTCGGCGATCTCGAGGACCCCGGCCTTCGCCGCCTGCACGCCGTCGCCCCAGCCGGGTGCGAGCAGCACCACGGTGGTGTCGGCGGTGGCTGCGACGTCGATCTCGGACTGCCCCACGCCCACCGTCTCGACCAGGACCACGTCGCAGCCCGCCGCGTCGAGCACCCGCACCGCGTGGGGTGTGGCCCACGACAGGCCGCCCAGCCGGCCACGGGTGGCCATCGAGCGGATGAACACCCCCGGGTCGGCGGCGTGCTCCGTCATCCGGATGCGGTCGCCGAGCAGGGCGCCTCCGGTGAACGGCGACGTGGGGTCGACGGCGAGCACGCCGACGCGGCGGCCGCGCCGCCGGTAGGCGCCGACGAGTGCACCGACCGTCGTGGACTTGCCCACGCCGGGCGCCCCGGTGAGCCCCACGACGTGGGCCCGCCCGGTGTGGAGGGCGAGCGCGGCCATCGCCTCCGGGAGCGCCGGATGACCGCTCTCGACGAGTGAGACCAGCCGGCCGACGGCGCGGGGCTCACCGCGGCGGGCTCCGGCGACGAGCGCCGCGACGTCGACCGCGCGCGAACCGGCCGGTTCCGGAGCGCCGATGAGGGTCAGCCCCGTGCCGGTGCGCGGATGACGAGCGCGTCACCCTGGCCGCCACCGCCGCACAGGGCGGCGGCGCCCACGCCACCACCGCGCCGGGCCAGCTCGAGGGCGAGGTGCAGCGTGATGCGCGCCCCGGACATCCCGATCGGATGGCCGAGGGCGATGGCGCCGCCGCCCACATTGACCTTCTCGAGGTCGAGCCCGAGCTCCTTGGCGGAGGCCAGGCCGACCGCCGCGAACGCCTCGTTGATCTCGACGAGGTCGAGGTCGGCGGGCGAGATGCCCTCTCGCGCACAGGCCTTGGCGACGGCCCGGGCCGGCTGGCTCTGCAGGGTGGAGTCGGGCCCGGCGACCACGCCGTGCGCGCCGATCTCGGCGAGCCAGGTGAGCCCGAGCTCCTCGGCCCGCGACCGCCTCATCACGACCACGGCGCACGCGCCGTCGCTGATCTGCGAGGCCGAGCCGGCGGTGATCGTGCCGTCCTTGGCGAAGGCCGGGCGCAGGCCGGCCAGCGACTCCGGCGTGGTGTCGGGGCGGATGCCCTCGTCGGTGCGGAACTCCACCGGCTCGCCCCGGCGCTGCGGGATCGACACGGTGACGACCTCGTCGTCGAGCAGGCCGTCCTTCCACGCGCGGGCGGCGAGCTGGTGGCTGCGGGCGGCGAAGGCGTCCTGCTGCTCTCGGGTGAACGCGAGGTCGCCGGTGTTGGCCGACTCGGTGAGCAACCCCATCGGCTGGTCGGTGAAGGCGTCCCAGAGCCCGTCGGCGGCCAGGTGGTCGTGCATCGTGACGTCGCCGTACTTGAAGCCGTCGCGGCTCTTCTCGAGCAGGTGCGGCGCGTTCGTCATCGACTCCTGCCCGCCCGCCACGACGACGTCGAACTCGCCCGCCCGGATCAGCTGGTCGGCGAGCGCGATGGCGTCGATGCCGGAGAGGCACACCTTGTTGA